>CAYMMK010000005.1:0-8161 GCA_964391575.1 uncultured Limnohabitans sp.
ATCAACTGGCCGATCATGAAGGTGGGGGTCACGGGTTTTCCCCCGCTGACCTTCCGCACCCTGTGCCTGTGGCTGGGCACGCCGGTGCTGGGACTGGCGCTGCTGGCGATGCGGGTGCCGTTTCGCATTCCGCGCGAGCATTGGCGTGAGCTGCTGGTGCTGGCGGTCTTCAACATGTTTTTCTGGCACGGGCTGATCATCATTGCGGTGCAGTCGCTCTCGAGCGGACGTTCGGCCATTCTGGGTTACACCATGCCGATGTTCTCGGCCCTGCTGGGGGCATTGTTCTTCGGCGACCGGCTGGCGGGTCGGGCCTGGCTCGGGGTGGGCGCGGCTTCGCTGGGTGTGGTGTTGCTGCTGTGGCACGAGATCGCCAACCTCAGCGGCCGACCCCTGGGTGTGTTGCTGGCCCTCGCTGCGGCCAGCACCTGGGCGCTGGGCACCCAGCTGTTGCGGCGCACCCGCATGCCGGTGCCGACGCTGGCCATTTCGTTCTGGATGACCGCCATGACCACGGTGGTGATGACGCTGCTGGCCGTGCTGCTGGAACAGGACCGCTGGGTGCAGCCCTCGCCCGCCCATTGGGGCTCGATTGTGTTCAATGCTGTTTTGGTGTTCGGCTTTGCCCACGCCGCCTGGTTTTACCTGGCGCGCAGCCTGCCACCGGTGGCTTCCACCCTCAGTGTGATGCTGATCCCGGTGGTGGGGGTGTTCAGTGGCGCGCTCTGGCTGGGCGAGGTGCTGCACTGGCAGGACTGGACGGCGGTGGTGCTGATGGTGCTGTCGATCGGTGCCGTGCTGTGGCCTCGCAAAACCCAATAGCCACAACCCTCATGCAGCGGCGCTTGTCTGGTAAGTCCTGACCGCCAGGCACAGATCGGCCCAGGCCTTGGCCTTGTCGACCGGGTTGCGCAGCAGATAGGCCGGGTGGTAGGTGACCACCACTGGCACCCCCTGGTAGCGGTGCAAACGGCCCCGCAGCTTGCCGATAGGCTCTGCGGTCTGCAGCAAGGACTGCACCGCAAAGCGCCCCATGGCCAGGATCAGGGCGGGCTGGACCAGGGCCACCTGACGCATGAGGTAGGGCGCGCAGGCCAGCAATTCCGGCGGTTCGGGGTTGCGGTTGCCAGGTGGTCGGCACTTGAGGGTATTGGCAATGTAGACGCCCCCCAGGCCATCGGGGCGATCTTCGGCTTGTCGCGACAGGCCGATGGCCGCGAGCATGTTGTCGAGCAGCCGGCCCGCCTGACCGACAAAGGGCTCGCCCTGCTGGTCTTCGTTTTCGCCGGGCGCTTCGCCAATCACCATCCAGCGTGCCTGGCGGTCGCCGACACCAAAGACGGTGTTTTTGCGGTTCGCACACAGACCGCAGGCGCGGCATTGGGCGACACTGGCCTGCAGGGTGTCCCAATCCATCGCTTCCACCCCCGAGGGTGCCGTCACGGTGTGCGGGCTGGCCGGTGCCGGTTCCAGCCGGGGCGGCGCATCGACAAGGGTCGCCGGGCGCGCCGGCGCCACAGGGGGTCGGGCACTGCGGGGCGACTCGGCCCGAGGCCCGGCGCTGCGCGCTGGGGCGGCAGGCGCGATCGCCTCTGGCGGGGCAGTTGGCACCGTCTGCGCAGCTTGCGGCCACCACAGGCGAATGCCCATTTCGGCCAGCATCGCGCGCTGGCGTTCGTCAAGCTCGAATCGGGTCGGGTCGGTCATGCGGGCTGCTTCAGGCACAGGCTCATCACCACCGCGTGCTCGCGCAGGTGACGGTCGGCAGGATAGTAATCCTTGCGGAGACTGACACGCTCGAAACCATAGCGGGCATAGACCTGCATGGCCCGTTGGTTGCTTTGGCGCACCTCCAGCCACAGCCACTGTGCCTGCTGATGGCGCGACCACTCGCACAAGGCATCGAGCAGCATGAGGGCCCAGCCTTGGCCCTGGCGTGCCGGCGCCACGGTGATGTTGAGCAGATGGGTTTCCTGCACCCCGGACATGGCCACGCCATAGCCCAGCAACTCATCCTGATGGCGCAGGCATTGGGCCCAATAGCCATTGGCCAGCGCATCGGCAAAATTACCCCGCGTCCAGGGATGGCTGAAGGCCGTTTGCTCGATTGCCAGCACGGCATCCAGATCCTCGGGTTGCATGGGGAACAAGCGCGCATCCGGCCGTGTTTGCAGTGCCTGGGCATTCATGCGCCACCCCGGTTGGAAGCCGCTTCGCGCTCGGCTGTGGTCAGCGCCACCTTGTCACGGATGTACAGGGGCATGGCCTGCTCGGGGCCGAGCGCCCCGCCAGCGGCCATCAGCCCTGGCGCCAGTTGCAGCAAGGCCCGCGCGGTGGGCTGGGCCGGCAACCGCCGGCCGGCAGGCAAGCGATCACCATAGGCCTCGAACGCATTGCCGGCCATCCAGACATGGTCGCCGTCGGGCAAGGCGACATGCTGCGGCGAACCCACCTGCAAGGGCCGGCGCAGGCTCCAGTGGCAACCGTCCCAGTCATGGATGGCGCTGTAGACCTCGTCCATGCGGGCGTCCAGCAGGGCCAGCACGGTCAGGGGCCGAGAGAGATCGGGCAACAACAGCCGGGCTTCCTGCGCCACCGCCAGCAGGGTGTTCACCGGCACCACGGGAAGTTGCGCACCCAAGGCCAGCCCCTGGGCGACGGCGCAGGCGGTGCGCAGGCCGGTGAAGGACCCGGGGCCACACCCGAAGACGATGGCATCGAGCGAAGTCAGCGGCATACCCGCATCCTCCAGCAGGGACATTGCGGCCGGGATCAGGCGTGCCGAAGCCTGGGCGCCGCCAGGCAGTGTGCGCACCAGGGTCTGGTCCTCATGCGCCAGCCCGATCGACAGGACCTCGGTGCTGGTGTCAAACGCCAGAAACCGGCCGCGGCTCATTGCACCACTCCTGCGGCCCGGGCCGGCACGCGAGACGCCTGGACCCCGAGCAAAATGCCAGCCGTGACCAGCGCCAGCCCGACCAGCAGATTCCAATGCAGGGGCTCACCCAGAAAGGCCACTGCAGCGAGCGCCGACAGCCCGGGCACGAGCGCAGTGATCATGGTCGATCGCACCGGACCATAATGGCGCACCATATAGGTGAAGGTGATGCCCGAAATCACCACCGAACCCCCTCCCTGCATCGCCAACTGGAAGAGCAACTCGTACCAGGGTGCCTGCGCGATGCGCGTGGGCCACCAGCCAGCAGCGGTGGCCAGCACAAAAAGAGGCACGAACACCACAAAGGCCAGCGCGGTGATGGCCATGGTGGCCCGAATGGGATCGATGCCGTACTTGCGCACGGTGACGGTGTAGGTGGCCCAGCAGCAGGCAGCCGTCATGAACAGCAGATCTCCCTTCCACACCTCGCCACCCTCGAAGGCGCGCAGCAGACTCATCCCACCGACCAGCAGATCACCGAACACAATGCAGGCCAGCCCCAGCCAGCGCACCACCGCGACCTTTTCATGCAGCCACCACAGGGCCAGCAGCGTGGTCCACAGCGGCAGGCTGCCGGGCATCAGCACCGAAGCATGCCCGGCAGGCGCGTAAAAAAAACCGGCATAGGCCAGCACGGCGTACATCAGACCGCCAAAAAAACCGGCCTGTACCGTGACCCGCAGAGGCAGGGGAGAGAGCCCGAACAGGCAACCGCCCGGTTCACCCCGTGCGCGAGCGCGGCGCGTCAGCCACCAGGCCCAGGGCAAGAGCACACAACTGGCGCCCAGAATGCGCATAAGGGCGATGTCCAATGGCAGCAGGGTGTGGGCGGCCGAGGCCCGGGCAATGACAATGAAGGACGTCCAGATCAGGACCGTGACGACGGCCGCTGCAAGACCGACCGTGCGAGGAGACCAATGCATGCGCCGATCATACGGGCAGCCATAGACCCCCCTGTCACACCCCGAGCAGGCGATTAGACTCGCCCCATGTTTCGATGTTCTCTCCTGAAAACTTTGTTTGCGCGCGCTGCGGTGCTGGCCGTCCTGAGCGGCAGCCTGGGCGCCAGCGCCGCCCCCCACCCCGCGACCGCAAAGGCCGCGCAGGGTTTGCCAGCGCCGGTGCGACAGGCCCTGCAGCAGGCCCAGGTGCCCGCTTCCGCCCTGAGCGTGTGGGTGGCGCCGCTGGCCGGCGACACATCCCCCTTGCTGGCCCACCGGGCCGACGCCGAGGTCAACCCGGCCTCGCTGATGAAGCTGGTCACGACCTGGGCCGGGCTGTCCCTGCTGGGCCCCGACCACACTTGGACCAATCGTGTCTGGACCACCGGCCGGCTCGAGCAGCACCATCTTGGCGGCGATCTGGTGCTGCAAGGCAGCGGCGACCCCAAGCTGGTGCTCGAACGGCTGCGCGATCTGGTCCAGCAAATCCGGGCCCAGGGCGTGCACAGCATCGGGGGGGATGTGATCCTCGACCGCAGCGTGTTCGATGTGCGACCACCGGCCGAGGCCTTCGATGACGAGCCGCTGCGTCCCTACAACGCCTCCCCCGATGGTCTGCTGCTCAATTTCAAGGCCCTGATTTTCAAGTTCCAGCCCGATGCAGCCGCAGGCGTGGCCCGACTGACGGTCGAGCCCCCGATCGCCGAGGTGCAGTGGCCATCCACCGTGCCGCTCGCCCCCGGACCCTGCCAGGACTGGCGACGCCAGTTGCGCGGCGACTTCAGCCACCCCGACCGCGTGCGTTTCGACGGCGGTTATCCAGCCAGCTGTGGCAACCAGGAATGGCCGGTCGCCTACAGCGCCCCTGAACTGCATGCGCCGCGTGTGTTCAAGGCCCTGTGGCTGGAGGCGGGCGGTCAGCTGGGCGGTCAGGTCCGCTGGGGCCCGACCCCGCCGCAAGCCCGGTTGTTGCTGCAGTCGGCCTCCTTGCCGCTGTCGGAAGTGATCGCTGACATCAACAAGTTCTCCAACAATGTGATGGCGCAGCAGCTGTTTCTCACCCTTTCGGCCCAGCCGGGGGTGCCGGGTCGCATGGTCGCCTCGCAAGTTCGCGTGCGACAGTGGTGGCGGCATGCCCTGCCGCAACAGGCCGAGCCGGTTCTGGACAACGGTTCGGGTCTGTCGCGCAGCGAACGCATCACCGCCCGGGCCCTGGGCAGTCTGCTGCAACTTGCCGGCGGCAGCCCGATGGCGCCGGTGTTCATGCAGTCCCTGTCACTGGCAGGGGTGGACGGGACCACCCAGCGCCTGCGCGAGAGCCGTCCGGATGCCGGCCTGATCGGACGTGCGCGACTGAAAACCGGCTCCCTGCGCGATGTCGCCTCGGTGGCCGGCTATGTGCAATCGCCCGAAGGCCAGCAGCGCATCGTGGTGGCCATCATCAACCATCCGCAGGCCGGCCAGGCCCGCAGCGCACTGCAGGCCGTGCTGGAGTGGTCTGCGCGACAATCCCTCCGTCCCTGACATGTCCATCCCCCTGCACGACCTGATTGGCAGCCTGGCCGCCTGCCTGACCACCGCCAGCTTCATTCCGCAAGCCTGGAAGACCTTTCGCAGCCGGGATGTGAGCGGCATTTCGCTGGGCATGTACAGCCTGTTCACTGCCGGCGTGGCCCTGTGGCTGGTGTACGGGCTGTTGCTGATGGCCTGGCCCATCATCATTGCCAATGTCATCACCACCAGCCTGGCGCTGGCAATTCTGGTGATGAAGCTGCGCTTTGGCTAAGCGGTACCGGTTTCTTGGTAGTTTCCCTTGTGGTCAAGGGCCGGTGCACGCCTTAGCATGGGATAAATAGAACGTCCGTTCGCATCCGGACGTGGTTTTTTTTCACCCACCAGGAGTTCGACATGCGTTTCACCAAATTCACCCTGACAGCCTGTGCGCTGGGCGCTGCGATCGCCATCGGTCTGTCCGGTTGCGGCGGCGACTCCCGCTCCGTGTATGTCATGGGCGACAGTCTGTCCGACGTGGGCACCTTCGGTTTGAAATTCACGGTCCAAGACGCCACCAATCCCAAAGGCTTCCCCATCTGGACGCAGCTGGTGGCCAACCAGTATGGCGTCTATGGCGCCGGCCAATGCAACTTCTACAGCTACACCGGGTCGACCTTTGCCGCCAATTCACAAGCCGGATGCACCAATTACGCCATCGGCGGCGGGCGCATTGTGGTCAGCGCATCGAGCGGTGGCAGCGCCAACCCCCTGACCATCGGCACCCAGATGGCGCAACGGGCGCAGGCCGGTGGCTATGGCTCGCGCGATCTGGTGTTGGTGGACGGCGGCGGCAACGATGCGGCCGATCTGGTGGGCGCCTACCTGGGTGCTGCCAGCGGGGCTTCCGGCGTCGCCAACTTCCAAGCCTTCCTCCTGCAGCAACTTGACGGCGCCACACTGCAGGCCCTGCTCGGCCAAGATCCCTCCGGCGCACTGGCGGCTGGCGCCTACATGCAGAAGCTGGCCGACACCTTCCATGGCCAGATCAAGACCCATCTGCTCGACAAGGGTGCCGCCCGGGTGGTGGTGCTCAACATCCCGGACATCACCCTCACCCCACGCTTTCGGGCAGTGCTGGCCGGCGTTACGGCCCAGGCAGGCGCCCAGCAAGCGGCCCTTTTGCAAGGCGGCATCCGCCAGTGGATCGGCGCTTTCAACGCCCGGCTGGCCAGCTTGGTGGGCAGCGATTCGCGCATCGCCGTGGTGGACTTTTACGGCGATTTCAGCAAGCAGGTCGCCACACCGGCCAGCTACGGGCTGACCAATGCCACCGATACGGCCTGTCCGGTCAAGGGCGTGGGTTCTGACGGTCTGCCCACCTACGACTTCCCGACCTGTACCTCCGCTGCGCTTGATGCGCAGTCCGGCAAGACCGCAGGCTGGTGGAAAACCTACGCCTTCTCGGACGGGTTCCATCCCACCCCTGCCGGCCACCAGTTGATGGCCGACTCGGTCAACCGTGCCCTGGCGAAAGCGGGCTGGCAGTAAGCGCTGAGGCGGCGGGTGCATCGGCCGCCGCACGCTGCAGGCGGTCCCGCACGCCCTCCCACTCGGGCGTGTCGGGCGGCCATTCGACCCAGATCTGCCGCACCCCACGTGCATCCAAATCGCGCAGCACCGCAAACAGCTCGTGCGCGGCTTTGGCAGCGCTGTTGGCCTGCTGGCGCCAGAGCACGCCAGCCCCCCTGTCGAGGGGTAGATCACGCGACCAGACGGCCAGGTGGCTGGCCTGCACACCCAGGGCTTGCAAGCGCTTGTGCAGGCTGGCCGCATCCATCAAGTGCACCTTGGCACGGGGGGCGTAGTGGGCGTCGAGCGTACCGGACGCTTTGGGCGCAGGCTGGGCCAGTGACGCCTTGTCCTGCAGGCGCTGGCCGCAAACGGCTTCGATTTGCAGGCGCGTGATCTGGCCTGGGCGCAACAGCACCGGCACCCCGCGTGTGCAGTCCACGATGCTCGACTCGATGCCCACCTCGCACTCGCCGCCATCCAGGATCAGCAGCGCATCGCCAAACTCACTGGCCACATGGTCTGCCGTGGTCGGGCTCACGCGGCCAAACAGGTTGGCGCTTGGCGCCGACAGACCGGGCATGCCCGCTGCGGCGCAGGCCTTCAGCACCGCCTGCGCCACCGGATGCGAGGGGCAGCGCAGGCCGATCGAGGTCTGCCCGCCTGCTGATGCTGTGGCCACACCCGGTTGTCGCGGGAGAATGAGGGTGAGCGGCCCGGGCCAGAAGGCCTGCATGAGCCGATACGCAAACTCGGGCACCTGGCTGGCAAACAGCGGCACCTGTGTGGTCGATGCCACATGCACGATCAGCGGATGGTCCGGCGGACGGCCCTTGGCGACAAAGATCCTGGCCACCGCGTCATCGCGCAGGGCATCGGCGGCCAGGCCATACACCGTTTCGGTCGGCAGGCCCAGCAGCTGTCCTTGCGCCAGCGTCTGCACGGCACGGTCGATGACGGCAGGATCCAAGCCAGGCAGGATCATCAGAACGGCTCGATGCCCAGCAGCGCACAGGCCTGCATGGCCGTGTCCCGCACCCCCTCGGGGGTGTCGCCGGTGATGTTGAGATGGCCCATCTTGCGTCCCTTGCGGGCCGACAGCTTGCCATACAGATGCAGGTGGGTGCCGGGCAGGGCCAGTACCTGGTCCCAGGGGGGGCAGGAATTGGGGTCAGAGCCCAATTTGCTGCGCAAATCGGGATCCGACCCCGATTCCTGC
>CAYMMK010000005.1:8261-56748 GCA_964391575.1 uncultured Limnohabitans sp.
CGACCCCGATTCCTGCCACAGGTCGCCCAGCAAATTGAGCATGATGGCGGGCGAATGCTGGCGCGGCTGCGTCAGCGGCAAGCCGGCCAGCGTGCGCACCTGCAGATCGAACTGTGACTGGTCGCAGGCATCGAGCGTGTAGTGGCCGCTGTTGTGCGGGCGAGGGGCCATCTCGTTGACCACCAGTTGTCCGCCTGCGAGCACAAAAAACTCCACGCACAGTACGCCAACATAGTGCAGCCCTTCGGCAATGGCCTTTGTCGCCTCGATGGCCTGCAGGGCCAGCCTGGGCTCGATCGCGCCCGCGTGCACCTCGGTCACGGCCAGAATGCCCCCCCGGTGCAGGTTGCGCTGGACTGGAAAATTCACCGTCTTGCCGCCGCCGCTGCGCGCCACGATGACCGAGCACTCCGCCTGGAGCGGCAGCATTTTTTCGAGGACACACGGGACCTGACCGAGCCCGGCCCAGGCGCTGGCCAGCTCGGCCCTCGTCGGCACGCGCACCTGGCCCTTGCCGTCATAGCCCAGGCGGGCGGTTTTCAAAATACCGGGCAGCAACTCATCGGCCACAGCATCGAGTTGCGCCGCGGTCTCGATCACCGCATGTGGGGCCACCGGCACGCCGCATTTCACAAAGTGCGCTTTCTCGGCGGCTCGGTTTTGCGCAATGGCCACGGCATCGGACGCTGGGGCCACAAAGCGGTGTGCCCCCAGCGTGAAGAGTGCGGGCGCGGGCACGTTTTCAAACTCGGTGGTGATGGCTGCGCAGCGCTGCATCAGCTGCGCCAGGCCCTGTTCATCGAGATAGTCGGTCTGGATGTGGTGGTGACTGACCCGGCCCGCCGGGCTGGCCGGATCGGGGTCAAGCACGGCCGTGTAGTACCCCATGGCCTGCGCGGCATGCACAAACATGCGGCCGAGCTGGCCGCCCCCCATCACCCCCAGCGTGGCGGGCTGACCGTTGACCAGCGTCCCGGGCTGGATGATGTTCACGCAGCCCCCGCAGGTGGCAATGTCATGGCGCGGGCCATGGCGGCCTGCCCGGCGCGGAAGGCCTCGAGCTTTTGGCGCAAGGCAGCGTCATGGTTGGCCAGCAGGGCCAGCGCAAACAGCGCCGCATTGGCGGCACCGGCCGGGCCGATCGCAAAGGTCGCCACCGGCACCCCCTTGGGCATCTGCACGATGCTGTAGAGCGAATCCACACCCGACAGCGCCTTGGTTTGAACCGGCACACCCAGCACCGGCACGACGGTCTTGGCGGCCAGCATGCCCGGCAGGTGGGCTGCGCCACCGGCGCCGGCAATGATCGCCTGCAGGCCACGGCCAGCCGCTGTCTGTGCATAGTCGAACATGTCATCGGGCATGCGGTGGGCCGAAACGACGCGCGCTTCGTGGGGAATGTCAAACTGTTGGAGAATCTGGACTGCGTGCTGCATGGTGTCCCAGTCGGAGCTGGAACCCATCACCACGCCGATGAGCGGTTGGGTCATTGGAAGTGTTCCCGTGGACAATCCGCGATTTTAAGGTTCTGCCCTTTTTTCACGACAAAGCCAAGCCCATGATGGATGTCACGATCGCGAATTTCGAAACCGAGGTGATTGCCGCCTCCATGACCACCCCCGTGCTGGTGGACTTCTGGGCGCCCTGGTGCGGGCCGTGCAAATCACTCGGCCCGGTGCTGGAAAAGCTGGAAACTGCCTACGCCGGACGCTTCAAGCTGGTCAAGATCAATTCCGACGACGAGCAGCAGCTGGCAGCAGCGTTCGGCATCCGCTCGATTCCCACCTGCATCCTGCTCAAGGGCGGCCAACCGGTGGACGGCTTCATGGGCGCGCTGCCCGAGGGGCAGGTGCGTCAGTTCCTGGACAAGCATGTGCCCGGCGAGGACGAGTTGCAGGCCCAGGCGATTGCCGACGAGGCCCAGGAACATCTGGCAGCCGGCGACCCGCACAGCGCCCGTGCCGCTCTCGAGCAGGCTCTGGCCAGCAATCCCGGCAATGACGATGCCCGCTTTGACCTGGTCAAGCTGCTGATGCAGGACGGTGAACTCGGTCAAGCAGCCGCCTTGCTGGCACCGGCCCTCTCGCGCATCCCTGTACCGCTGCGCTTTGAGGCCCTGCAGCAATGGCTCAACGCGCTCGAATTCGTCAACACCGACCCGCGCGGCCAGTGGCCCGTGGCCCGCCTGGATGAACTGATCGGCCAGAACAAGCGGGACTTCGAGAGCCGGTTTGCCAAGGCCCGCCTGCTGATGACTGCCGGGCAGTGGACCGAGGCGATGGATGAATTGCTGGAAATCATCATGCGTGACAAGAAATGGGACGAGGAGGCGCCACGCAAGACCTACATTGCCATTCTCGAACTGCTGAGCCCCCCGCCCCGCAAGCCCGGCAGCGAAACCGGCAAGTCTTCTGGCGGCATCGAGCTGATGGGCAAGGCCGCCGTCCAGGAAGACCCGCAAGCGGTCCTGGTCTCGAGCTACCGCCGCAAGCTCAGCATGGCATTGAACTGAAGCGACAGCCGGCTCAGCGGGTCGGCCCGGCCTGGCTCTCCACGGTCTGACGCAGCGTGGGCAACAGGCCCAGCATCATCAGCCACTCGGCCACGATGAACATGGGTCCCACCAGCAAGCCCACGATGTCGTCCACAAACGCGGGCTTGCGGCCTTCCCAGAAATGGCCGGCGAACTGCAGGGCCCAGCCTGCGACGAACAGCACCAGCCCGATCTGCCAGGCCTGCAGGCCCCAGTCGGGTGCACCGGCGGCCAGATGGTGGGCCAGCAGAACCTGTAACCCGTTAGCCAGCGTCGTAGCCAGGCCCAGCAGCGGGGCACTGCGTGTCAGATACCAAAAGCTGGTGAGCGCCCACATGATCCACGCAGCTGTCAAACCTTGAGCCCCCCAGCTTCCAAGCGGGAAGACCAGCCACACGGCGATGGCCGTAAAGATCAGCGGAATGCCCAGCAAATGGGTGGCGATGTTGCGCCGGTCGCGGTGATAGCGGGCGTACTGAACCATCAGCTCAGAGGCAGGAAGACGCAGGCTGTGCATGGGCGTGTCTCCAGACGGTGTTACAGACGTTTACCGGTTTTTCGGTGCTACCGGTTCGCCATGATTGGCACTCCAGTGTGCCAGACCTAGAATCAAAACGCTTCTTAAGTATCCAAAATGAAAGCGTCCCCCGCCCGTCTTCACCCACTCGTCAGCCCCGAGGAGCTGCAGGGTTTGCTCGCGCCTGTACCGGCGCGCGAGCGCTTGGCGGACGCGCGGCCACATCTGGCCTGGGTGCTCCTGCTGGCCGTGTTGAAGGTCGGGCTTTTGCTGGCCTTGACACGGTTGCCGCTGACGCCCGCCGCCCTGCACGCCATGGTCGATCAGTATGTGGCCCTGCGGCTCGCATTCGACGCCATGGTCATGGCCTTGCTGGCCGTCTGTGTCCAGGTGGCGCTGCTGCGCAACCGGGTCACGGTGCTCTGGTCCGTCGCCCTGACCACGCTGGGCATGGACCTGCTGGCCTGGTTGGCGTTCAGCGCCTGAGCCGTTGTCCGGGCGCTGGGGGCGCTGCCTCTCAATCGATCAGCCGTTGCAGGGCCTCGCGGTATTTGGCCGCCGTCTTTTCGACCACCTCACGGGGCAGCCGCGGCGCTGGCGGTGTCTTGTCCCAGAGCTTCCCGCCGACCTGGGCCGTTTCCAGCCAGTCTCGCAAAAACTGCTTGTCAAAGCTGGGGGGATTGCCGCCTTCGGCATAGCTTTCGGCCGGCCAGTAGCGCGAAGAGTCGGGCGTGAGCACCTCATCCATCAAAACCAGGGTGCCTTGAGCATCCAGGCCAAACTCGAATTTGGTGTCGGCAATCAGAATGCCCTTGCGGGCCGCAATCTCGCTGGCGGCCATGTACAGGCGGATGCTGATGTCGCGGATGCGGGCGGCCAGGTCGGCACCGATCATCTCGACGGTGCGCTCGTAAGTGATGTTTTCGTCGTGTTCTCCGACCGCCGCCTTGGCCGCTGGGGTGTAGATGGGCGCGGGCAACTTGCTGGCGTTGTGCAGCCCCTCGGGCAGGGGCACACCGCACACTGAACGGGAGCTTTGATACTCCTTCCAGCCGCTGCCGGCCAGATAGCCTCGCACAACAGCCTCGACCGGGATCGGCTGCAGCCGCCTGACCAGCATCGAACGGCCCTGCACCTGGGGCACCTCGGCGGCCGTCACCACGCTTTGAGGGTCTTCGCCCGTCAGGTGGATCGGACAGATGTTCAGGCCCTTGGGGCCAAGCTGGTCAAACCAGAACAGGGCCATTTTCGTGAGCAACTCGCCCTTGCCGGGGATCGGTTCACCCATGATCACATCGAAGGCGCTGATGCGGTCGGAAGCGACCATCAGGATGCGATCCTGGCCGACCGCGTAGTTGTCTCGCACCTTGCCGCGCGCCAGCAAAGGCAAGGAAGTCAGGGACGAAGTGTGCAGGGCTGGCGTCATGAAGCTGGGACCACAATAAAAAAGCCCGTTGAACGTTCAACGGGCAGAACCATTCGGATGAATTATCTCAGGCTGCAGCGCTCAATGCACCACCTGGGCCAGTTCTCCGGCCGCGTATTTTGCAGCCATGACCTGCAGGCTGTGTCCTCGGATGCGCGCGCCTTGGCCCTCGCATCCGAATTCCAGGTAGCGCTGCCTGCACACCGCCTGGGCGGCTGCGCGCGCCGGCTTGAGCCATTCGCGGGCGTCGAACTTGTCGGGGTTTTCAAACAGGAATTTGCGCACCGCGCCGGTCATGGCCAGACGGATGTCGGTGTCGATGTTGATCTTGCGGACACCGTGCCTGATGGCTTCCTGGATTTCCTCGACAGGCACGCCAAAGGTCTGTTTCATCTGGCCGCCGTACTGGTTGATCTGCTCGAGCAACTCCTGGGGCACGCTCGACGATCCGTGCATCACGAGGTGGGTGTTGGGAATGCGGGCATGGATCTGCCGGACGCGGCCAATGGCCAGGATGTCACCGGTGGGTTTACGGCTGAACTTGTAGGCGCCATGGCTGGTGCCAATGGCGATCGCCAGCGCATCGAGCTGGGTGGCCTGGACAAATACTGCGGCCTCCTCGGGGTCGGTGAGCATCTGGCTGTGGTCAAGCTTGCCGACCGCGCCAATACCGTCTTCCTCGCCGGCGTCGCCGGTTTCGAGGTTGCCCAGACAGCCGAGCTCGCCTTCGACGGTAGCACCCACCTTGTGGGCCATCTCGACCACGGTGCGGGTCACATGGACGTTGTAGTCAAAGTTTGACGGTGTCTTGCCGTCCTCCATGAGCGAGCCATCCATCATGACCGAGCCGAATCCCAGATCCAGGGCCCCCTGGCAGACCTTGGGGCTGGTGCCGTGGTCCTGGTGCATCACCAGCGGAATGTGCGGCCACTGCTCCGCCGCTGCCTGGATCAGGTGCTTGATGAAGGGCTCGCCCGCGTATTTGCGGGCTCCTGCACTGGCCTGCAGGATGACCGGCGCGCCCACTTCATCTGCCGCAGACATGACCGCCTGGACCTGTTCGAGATTGTTGACATTGAAAGCCGGAATGCCGTAGCCGTTTTCAGCGGCGTGGTCGAGCAATTCGCGCATCGAGACGAGTGCCATGGCGTGGTGATCCCCGAAAGTTGAAAAACTGCCAGCCGGCCATGTAACCGGCATGTAACTCGGGTGATTCTAAGGGCAGGTGCGCGCCGCGTCGTGCTCAGTCGACTCGGCAAATTTTGAGCATGTTGGTGCCGCCAGGGGCACCCATGGGTTCGCCACAGGTGATGGCGTAGACGTCGCCTGCACTCACGATGTTTCGGTGTTTCAGGTGGGACTCGGCCTGCGCCAGCGCGGTGTCCCGGTCGGTCGCGGTATCCATCAACAATGGGCGCACATTGCGGTAAAGCGCCATCCGTCGTTGCGAGGAAACTTTGGTCGTGAGTGCGTAAATCGGAATGTGGACCCGGTGCCGGCTCATCCACAGCGCTGTCGAGCCTGACTCGGTGAGCGCCACGATCGCCTTGGCACCCATGTGGTGCGCCGTGAACAGAGCGCCCATGGCGATGGTCTGGTCGATCCGGTCAAAGGTCTGCCCCATGAAGTCGGCATCCAACTCCACATGCTCGGCCCGCTCGGCCGCCTCGCAGATCTTGGCCATTTCCTGCACGGTTTCAAGCGGGAACTTGCCGGCCGCCGTCTCGGCACTGAGCATGACGGCGTCTGTGCCATCAAGCACAGCGTTGGCCACATCGGACACCTCGGCGCGGGTAGGTACCGGATGGGTGATCATGCTCTCCATCATTTGTGTGGCTGTGATCACCACCTTGTCGTGCGCACGCGCCAGTTTGATCATGCGCTTTTGCAGGGCGGGTACGGTGGCATTGCCCACCTCGACAGCCAGATCACCCCGGGCGACCATGATGCCGTCGCTGGCAGCCAGAATTTCTTCCAGACGGGGAATGGCTTCGGCGCGCTCGATCTTGGCAATCAGGCCGGGTTTGTGGCGATGCTCGGCGCCAGCCACATTGCACAGCTGTCGGGCCATTTCCATGTCGGTGGCGTTTTTCGGAAAACTCACGGCCACATAGTCGGCACAAAGACTCATGGCGGTACGGATGTCCTCCATGTCCTTGGCCGTGAGGGCGGGCGCCGTCAGACCCCCGCCCTGTTTATTGATGCCTTTGTTGTTGGAAAGTTCTCCGCCCTGGCGCACGGTGGTGTGTACCTGCTCGCCTCGCACCGCATCTACAGCCAGCACAATCAGGCCGTCATTGAGCAGCAGCACATCGCCGGCTTTGACATCGCGCGGCAGCTCCTTGTAGTCCAGGCCCACGCCATGGACATCGCCCGGCTCGGCGCGCGAGGCATCAAGCACGAAGGTCGCCCCCGGCTCCAGCATGACCTTGCCTTCGGCAAACTTGCCCACCCGGATCTTGGGCCCCTGCAGGTCGGCCATGATGGCCACTTCGCGGCCCGCACGCTGCGCCGCCTCGCGCACCAGATTGGCCCGATCGATGTGATCCTGGGCCTTGCCATGGCTGAAATTCAGCCGGACCACATTGACACCGGCCCGGATCATGGCCTCGAGCATCTCCGGCGCACTCGAGGCGGGGCCAAGGGTGGCAACGATCTTGGTGGCGCGACGGGGCATGAGGGGGGTCTCCTTGTAACTTGGTTTCAATTCTCCCATGGAACAGTTACTTGCAGGCATCAAAAGTCCCGCCCGCTGCCATTGAAAAAAATACCAAAGTTCTTGTTTGGGTGGCCCTTGACCCGGTGATTGGTCCTTGTCAGGCTCAGGTTATCGCCGGGACTCTACACTTGAGGCTGTGCAATCGACCTTACGCTGTCTGCCAGCCTTGCCATGACCGTTCCCATTGCCTCCCCTGCCGACGAACAACCTGTCCCCCTGCATCAGCCCCTGCCCCACCGCAAGATCCTGCGCGAATGGCTGATCCCGCTGTCCGGGCGCACCACCGTACGCGCCTTGCTGTTGCTGGCGCTTGATTACGCACTGTTCCTGGGCCTGATTGCACTGACTCTCTGGCTACAGGCCTGGTGGGCCAAACTTCTGTGCGGTCTGGCGGCCGGCTTTGTCATCGGGCGTCTGTTCATCATTGGCCATGACGCCTGCCACCAAAGTCTGACACCGCACCGCGAACTCAACAAGGTGCTGGGCCGCATGGCGTTCTTGCCCTCGATTACCCCTTACAGCCTGTGGGACACCGGCCACAACGTGGTGCACCATGGCTACACCAATCTCAAGGGCGTGGACTTTGTCTGGACACCCAAGACGGCCGAGGAATTTGCCGCCCTGTCGCCTTGGCAGCGCCTGCTCGAGCGCGCCTACCGCAGCGGCTGGGCGCCCGGGCTGTACTACATGATCGAGATCTGGTGGAAGCGCGAATTCTTCCCCAACAAGACCCATATGCCGACCCGGCGGCCGATTTTTTTCAAAGACAGCCTTCTGGTTTGCGTCTTTGGCGCCCTGTGGATCGCCGCGGTTGCTGCGGTGGCATTCGGTATGGGTCAGTCGGTTGGGCTGAGCCTGCTGATGGGTGTGGCGGTGCCCTTCTTTTTCTGGAACACCATGATCGGCTTTGTGGTCTATGTGCACCACACGCATGTGCGGGTGTCCTGGCATGACAACAAGGCTGCCTGGACACGGGCGGCACCTTTTGTCTCCACCACGGTGCACCTGACCTTCCCGCTGCGCATCGGCACCCTCATGCACCACATCATGGAGCACACGGCGCACCATGTGGACATGAGCATTCCCCTGTACAAACTCAAACAGGCCCAGAGCCGCCTCGAGCAGATGCTGCCCGGGCGCATCATCGTCCAACCGTTTTCCTGGAAATGGTATTTCGATACCGCCCGTGCCTGCAAACTCTATGACTTCACGCGCGAGTGCTGGACCGATTTCAAGGGCCGCATGACCAGCCCGGTGCGTGCCAATCTACCTGCGCCCTCTGCGCTGACATGACGTGCGTCAGCGCTCAGGGCCTGGCCGGGACTGCACACTGGTCCCACTTGCGGCCCAGTTGCAGGCACCGCGACTCGACCGGATAAGGCGCCCCCGTCTGGATCGAAACGATCATCTTCTCGAAGGTTTCGGCCGTACGGGTACCCAGGAAATAGTCATGGACCTGTCCGTCGACCAGCACCGCAAAATGGGGCGAACCTGACAAGCCCCCACTGGCCTTGTCAAGCTTGTCCTTGTAGGGCTTGACCTCAGCCGGCAGGAACAGGGCCATCGGTACGGGCGAGCGGATCATTTTGGTCACCGAGGAGAACTGGATGCTTTGGAAAGCCTGCGTCTTGCGCAGCTTGGGCAATTCATTGCGTGTCCACTCGAGACAGTACGGGCAGTCGGAAGCACCCATGTAGACGATATGAATGGGGGGTGCAGCCTGCACATTCGCACTTGCAAGCCAGACGGCCAGACAAGCGGGCCCAAGGAATTTCCATCGCATCATGTCGCTCTCCAGTTTCAGGCGGCTGCCCGCCGGCTCAGGATCTCAAATGCCGGCAGCAGCCTGCCCTCGAGCACTTCGAGAAAGGCTCCGCCGCCGGTGGAGATGTACCCCACCTGGTTCTCGATGCCGTACTTGGCAATGGCCGCCAGCGTGTCGCCGCCGCCCGCAATGCTGAAGGCGCTGGATTGGGCAATCGCCCGCGCCAGGGTCCGGGTGCCGTTTTCAAAGGCGGCGAACTCGAACACGCCCACCGGCCCGTTCCAGACGATGGTGCCAGCGGCCTTGAGCTGGGCAGCCAGCCGCTGGGCGGTCTCGGGTCCGATGTCCAGGATCATGTCGTCATCCTGCACCTGGGCAGCCCCCTTGACCGTCGCCGGCGCATCGGCAGCAAAGGCCTTGGCCACGACCACATCGGTGGGAATCGGAACTTCGGCGCCACGGGCCTTCATGGCCGCGATCACGGCCTTCGCCTCCCCCACCAGATCGGGCTCGGCCAGGCTCTTGCCGATGTTCAGGCCGGCCGCCTGCATGAACGTGTTGGCGATACCCCCCCCCACAATCAGCTGGTCCACATTCCTGGCCAGGCTTTGCAGGATGGTCAGCTTGGTCGAGACCTTGGAGCCGGCCACGATGGCCACCAACGGTCGCTTCGGGTTCGCCAGCGCCCTGGAAATCGCATCGATCTCGGCGGCCAGCAGGGGGCCTGCACAAGCCACCGGGGCAAACTGGGCAATGCCGTAGGTGGTGGCTTCGGCACGGTGCGCGGTTCCAAAGGCGTCATGCACAAAAATGTCACACAGGGCGGCCATCTTGCGGGCCAGGGTTTCATCGTTCTTTTTCTCGCCCTTGTTGACGCGACAGTTTTCCAGCAGCACGACCTGCCCGGGCTCGACCTGCACACCCTCGACCCACTGGGCCAGCAGTGGCACCTCACGACCGAGCAGCTCGCCCAGACGCCGAGCCACCGGGGCCAGCGAGTCTTGCGGCTTGAAATCGCCCTCGGACGGACGGCCCAGGTGGGAGGTGACCATGACGGCCGCACCGGCTTCGAGCGCCATGCGGATGGCCGGGATGCTCGCCCGGATGCGGGTGTCTTCGGTAATCTGTCCCGCCGCATCTTGCGGCACATTCAGGTCGGCACGGATGAACACGCGCTTGCCGGCGACCTGCCCCAGCTGGCACAGGTCGGAAAAACGGAGGACTTTCATGGTCTGGCTGTGTTGCGAAAGCTCAAAGCCACATTTTAGGTTCGCGCGTCTGCAGCGCCCTTCGCCTGCCCACCGCGCAACAGTTCGGGACTGCAGACAAAACCAAAGCGCTGGGGCAGTTCGCCCGCCCGGCAGTCCTGCAAGGGCCACAGCCCCCGCTCGATGCAGTCAGCCGCCAAATGCATGTCCAGGGTATGCACGCGACCCAGCCCAATGGGTGTGTGCAGATAGACATGCCCCGCTTCATCGAGCAGTGCAGCCGTCACGGCAGACCGCTGGCCGGTATGGGCACAGGCCTGGCCATGGTCATCGAGCCGCCAGACCAAAGGGGTGCTTTCGAGTTCGACAAAGACTCGCTGCGGTCCGTTCTGGAAGTACCAGCAACCCTGGGCGTCGGCCTCGTAATTGCGCTCGATGAAATCGATCAGCTTGCGGTGTCGCAGCAGCGAACCCCGGGCGGCTGGGAGCCCGCTCTGGAAAGCGCCCAGGGCTTGTGTGCGGTCATCGCGCATCCACCATTGGCCCCTCGCATCCAGCGCCAACCAGCCGTAGCAGTCGGGCACATGGGGCCATTTGGCCATCGCCTGGCGGACCAGATCATCCATGGGCAACCTCCGGGGCCGGCCCACCGGCAGCGGCCAGCAGCCAGCCACCGACCGCCTCCGGCAGGGGCTGCAGTGTCCCCGGCCAGGGTGCGGCCGCAAAGCCCACATGGCCACCGTGCCGAGGTTGCCACAAAGTCACCTGGGGTGACACGTCCTGCGGCTGGGGCAGACTGTCGGCAGGAATGAACGGATCGTTGCAGGCATTGAGGGCCAGCGCGGGGACGCGGATACTGCCCATGCCCGGCTTGGCTGAGGCCCGTTGCCAATAATCTGCGGTGTCCCGAAATCCATGCAGGGGCGCAGTGAACACATTGTCAAACTCGTACAGGTCGCGCGCGGCCATAAGCCGCTTGCGGTCAAAAAGGCCCGGGTGCTGGGCCAGCTTGGCCAGCGCCTTGGGCTTCATGCTGCGCAGAAACATGCGGGTGTAGATCTGGCGGTTCAGGCCCCGCCCGATGGCCGCCCCGCTTTGCGACAGATCCAGGGGCGCGCAAATGCTGGCGATCGCATCGACCTGCGCCTGCGCAGCGTGGCCATGTTCCGCAGCCCAGCGCATGAGGGCGTTGCCCCCCAGCGAGACACCGGCGGCCATCGTGATGCGACCGCCTGCGCTCCGGTGCTGCGCACGCAGACGCACCAAAATCCAGTGAATTTCTTCATGGTCGCCCGAATGGTAAGCGCGCGGCGCGCGGTTGAGCTCGCCACTGCACCCTCTGAAGTGCGGCAGCACCAGCTGCACATCGTGGCGCAGCGCCCAATGGGCAAATGCACGAGCGTAATGGCTCTGCGAGGAGCCCTCCAGTCCATGAAACACGACCAGCCAGGGCCGCGCCGGCGACGAGGCCTGCAGCCAGTCGACATCGATGAAATCACCGTCGGGGGTGTCCCAGCGTTCACGATGCCAGGTGGGCAGCGACCCGGTGCCGGGGCGGGCCCACAAGGCCGCCCAGATGGTCTGGCTGTGGCCGTCAGGCAGCCACCAGGGGGCTCGATCCTGCATGTCAGTGCAGCACAGCGGGCGAGCCGCCATCCCCGGCGGCGTCCTCCGCCGTTCCGGGGCTGGCATGGTGGGCCACCATGCGCCAGCCCTGTGGTGTCTTGTGATAGACATTGGTGGCGATGACGTAGGCTGTGCGCGGACCCTCGGGGGTCAGCACCTGCACATGCTCGACCAGATGATGCACCGCGCTGGCCAGGGATTGCACCCGGTGGATCCGCTCGGGCCGTGCCCGAACCGGGCCATGGGCAAACATGGCCTCGAAGGTCTCCCGGATCGGCCCGGCCCCGATGAGGCGCGGCCCGCCAGGATGCACACAGACGGTCTCCTCCTCATCGGCCCAGCAGGACATCAGCTGTTCGATATCGCCCAGATTCAGGGCTTCGTAGAAGGCCTGTTCGGTGTCATCGGGAGTGCCGCCCACCATGGCGGCCTGGAGTCGGGCTTTGGACATGCGGGGTTCCTCTGGGGGCTGCTGACCCGATTGTGCCTGCACCCTGCGCTCACCCTTGAGGAGCCTGGTCAGGCCACAAAAAGTGCCCCGTCCTCAATTACGATTAGGTAAACTCGTTTATCTACAGTAAATTACAAGGCCGGTCCTCAGCCGCATCTGAGGACACGGTTTGCGCATGACAGGAGTCACCCGATGGGCGCTGGCGTCAATCCGACCTATCCATACACATCACCGACCGATCTGATGGTCACGCCGGCGCTTCGCAAACCACTGATCATCATCGGTGCGGGGCCGATCGGCCTGGCCGCAGCCATCGATGCCAGACTGCAGGGCCTTGAAGTGCTCGTGTTCGACGACGACAAGACCGTCTCGGTCGGCTCACGCGCGGTCTGCTATGCCAAACGCTCCCTCGAAATCCTCGACCGCCTGGGGGTGGGCGCACTGGCGTGCAAGATGGGCGTGAGCTGGAATGTCGGCCGCACCTTTCTCGACCAGCAAGAGATCTACCAATTCAACCTGGTCCCCGACCCCGGTCACAAACGCCCCGGCATGGTCAATCTGCAGCAGTACCACATCGAGGAAATGCTGATTGCCCGCGCGCTTGAACTGGGTGCCGACATGCGATGGCAGTACAAGGTCACCGCCGTCACTCCCGCGGCCGACCACGCCACCCTGACCGTGGAGACGCCCGATGGCAGCTTTGACATAGAAGCCAACTGGCTGGTGGTGGCCGATGGCGCACGCAGCCCGATCCGCCGCCACCTGGGCCTGGATATAGAGGGGCGGGTGTTCCAGGACCGCTTTCTGATTGCCGATGTGATCATGAAGGCCGATTACCCGGCTGAGCGCTGGTTCTGGTTTGACCCCCCCTTTCACCGCAACCAAAGTGTGCTGCTGCACAAGCAGAGCAACAATGTCTGGCGGGTGGACTTCCAACTGGGCTGGGATGCCGACCCCGAAGAAGAAAAAAAACCCGAAAAAGTGCTACCAAGGCTCAAAGCCATGCTTGGGGAGGAGCGCCCTTTTGAGCTGGAGTGGGTCAGCATCTACACCTTCCAGTGCCGCCGCATGACCGACTTCCGGCATGGGCGGGTGTTGTTTGTGGGCGATGCGGCCCACCAGGTCTCACCTTTCGGTGCACGAGGCGCCAACTCGGGCTTTCAGGATGCCGACGATCTGATGTGGAAGCTCAGCCTGGTGATCAAAGGTCAGGCCCCCGACCGATTGCTGGACTCCTATGCGCTCGACCGCCAGTTCGCCGCCGACGAGAACATCATGAACTCCACGCGCTCGACCGACTTCATCACGCCCAAAAGTCGCACCAGCAAAACTTTCCGCAATCAGGTGCTGTCGCTGGCTCGGCATTACCCTTTTGCACGCAAGCTGGTCAACTCGGGCCGGCTCTCGGTACCGTCCATCCTGACCTCGTCCATGCTCAACACACCCGACAGCGAGGTCTTTGAGGGCCAAATGGTGCCAGGTGCTCCAATGGACGATGCGCCCGTACAGGTGGCCGGCCAGGACGCCTGGTTGCTCGATCAGGTGGGCCAGGGCTTTGCTTGCCTGCTCTTTGCAAACGAGCTGCCGTCTGCCCGCGTGATATCGCAGTTACAGGCCCTGCAGGCAAACACTCTGCCGGTCATGCCGCTGATCGTGGCCCCCCATGCCCTGAATATGCCAGGCTTCAAAGTGATCGTCGATGCGCAAGGCTGGATGGCCAGACGCTACGACGCTCAGCCCGGCACCACCTACCTTCTGCGCCCCGACCAACATGTGGCGGGCCGCTGGCGTCAATTTCAACCGGCCCAGGTGCAGCAGGCCGTGGCCCGCGCCACCTGCAGCATTCAATGACCATGTGCCAGAGACCTTCTGCGCTGCCACCCACTGATCAAGACCACACCATGTCAAGCACCCTGCTCAAGACCGACCCGCACTTTCACGAACCCGGCCGCCGCTTCTTCCGCGACTTTTCGCCGGGCGACGAGTTCTATGAAGCACTCATCGACACGCACAATGGCCTGAGCGACGAACAAAGCGAGGCCCTCAACGCACGCCTGATCCTGCTGCTGGCCAACCACATCGGCGACCTGCGCGTGTTGCGCGAAGCCCTCGCTGCCGCCAAAGCGTCGGCCTGAAACCGGAGAACCCCATGAAACTCAGCAAGATCCATCACGTCGCCTACCGTTGCAAGGACGCCAAGGAAACCGTGGAGTGGTACGTCAAGCATCTCAACATGGATTTCGTGCTCGCGATTGCCGAAAACCAGGTGCCCTCGACCAAGGCGCCAGACCCTTACATGCACGTGTTTCTGGATGCCGGGCAAGGCAATGTGCTGGCCTTCTTTGAACTGCCCAACGCTCCCGACATGGGTCGTGATGAAAACACCCCGCCCTGGGTCCAGCACATCGCCTTTGAAGTCGACAGCCTGCAGACGCTGGAAGCCGCCAGGGCTCGGCTGATGGCGGCCGGGGTGGACGTGATCGGCCCGACCAACCACACCATATTCAAGAGCATCTACTTTTTCGACCCTAACGGCCATCGCCTGGAGCTGGCCTGCAACACAGGCACTCCCGAGATGTTTGAAAAACTCGACGCCTGCAAATGGGAGATGCTCAACGAGTGGTCGCAGACCAAACGTGCCCCCAAACATGCCGCCTGGATGCACGATCACGAACTGGCGCACTGATGTCCACGCGCGGCAATGGCGGCCATGCGTCCGCCAGTTGCGCTGGCTTTCTTTGCAGTCGCGCCGCCTCATCCCTGCGTCGCGAGATCCAGGCGCGCAGCGCCGTCACCCACGGCGCTGGAGCTTGAACACGGCCGTGCCCGCGCGCAAATTAGGCAGCCAGCGCACCACCTGACCGTCCTGCAAGCCAAAAGCATCGAGGATATCCAGACGGTTCTTGCGTGCAAGCTCGGCAAAATCGGCGAAAGTGCCGACGCGGATGTTGGGGGTGTCGTACCACTGGTAGGGCAGCCGTCGGGTGACCGGCATGCGACCCTGGAGCACGCTCAGCCGATTGGGCCAATGGGCAAAATTGGGAAAGGCCACGATGCCAATGCGGCCCACCCGGGCGGTTTCGCGCAGCATCACCTCGGCATTGCGCAAATGCTGCAGGGTGTCGATCTGCAGCACCACATCGAAACTCTGATCGTCAAAGACGCTCAGGCCCTGGTCCAGGTTGAGCTGAAGCACATTCACGCCCCGCTGCACGCAGGCGAGCACATTCGCGTCATCGAGCTCCACCCCATACCCGGTGCAGTTCCTGTCCCGCTGCAAATGGGCCAGCAAGGCGCCGTCACCGCAGCCCAGGTCAAGCACCCGCGAGCCCGGCGGTACGAGCCGGGCCACCGCGAGTCCATTGTCGGGCAGTGCAGGAACGCCGCTCATGACAGACCCTCCGACACCGTCTGTTCGAAATAGGCCCGCACCACATGGAGGTAGCGCGGGTCGTCCAGCAAAAAGGCGTCGTGACCGTGCGGCGCGTCGATCTCCGCGTAACTCACCTGGTGACGATTGGCAACCAGGCCCTGCACGATTTCGCGGCTGCGTGCCGGTGAAAAACGCCAGTCGGTGGTGAAGCTGACCAGCAAAAATCTGCACCGGGCGACCGACAGCGCGCGCGCCAGATCGCCACCCTGGGCCCGTGCCGGATCGAAGTAGTCCAGCGCCCGCGTGATCAACAGATAGGTGTTGGCGTCAAAGTAATCACTGAACTTGTCCCCCTGGTAGCGCAGATAACTCTCGATCTGGAACTCGATGTCCTGGGTGGAGTACTTGTAGCCGGTCGGGCTGTTGACGGCATTGCGCAATTCACGGCCGAATTTGGCGTTCATCACGTCGTCGCTGAGGTACGTGATATGGCCGATCATGCGGGCGATCCGAAGGCCTCGCTGGGGCACCACCCCCTGCTGGTAAAAATGCCCGCCATGAAATTCCGGATCGGTCACGATGGCGCGACGGGCCACTTCGTTGAAGGCAATGTTTTCAGCGTTCAGATTGGGCGCACTGGCCACCACCACCGCATGGCGCACACGCTGCGGGTGCTGCAGCGCCCATGACAGCGCCTGCATGCCGCCCAGGCTGCCGCCCATCACGGCCGCCAGCCGGGTGATGCCCAACGCATCGAGCAAACGGGCCTGGGCGTTGACCCAGTCCTCCACGGTCATCACCGGAAAGTCGGCGCCATACACCTTGCCGGTGTCTGGGTTGATGTGCATCGGGCCCGTGGAGCCAAAGCACGAACCCAGGTTGTTGACACCAATGACAAAAAATTTCTCGGTGTCCACTGGCTTGCCGGGACCGATCATGTTGTCCCACCAGCCCAGATGGGTTGGCTGATCGGCATACACCCCGGCCACATGGTGCGAGGCATTGAGCGCGTGGCAGATCAGCACCGCATTGGACTTGTCGGCATTGAGCGTGCCATAAGTCTCATACGCCAGACGGTAGCCACGAATGCTGGCACCACTTTGCAGCTGCAAAGGGGCGTCGAAGTTCATGGACTGCGGGGTGGCAACAAAACTCATGACAAGCAACAAAAAACCCGGTAGCGCCAAAGAAGCGTGACCGGGTGGATCGACCTCTTTAGCAGCATTTCTTGGGGGTTTGGATTCACCCCGTGCGCCCGCAAGCTGGAACAAATCGGCGCGGGTACTAGTATAAGTCTTCCCCAGGAGCATGCCATGGCCGATTGCGACAGTCTCAATGCCTACTCACCCGCCGAGATTGCACACCGGATTGAAACTGAAGGCGTTCGCAAAGCGAACATGGCCTTGATGCCGCTGGTCATTCTCGGGATCCTCGCGGGCGCCTTCATCGGACTGGGGGCCATGCTGTCGGTGATGGTTCGGGCCGATGCGAGCCTGGGGTTTGCGGCCAGTGCCTTTTTCAGCGGCCTGGTGTTTTCGCTCGGTTTGCTGATGGTGGTGGTGGCCGGTGCCGAACTGTTCACCGGCAACAACCTGATCATCATGGCCTGGGCCCAGGGGCGGATCCGCACCGCCCAGGTGCTGCGTAACTGGGCGGTGGTCTGCCTGGGCAATCTGGTCGGGGCCGTGGGCCTGGCCTGTATGGTGTATGCCTGCGGCCACACCAGCCTGAACGGTGGCGCCGTGGGCCGGCAGGTGGTAGAGATCGCGCTGGCCAAGCAGGCCCTGCCTTTCTGGACCGCATGCCTCAAGGGGGTGCTGTGCAACATCCTGGTCTGCCTGGCCGTCTGGATGGCCATGGGCGGGCGCAGCGTCTTCGACAAGGCGGTGGCCGTGGTCTTTCCGGTGATGGCCTTCGTGACCGCCGGCTTCGAGCACAGCATTGCCAACATGTACCTGATGCCCCTGGCCCTGCTGGTGCAATCCTCGGGGGTGGCGGCTGACGGGACGGTGGTGACCGTGACCGGCATGCTGGGCAACTGGGTGTCGGTGATTCTGGGCAATCTGGTCGGTGGCGCCGGGCTGGTCGGGCTGGTGTATTGGGCGGTTTACCTGCGGCAGCCGCGCAGCTGATCACCCCCAGCCCAGCAATGCCAGGACACCCAGGCTGGCAAAGACCAGCGCCGACACTGCATGCACCATCCGGATCGGGACACGACGGGTGATGGCATCACCAAACCACACCACCGGGGCATTGGCCAGCATCATGCCCAGCGTGGTACCGGCCACCACCCAGGCCCAGGCCTGGTATTGAGCGGCCAGCATCACCGTGGCGATCTGGGTCTTGTCACCCATCTCTGCAAGAAAAAAGGCCACCACCGTGGTCATGAACACACCCATGCGGGGTGCAGGGTCACTGTCCCCTTCGTCTAGCTTGTCGGGGATCAGCATCCAGAGGGCCATGGCGATGAACGACAGGCCCAGCACCCAGCGCAGAACCTCCGGCCCGAGCCAGGAGGTGACCCAGCTGCCCACGGCACCGGCCAGAGCATGATTGACCAGGGTGGCCACCAGAATGCCCCACACGATGGGCCAGGGCTTGCGAAACCGGGCCGCCAGCACCAGCGAGAGCAACTGGGTCTTGTCGCCCATTTCAGCCAGGGCCACGATGCCGGTGGAGATGAGAAAGGCTTCCACGTCTTCGATGATAAGCCCCCCTCAACCCCCCCAGCCGGCCATCCTCTCTGCTGGCATCGCCCCACGTGCCCGGTTCTGGCGCCGGTTGATCGATGGGGTCTCGGGCGTACTGTGGGCCTTGCCGGGAGGAATTTGTGGTCCAGGCCACACAAATCCAGGCCTGATGCGGCCTGCAGGGTATATCCCACTTGGGTCGTTTGCATTTATCGCTCATAATTAATGAGCTTCATGCTCTGTCGTGGAGCCATGTTTGCGGTGACCAGGTCAGTTTCGCTTCCCCTTGCCGGTGTTTTCAGGTTTGTTGAATGCGCTTTCGGGACTCCATCGCTGTGTTTTTTGTGTTTTGAGGAGTCCCGTCATGGGCAACAAACTGTACGTCGGCAACCTGCCCTATTCGGTGCGCGACGGCGATCTTGAACAAGCTTTCAGTGCCTATGGTGCCGTCACAAGTGCCAAGGTCATGATGGAGCGCGATACCGGCCGCTCTAAAGGCTTTGGATTTGTCGAAATGGGCAGTGATGCGGAAGCCCAGGCCGCCATTGAAGGTATGCACGGTCAAGCCCTGGGTGGCCGCAATGTGGTGGTCAATGAAGCCCGTCCTATGGAAGCGCGCCCTCCCCGCACGGGCGGTTTCGGCGGCCCTCGCCGTGAGGGCGGCGGCTTCGGCGGCGGCGGCGGCGGTGGCTACGGTGGCGGTCGTCGCGAAGGCGGTGGCGGTGGCGGTGGCTATGGTGACGGCGGCGGCGGCGGTTTTCGCAGCCCCTATGGCAGTGGCGGCCCCCGAGGCGGCGGTCGTCGCGATGGTGGTGGTGGCTACGGCGGCAACGGCGGCGGCTACTGACCTCAGGCTGACACCTCAAGCAGGCCCTGCAGTGCAGGGCCTTTTTTTGTAACGCGCCGCGACCCATCGCCTTGTCCCGTTGAACGCTTTACTGTACCGTTGGACCCGGCCAGCTGCACTGTGCTTGGTGTGCTGGCTGTTGGGATGCAGCAGCCTGACTCCCCCGACCGAGCCGCCCCGATTGGGTCAGATGGGCAAGGATGTGATGTGGCTGCCCACCGGCGACGATCTGGTCACCCACATGCTGAGCGCCGCACGTGTCACGCCCGAAGACACGGTGGTGGACCTCGGCGCCGGTGACGGCCGCATTCCGATTGCCGCTGCACGTCAATTTGGCGCAAGGGCCTGGGGCATCGAATACAACCCGAAGCTGGTCGATCTGGCCCGGCGCAACGCCCTGCAGGCGGGCGTGCAAAACCAGGTGAAGTTCGTGCAGGGAGACATCTTCAAGGAAGACTTCTCCTCAGCCACGGTGGTCACCCTGTACCTGCTCGAAGAACTTAACGAGCGACTTCGCCCCACTTTGCTGGCCATGCGACCTGGCACGCGCGTCCTGTCGAACACCTTCTCCATGGGTGACTGGGAGCCCGACCAGGTGCTCCGGGTTGGCAAGTCCGTTGCTTATTTCTGGATCGTGCCGGCACGGGTGCAAGGCCGCTGGCAGATCGACGGGCTCGATCCGCGCGGCCCCGCCCTTTTGCAGCTGACGCAGCGCCATCAAAGGGCTGGAGGCAGTCTGAGCTGGGGCTTGCAATCACAGCCCCTGCTGGGCGTGCGCATTGATGGCGCCGAACTGCACTTCAGCTATGTCAACGACCGTGGTGAACTCAAAGCCGTCAGGACCCGTGTGCAGGCCAACGACATGGAGGGGCAGATCGTCGGGCCTTACGGCATGCTCGAGCTCGAGCCGCCGGTGCAGAAGGTGTCAGCCCGGCGAGTGGGTGACTGAAAGCCCGCAACAGTCCCTGCGCCGGTATCGGGCGCTGGCAGCGCTCAAGCAAGACAGACTTGCTCCTGTTTGGTAGAGTGCGACGCAGAGCCGGGGGTCTGGTATTCCCCGGCCGTCCACCCTGACAGGAGTCCTTGCATGTTCAGTCTCCGTGGCAAAACCGCGCTGGTCACCGGGGCCTCCCGAGGACTGGGCTGGGCCATGGCCCAGTCCCTGGCCCAGGCTGGCGCCCATGTGGTCCTCAACGCCAGGGATGCGGGCGCCCTCGCGCAGCGTGCCCAAAGCCTGCAGGCGCAGGGGCTGTCGGCCCAGACCGCCCCCTTCGATGTCTGCGATTTCGAGGCAGCACGCACCTGTATCGATCAATTGCAGCAGCAACATGGCGGACTGGACATCCTGGTGGCCAATGCCGGCATCAACCACCGCCACCCGATCCAGGACTTTGACCATGCCGATTTCGAGCAGGTCATGACCACCAACTTCAGTGCCATCTGGGTGCTGTGCAAGGCAGTCTCGCCACGGATGATCGAACGCAGGAAGGGTCGCATCATCCTGATTGGCTCGATGAGCGCCATCAACGCCCGGCCGACCATCTCTGCCTATGTGGCCAGCAAGGGGGCGGTTCATGCGCTGTGCAAGCAGCTGGCGGTCGAGCTTGCCCCCCGGCAGATCACCGTCAATTGCATTGCCCCAGGGTATTTTGCGACCGAGATGAATACCGCCCTGATTGACAACCCCGAATTCAACCAGTGGGTGCAGGCCCGAACCCCTGCAGGCCGCTGGGGGCGTCTGGACGAGATCGGGCCTGCAGCGGTGTTCCTGGCCTCGGACGAGGCCTCCTTTGTCAACGGCCTGATCATGACGGTCGACGGCGGCTTCACCTCGGCCATGTAACGCTTACCCGGCCAGCCGGACCTCCTGCGCGCATCGGGTGTACGCCCAGGTTTCAACCTTCGCCAGCTTGGACGCTTTGGCGACACCACAGTCTGTGACCCATGGTTAACCCTCAGTCACATGGCGCGGTATTGACCTACAGTGAAATCACAACAGTGCCCTGCATGCTGTTGAACCCTTTCCTCTGGAGACAAGCCCATGAAGATTTTGAAGCCATTGCTCGCCGCAGTCTTTTCTTCCGTCCTCGCCCTGGGCGTGAGCGCTCAGCAGGCGCCCATCACCCTGCATGGCGCCTCCCAGTTTGGCGATGACCACGCCTTCACCAAGGCCATGGTGCGCTTCGAGGAGCTCGTCAAGCGCTATTACGGCAAGCCGATCAATTTCGTGCTGCACAAGAACAGCTCGCTGGGTCTCGAGAAGGATTACTTTGCCTACATGAACCAAGGCAAGGCGGTCGACTACGCCATCGTCTCACCGGCCCACATGTCCACCTTCTCCAAAGCTGCCCCCTTCATCGATGCGCCCTTTTTGTTCAGCGACCTGACCCACTGGAACAAGGTGCTGGACCAGGATGTGCTCAAGCCGATTGCCGATGAGGTCGAGCAAAAAGCCGAGGTCAAGCTGATTGGTTATGCCGGTGGCGGTGTCCGTAATATTTTTGCCAACAAGACGGCCACCAACCTCAACGAGCTCAAGAACCTCAAGGTCCGCGTCCAGGGTGCCCCGATCTGGAGTCGTACCTTTGGCGCCGTAGGCATGACCCCGACCGTCATTGCCTACAACGAGGTCTACAACGCCATCCAGAACAGCGTGATCCAAGCCGGCGAGAACGAAGCCGCCGGTGTCGAGGCCATGAAGTTCTACGAGGTGGCGCCCAACATCCTGATGACCCGGCATGCCATCACCATCCGCCCCCTGTGCTTCTCGGTCAAGACGCTGCAAAAACTGCCGGCAGATTTGCAGGCGGCCATTTTGCGGGCGGGCAAGGAAGCGGGCGCCTATGGTCGCCAGATCGAATCGTCCGAGGACCAGGCCAAGCTTGACAAATACGCCCGCGAAGGCAAGCTCAAGCAGATCCCCTTCACCCAGCGCGCAGAAATGCAAAAGCTCGTCGATCCCGTCATGGCCGCCTATGCCAAGGAAGTCGGGGCCGAAGCCATCTACGCCAGGATCAACAGCCTGAAATAAGCGTTTGTGAGCTCCAACGGGCAGCCAGGTGCTGCTCGTTTTCATGGGACGTTCCATGCAGAAACTTCTGGCCCTTGTCGACCGTCTGCTGCATTTCCTGCTGATCACCACCCTCTTGCTGTTGATCGTGCCGGTCAGTTTGCAGATTTTCTCCCGCTTCACCGACCTGATTCCCCGCTACATGTGGACCGAGGAGATGAGTCGCTTCTTTTTTGTGTGGCTCATCATGCTGGGGGCCACCCTGGGGGTGCGCGAGCGTCTGCATTTCGATGTCGACTTCTTTCCCAATCTCTCGGGCCGCACGGCGCATGTCCTGCTGCGCCTGAGCCAGCTGGCCATGCTGGTGTTTTCTGCGGTGATCCTCTATTGGGGGGTTGAATTCACCAAATTCGGATGGAACCAGACCTCCGAACTGGCCGAAATGCCGATGTGGTGGATCTTCATTGCCTGGCCAATCGCGGGCGGTCTGTGGATCGTCTTTTTGCTCGATCACCTGATCAACAGTGGTGATGTCAGTGAAAGTTCCAACCAGGGGTCCGTGATTTGAGCTCCTCTCTTTTGTCGCCTTCAATGGCTGCGCTGGTCCTGTTTGGCGCTTTTTTCTTTCTGCTGGCCATCCGCGTCCCGGTGGCTTTTGCGCTCGGACTGGCGTCCTTGCCTGTGCTGGTCCTGGAGCCCCGGCTCTCGCCAATGGTCCTGTTCAACGAAATGTTCAAGTCCTACAACTCGTTCATCTTGCTGGCGGTGCCTTTTTTCCTCTTGACCGCCAACCTCATGAACGGTGGCGGCATCACCGACCGCCTGATGCGGCTGTCGCGCGCCCTCGTCGGTCACTTCCCGGGCGGGCTGGCCCAGATCAATGTGATCCTGTCGGTCTTCTTTGCCGGTATTTCAGGTTCATCCACGGCCGACGCCGCCAGCCAGGGCAAGCTGTTCATCGAAGCACAGGTCAAGGAAGGCTACGACCTGTCGTTTTCCATCGCCATCACCGCGGTGTCGGCCGTTCTCGCCGTGATCATCCCGCCGTCCATCCTGATGGTGGTGTGGGGCGGCGTGATCTCCACCTCGATTGGCGCCATGTACCTCGCGGGCATATTGCCCGGTCTGCTGATCGGCCTGGCCCAGATGGCCACGGTGCACGCCTACGCCAAGCGGCGCAATTACCCCGTCTACCCGCGGGCCAGTCTGCGCGAAGTCTACAAGGCCGCCCTGGTGGCTGTACCGGCCATGCTGACCCCAGTCATCATTGTGGGGGGCATCCTGATGGGTCTGTTCACCGCCACTGAATCGGCGGCGGTGGCGGTCCTGTATGCGGCCGTGCTGTCACTGATTTTCTACCGCGAAATGAACTGGAAAGGCTTTCTGGCCGCGGTGATCGACACCGGCAAACTCAGCGCGGTGGCCCTGTTTTGTGTTGGCACCGCCTCGGTGTTCGGCTGGCTGCTGGCCTATTACCAGATACCTAAGGCCCTGCTGGCCAATGTGCAGACCTGGGAGTTGGGTGTGATCGGCGTCGGCCTGCTGATTGCCGCCACCTTCCTGGTGGTGGGCTGCTTTCTCGACGCCATCCCCGCCATCATCATTGTCGGCACCACCCTGCAGCCTCTGGCCGAATCGGTCGGCATGCACCCGGTGCATTTTGCGATCGTGGGCATCGTCTCGCTGGCTTTTGGCCTGATCACGCCACCCTATGGCATGTGTCTGATGATCTCATGTGCGGTGGCCAAGGTCCCCCTGAGCTTTGCCATCAAGGACACCATGATCATGCTGGTGCCCATGCTGCTGGTGCTGGTGGCGGTGATTCTGTTTCCCCAGATCGCCTTGTTTTTGCCCAGCATGTTTGCCCCCGACATGCTCAAGTAAAGCCATGGTCCGGATCCAGCCGCTGAGCGATGTTGCCGGTGCCTCGGTTCAGGGTCTGGACCTGCGCGAGGCGCTGCATGCTGATCAGCAACAAATGCTGGCAGACGCCCTGCATCAGTTTGGGTTCATCGTCATCAAGCAGCAGTCGCTGGCCCCAGCCGACCTGGTGAGATTTGCGCGTCAATGGGGTCGGCCATCGCCCCATGTGATCGACACCTTCCATCATCCCGAAGACCCCAATATCCTCATTCTTTCAAATGTGCACAAGGATGGGCGTCCCACCGGCCTGGTCGATGCAGGCACCTATTTCCACAGCGACTATTCCTATCTCGACGAGCCGGCGCGCTGCACCATCCTGCATGCGATTGACGTCCCCCCTGCCCCCAACGGAACCACCTTCGCCCAGCAGGCCCGCGCCTATGCCGATCTGCCAGCGAGCACACGGGAGAAAATTGCCGGCTTGGTGGTCCGGCACCACTATGGCAACCGCGACGATCTCGACCAGCGCTCGCGCACGGTGGCCTCGGTGCTCAATGAAGAACAGGCCCAACGGGTTCACTGGGTGCGCCACCCGCTGGTCAGGCCGCACCCATGGACCGGCGAGCCCGCACTCTACGCCGTCAGCGGCAGCGCCTTCGGCGTTGAAGGCCTGCCGGACGAGGAAGGCCTGGCGCTGTTGCGCGATCTGGCCGCGCACGCCACGCAGGCGCGCTATTGCCATACCCACCACTATGAAAACGGCGATGTGATCGTCTGGGACAACGCCCTGCTGCTGCACAGCGCGCCCCTGGTGGACTTGTCGCGGCCCCGGACCCTGTGGCGCGTGACAGTGCTCTATCCGTCCACAGGCTGATCTTCAGGGCATGTACTGGCCGCCGTTGACCTCGATGATCTGTCCCGTCACATAACCTGACATCTGCTCCGAGGCCAGATACAGAAAGGCTCCCGCGCACTCCTGCGCCGTGCCCAGCCGGTTCATCGGGATGGTGGCCTTGAAGCCCTCGAGCATTTGCGGGGTGGAAAAGCGCTCGTGAAAGGGCGTGGTGATCACGCCAGGGGCCACGGCATTGACGCGAATGTGGTCCTTGGCCAGTTCCTTGGCCAGCCCGCGGGTGATGGTGGAAATGAAGCCCTTCGAACCGGCATACAGGGATGCGCCCGTGCCCCCGCCATGCCTGGCTGCGACCGAGGTGAGGTTGATGATGCTGCCGCCCTGGCCCTGGCGGCGCATCACGGCCACCGCGGCGGCAGTGCACATCATGGCCGAGCGGGCATTGAGGTGAAGCACACTGTCAAAGAGTTCATCGGTCACCTCTTCAATCGGCACGCGTTTGACCAGTGCACCAGCGTTATTGATCAGAACGTCGAGCCGACCGAATGCCTGGACCGTATCGTCCACAAGTTGTCGGCACTGCCCGGACTGCATCACATCGCCCTGCAACAAGATGGCTTCGGCACCGCTGGCCCGGACCGCATCGAACACGTCCTGGGCCGGGCCCTTGCTGCTGTTGTAGTGGACGGCCACACGGGCGCCATGCTGGCCGAAGGCCACAGCGGCGGCCGCACCAATGCCAGTGCTCGAGCCGGTGATCAACACCACTTTGCCTTTCAGGTCATCTGCCATGTCTGTCTCCTCAAGTCATGAATATCAGGGGTCCATCGGCGTCCGGTCAAACGCCTGAGCCAGTATGGCACGATGGGCTGTGCAGCGGTTCAGGCGTCTGCATCCGGCAGCCGCAAAGGGGACAGCCGGCAGGGCGGCAATCGCCCGGCAGGCCCTCAGTCGTGGACCGGGGCCAGCGTGGCCGCCGCCTCGAGGGCACGGATGGCCAGCACAACGGCATGGTTGTAGGGAAGGCTCAGACCCAAAGGTGCAGCACGCTCGAGCAGGGCCTCGTTGAGAGCACCTATCTCGGTGGGCTTGCCCGCTCGCAGGTGCTGCAGCATCGAGGGCTGGTTCATGCGTTCGCGGCAATGGGCCAGAATCTCAGCACGAGGATCGGCCTCGGGCAGCGAAATCCCCAGAGCCTGGACCACCTGCAGGATTTCATCGATCACATGCTCCATCAGGGCCCGGGCCGCAGCGGTCTGCATGATTTGCGCCGGACGCAAGCCAGTGAGCGCGCTGACCGGGTTGATGGCGCAGTTGTGGACAAACTTGCTCCAGATCGCCGACTCCACGCGGCTTGTGAGTTCGACCGCCATGCCCTGGGCGCGAAAGCGCTCGGCCAGTGCCTGCAGCCTGGGCGTGAGATTGCCGGTGGCTTCACCCATGGTCGTCAGGCCCAGATGGGTGTGCCAGGAACGCGCGGGGCCTTCACCCGTGCCGCTGTTGTAGGTGATGCCGGCCAACACCCGTGACGCCCCCAGCGCTGCCACCAGCGCCTCCAGGTTGCCGATGCCGTTTTGCAGCGACAGTGCAAAGCCGTCCTCGCCCAGACAGGCCCGTGCGACCTCTGCAGCAGCTGCCGTGGCCGCCGCGTCCACCAGCACCAGGGCCATGTCGACCTGTCCCAGCTGCGCCGGATCGGTGGTGGCACGCACCGCAACCACCTGCTCGCCCAGCACGCCACGCAAGCGGATACCTTGTTCCTGCAGGGCGGCCACCACCGCGGGGTTGCGATCCAGACACACCAGTTCGGCGCCGCTGCGCGCCAGGGCTGCGCCGAAAATACAGCCCATGGCACCGGTACCAATGAGGGCGATCTTCATGACTTTGTCGAGCCGCCTGCATCCACCGCCAGAAAGGACGGCAGCCGGGCACCGGCACGAACGGTGGCATCGGCGCGGGCCTCGGCTTCACGGATCGCGGGCAGGCGATCGAGCACCTGGGCGATGCGCGCTTGCGGCACCACCACCACCCCGTCAAGATCGGCAATGACGATATCGCCCGAGGCCACGGGATGTCCGGCCAGGGCGATGGGATAGCCAATGGTGCCGGGCCGGTGTCGCTGCGGCGAATTGGGGGTGACGCCGACCGACCAGGCCGGCAAGCCCACTGCACGCAGCCCCACCAGGTCCCTGACGCAACCGTCGGTCACAAAGCCTACGGCCCCGCTGTTTTTAGCCATCCCCAGCACCAGATCGCCCGTGATGGCGCAGCCCGTGAATCCACCCGCGCTGGCCACCAGGACATCGCCAGGCTGCACGTCCTGCAGGGCATGCACCAGGGCCAGGTTGTCACCCGGTCCTGCATTGACGGTCAGGGCCACGCCACAAAAGGCGTATTGCTCGGCAATGGCCGGGCGCAAGCGGAAGTCCAGGGCCCCACTGCCGCCCATGGCGTCAACGATGAAGCCCGTGGGCGTGCCCGCCAGCGCCTGCACCTGCCCGGGGTTCGGTCGCGTAAAAGACTGTCGCTGGATCAGGGGGGGAACATCGATCATGCGGGGCCTCCTGGCCAAGTCAGGGGAATTGTCAGCCCATCTTAGCGCCGGTCTGCGTCGGTATGCCGGTGCTTGCGGGGCTGGCCCTTGAGCAGGCGGTCAAACAGGGCATCAGGCAGCACGCGCAGCAGCCGCGCCACCCAGGCCATGGGCCAGGGGATCACCCGCCAGGACAGGCCCAAGGCAATCGCGTCCAGCGCCTGCCGGGCAAAACCTTCGGCCGGCATGAGAAAGGGCATGGGGTAACGGTTGCGGGCGGTCAGCGGCGTGGCCACATAGCCGGGCGCGAGGGTCACCACGCGAACGCCGCTGCCACGCAGCTCTCCACGCAGGCTTTCCGAGAGGCTGATGACCGCAGCCTTGCTTGCGCAGTAGGCCGCGTGACCAGGCAAGCCCCGGATGCCGGCCACACTGGCCACCGCCACCAGGCGCCCGCTGCCACGCAGACGCATCGGTTCGATGAAGGGCTGAAAGCTGGCGGCCACCCCCAGCACATTGGTCCGCATCACCTCGGCGAAGACCGCCAGATCCTGCGGCTGTGCCAGGTCCACGCCCAGACTGATGCCGGCGTTGGCGATCACGATGTCGGGTACGCCCATTTCGTGCATGCACCGAGCGGCCACCGTCTGCAGTTGTTCGGGCTCCCCGACATCCGCCACATAGACCCCCGCCTGCTGCGGCAAGGCTGCCGGATGATGTTGCGCCAGCCAATCCTGCACCATCGGGCCCCGCCGGGCCACCAGTGCCACCCGCCAGCCGCGCTGCAGGCACTCGTGGGCCAGGGCCTGGCCAATGCCGCTGGAGGCGCCGGTGATGAATACCAGGGGCGCGGTCATGGCGTGAGGGTGACGCGCACACGTCCCTGCAGACTGTAAGCCCCGTTGCGGCTGTCGAAATCAAGCCGGTCGGCAGCAAACCGGTCGCGGCCACGTTGAATCTGCACGGGGCCATCCGATTGCAGCCGCTGCTGCTCCAGATGCGCAAGCAGTCGCTCGCCGGTCAAGACCGTCAGCGGCATCTGGGCGTCGGCCAGGCGCTGGGCCTGCACCTGCCCTTCAAGCATCACCGTGGCACCGTTGCCCGGGGCCACGCCGGACAATGCACTGGCCTGAACCTGCACCCCCTGGCTCGAGCGGGCGGAAATCCTGACCCGGTCAATATGCAGCTCGTCAGTTTGCGGGAAGTGTCGCGCTTGCGCCCCCGAGAACTCACGCACCAGCTGGCCCTGGGCGTCAAAGATCTGGGCCGAGAATCGACCCAGCTGGTAATCGGGTGTGCTGCGGGCCTGTGGTGCAGGGGGCGGTTGCACCAGATTGGGCAGACTGCGTACCAGCGACCAACTGCCCAGCGCCAGCAGCGCCATGACCAAAAGAGGCAGATAGAGAGCCACCCGGTCCAAACCGGCCCGCAACCGGCGTACCCACGCCTTCAAGCGCTGGCTCCGTGCTGGCGCTGTTCCTGCTCCTGCAACAAACGCATGTAATGGTTGCCCGCCACCAGCAGCAGGTCACAGAAGGCGCGAGCAGCGCCTTCTCCCCCGCGTTCGCTGGTGACATGGTGGGCAATGGCCCGGTTCTGGGCATGGGCGTTGGCCGGCGCACAAGCCAGAGCAGCGCGGCGCATCAGGGGCAGGTCGGGCCAGTCGTCACCCATGGCGGCCGCCTGCGACCAGTCCAGGCCCAGGTCGGCCAGCATGGCCTGGGCCGCCGGCAATTTGTCCTCGGTGCCAAAACGTACCTGGGTGATCCCCAGCGCCTGCAGCCGCAGGCGCAAGGGGGCCGAATCGCGGCCGGTGATCACCGCCGGGGTGATGCCCGCACGCTGCAGGAGTTTCAGGCCTTGGCCATCCAGCACCGAAAAGCGCTTGAGGGATTCACCGGCTTCAGAAAAATAAAGGCCACCGTCAGTAAGAACGCCATCGACATCGAAAAAAGCCATACGCACGTCTTGCGCTCTGAGCAGCAATGCGGGCGAAAAATGGATCGCTGGTGCCAGGTCCTGCATCAGATCACCTTCGCCCGCATCAGGTCGTTGCTGTTGAGCGCGCCGCACAGCACACCGGCTTCATCGACGACCAGAATGCTGGTGATGCGGTACTGCTCCATCATTTCAGCAGCCTCCACCGCCAATGCATCGCGCCGGATGGTTCGCGGACCGGGGTGCATGACATCACCAGCCTTCAGCGCGCGCAGATCGATGCCTTTTTCAATCAGGCGGCGCAGGTCGCCGTCGGTGAAGACGCCCAGGGGGCGGCCAGCGGGGTCCACCACGGCCGAGGCGCCCAGCCCCTTGTCGCTCATTTCACGCATCAGCTCGCTGAAACCCGCCTCGGGGCCGACACGCGGCACCTGCGGGCCCGAGCGCATCACATCGCCGACATGGGTGAGCAGCCTGCGCCCGAGCGCACCGCCCGGATGGGATCGGGCAAAGTCTTCAGGCTTGAAGCCCCTCGCGTCGAGCAGGGCCACCGCCAACGCATCGCCCAGCGCCAACTGGGCGGTGGTGCTGGCTGTCGGTGCCAGATTGAGCGGACACGCCTCTTTCTCAACCGAGCTGTCCAGCACCACATCAGCGTGGCAAGCCAGCGTCGAGTGCAGGCCGCCGGTCATGGCAATCAGTGGCACACCCTGTCGCTTGAGCACCGGCAGGATCGCCACCAGCTCGTCGCTCTCGCCACTGTTGGAAATCGCCAGCACCACATCGATCACCTGGATCATGCCCAGATCGCCGTGACTGGCCTCTGCCGGATGCACGAACAGAGCCGGGGTGCCGGTGGAAGCCAGTGTGGCTGCGATCTTACGGCCGATATGTCCGCTCTTGCCCATGCCGGTCACCACCACCCGACCCTGAACCGCCAACATCATCTGTACGGCGCGCACGAATCGGTCGTCCAGACGGGACTTGAGGCCATGCAGTGCGGCCGCCTCGATGTCCAGCGCTTCGCGGGCCAGTTGCAGCAAATGGGAGGCAGAAGGAGTCATGGAGCCATTCTATCGAGGCGGCCTGTGGAAACCTTGCGGCCGTCGGGACAGGTCCAGGGTTGGTAGGATCAGGTCATGACCTCGCTTGAGCTGACGCTGATGTACCTGCTGGCCGCCGTGCTGGGCGTGGTGGGCTGCCGCCTGCTCCGACTGCCGCCAATGCTCGGGTACCTGGCCGTGGGTGTGGTGATCGGACCCAACGCTTTGGCCCTGGCCCAGAACTCTTCGGGGGTGCAGCATCTGGCCGAGTTTGGGGTGGTGTTCCTGATGTTCGTGATCGGGCTGGAGTTCAACCTGCCCAAGCTGAGGGCTATGCGCCGCCATGTGTTCGGTCTGGGCCTGCTGCAGGTGGTGCTCACCTTGGTGCTGGTCACGCTGGGATCCCTGTTTCTGGCCCATATGGCGCCGGGCCTGTGGGACATGCCCTGGCAGACGGCGCTGGCGCTTTCGGGCGCCATGGCCATGAGCAGCACGGCGATCGTCGTCAAACTGATGGTCGACCGGCTCGAGCTGGAGTCCGAGCATGGCAAGCGGGTGATGGGCGTGCTGCTGTTCCAGGATCTGGCAGTGGTGCCGCTGCTGGTGCTGATCCCAGCGCTGGGCTCTGCACCCGAGGCACTGGCGACCTCCCTGCTGCTGGCGGCCCTCAAGGCCACCGTGCTGATCACATTGCTGCTGACCGGCGGCCAGCGCCTGATGCGCTGGTGGCTGACCCTGGTGGCGCGGCGCAAAAGCGAAGAGCTGTTCGTGCTCAACCTGTTGCTGGTCACTCTTGGCCTGGCCTGGCTGACCGAGTGGGCGGGCCTGAGTCTGGCGCTGGGAGCGTTCATCGCCGGCATGCTGATTTCCGAAACCGAATACAAGCACCAGGTGGAACTCGACATCCGGCCCTTCCATGATGTGCTGCTGGGACTCTTCTTCATCACCATCGGCATGATGCTGGACTGGACCATCGTGCTCGAGCGCTGGCCATTGGTGCTGCTGCTGCTGACACTGCCGGTGATCTTCAAGCTGGTGCTGGTGGCGGCGCTGGCACGGGTTTACGGCGCCAGCAACGGGGTGGCGCTTCGCACCGGCCTGTACCTGGCGCAGGCCGGTGAATTCGGCTTCGTGCTGCTGACCCTGGGGGCACAGAACGGCATCATCCCCCCCGCCCTGCTCAACCCGGTACTGGCCAGCATGGTGCTGTCCATGCTGGCCACACCCTTCATGATCATGTACAGCAACGCCCTGGTCATGAAGCTGGTGTCCAGCGAGTGGCTGCAGCAATCCCTGCAGATGACCACCATCGCCCGCAAGTCGATCAACACCAGCAAGCATGTGATCATCTGCGGCTATGGCCGCACCGGGCAGAACCTGGCACACATGCTCGAGCAGGAAAACATTCCCTACATGGCGCTCGATCTCGACCCCGACCGGGTCCGCCAGGCCGCTGCCGCCGGGGACTCGGTGGTCTTCGGTGATGCGGGGCGGCTGCAGGCGCTCATGGCCGCCGGCCTGGCGCGTGCCAGCGCGGTGGTGGTGACCTATCTGGACGTACCCGCCGCCCTGAAGGTGCTGGCCCATACCCAAAGCCACGCCCCGCAGGTGCCGGTCATCGTGCGCACCAAGGACGATCACGATCTGCACAAACTCCAGCAGGCTGGCGCCACGGAAATCGTGCCTGAAGCCCTCGAGGGGTCACTGATGCTGGCCAGCCATGCACTGGCGCTGGTGGGGGTACCGATGCGCCGCGTGATCCGTGCCGTGCAGGAGCAGCGCGATGCGCGTTACAACCTGCTCAAGGGCTACTTCCATGGGGCTGACGATGACACACTCGATGAACTCGATCACGAGCGTCTGGGCACCCTGAGCTTGCCGCTGAGTTCGCCCTGGCTGGGCCGCGCAGTGGGCGATCTGAACTTTCATGCCATGGGCGTGCGCCTGGTCAATCTCCGGCGAGCCGACGGCAAGAACGAGCCGGTGCACGAACAGACCGAGCTGCAGATGAACGACACACTGGTGCTCTCCGGCTCGGCGCAGACCCTGGCCGTGGCCGAGGACAAATTGCTCAAGGGGTGAAGCCATGACCGCTCTGAACGTTCACGAATTCCTGCGCGACCACATCCGCACCGTGCCCGACTGGCCAGCTCCGGGCGTGCAGTTTCGCGACATCACGCCCCTGCTGCAGGACCCGCGCGTGTTTCGTGTGCTGATCGACGCATTCGTGCATCGCTACATGGACCCGGCCCTGCGACCGGATGTGGTCGCAGGGCTGGATGCGCGGGGCTTCATTCTGGGTGCTGTGGTGGCCTATGAATTGGGGCTGGGGTTTGTGCCCATCCGCAAGAAAGGCAAGCTGCCCTTCACCACGGTCGAGGAAACCTACGAGCTCGAATACGGCAGTGCCACCGTGGAGCTGCATACCGATGCGGTTCGGCCTGGCCAGCGCGTGCTGCTCATTGACGACCTGATTGCCACGGGCGGAACCATGATGGCCGGCAAGAAACTGCTCGAAAAACTTGGCGCCACCGTGATGGAAGGGGCCGCCATTGTCGACCTGCCCGAACTCGGCGGCTCCACGCGCATCCGGTCTTCAGGTCTCGCATTGTTCACGCTGGTCGAATTCGAGGGCCATTGAGCAGAGCCAGCACAGGTCTTGCCCGGACCGACCCCATCAGGTTTGGCGGGGCCGGACCCGGGCGGCAATGACCTGCCCGAGCACCACCATGCCCACGGCCGCGATGCTGTAAGTCCAATCCAGGCTGCCGCTGTCCACGGTCATGGCTGCCACCAGCACGCCCGCCGACTGGCCCAAAAAAAGCATGCTGGCAAAGAGGGTGACTGCGCTGCCGCGTGCCTCGGGCGCCATCTGTGTGGCCTGGGTCTGCAGGGTGTTGTGCAACATGTAAAAGCCCAGTCCAGCGGCCAGGCAGCCCAGGGCGCCCAGCGCAAGCTGCTGCGTCCAGGCCAGGAGCAGCAGCCCGAGCGCCACCAGCACGCTGCCCATCTGCGCCAAACCACGCTCGCCCAGCCAGGCCAGCCAACGCCGGGCCATCTGGCTGTAACACAGTCCGCCGACGCCGTAGAGCACCATCAAGGCGCCCGCCATGGCGGCCGACAGCCCAAAGTGCTGCTCGAGCTGGGCGGGCACAAAGGCCAGGGTGCCGAAGGCCAGCGCACCCTCGAGTGCCGTCACGGTCAGGACCCAGCGCACCCGCGCCACACGCAGCAAAGCCAGACTGCCCAGGGCCTGCTGCCAGTAGCTGCCTTCAGTGCGCATGACAGCAATACGCCGCTGCGCGGACATGCGCAGATACAGCAACACGCCCGCCAGACCAAACAGCCCGGCCAGCACCAGGAAGGCGCTGCGCCAGCCCAGGGTTTCGGCCGCCCAGCCGCCAAACCATTGACCGGCCATCATGCCGATGACGGTTGCGCTCATCAGCCGCGCCAGGGTCTCCTGGCGGCGCTCGTAGCCCACCTGGTCACCCAGCCAGGCCATGCTCAGCGGAATGATCGCAGCCGCACTGGCACCCATGAGGGCGCGGGCGCCGACCAGCCAGTCAAAATCCGAGGCCATGGCGGTGACGACACTGAAGCCTGCGCACACCAGCAAGGCGGCATTGATGACGCGCAATTTGCCCAGCCGGTCCCCGAGCGGGCCATAGAAAAGCTGCATGCAGCCATAGGCGATGGCAAAGCCCGAAACCACACGGGAGGCCTCTCCCACACTGACCTGGAACTCTTCCGACAAGGCCACCAGCATCGGGTCACAGACCCGCATCGAGGCCATCGAAGTAAATGCGGCCAGGCTGATCAGCCACAGGCCCGGGGGCAGATGCGTCGACATGAAGTTTTCAGTCTAGCCCAGTCGCCGGCCCTGTCGCCCTTCTGCCAGACAAGCCGGCGACAACCCTTTACATTGCCCGATGAACCCCTCTGGAGATTGCATGAACACCCTCGCCGCCGTACGCAACGACGACCGCACCCCCTACGCCAAACCCCAGCCCTGGGGGATGGCCCCCGACATGGTGATTGCCGATGTGGACACCGAAGACCCGCTGATGTGGGCCCCGGTGGCCGAGGGCATCTGGTCTCGCCCGATCCACCTGAACGTCACGGGCGGCTTCTATGTCCACCTGCTCAAGGTCAAGCGCTCGGGGCTGCTGCAGCGCCACCGGCACTCCGGCCAGGTGCACGCCTATGTGCTCAGGGGCAAGTGGCTCTATCTGGAGCACGATTGGGTGGCCACCGAAGGCAGCTATGTGTTCGAGCCCCCGGGTGAAACCCACACGTTGGTGGTGCCTGACGATTGCCAGGACATGGTCACGCTCTTTACCGTACACGGGGCGCTGATGTATGTCGACCCCCAGGGCCGATCGACCGGTTACGACGATGTGTTCACCCGGATCGACAAGTACCGCGCCCATTTCGAGGCCGTGGGTCTGGGCGCAGACCATGTCAGGCGCTTCATGCGCTGAGAGGCCTACAGGGGCTTCTTGATCCAGTGGGCGATTTCGCCAATGATGCCGCGCCTGAACGCCAGCACGCAAATCACAAAGATCACCCCCTGCACCACCGTGACCCAGGCGCCCAGTTGGGCCAGGTAGTTCTGCATGGTCACAATCACGGCCGCTCCGGCCACCGGCCCGAACAGGGTGCCCATGCCACCGACCAGGGTCATCAGCACCACCTCACCCGACATGCTCCAGTGCACATCGGTCAGCGAGGCGAGCTGGAACACCAGCGATTTGGTCGCACCGGCGGTGCCAGCCAGCGCCCCGGAAATCACAAAGGCCAGGAGCTTGAAACGGTCGGTGTCGTAGCCCAGCGAGGTGGCCCGGTCCTGGTGCTCGCGAATGGCTTTGAGGATCTGTCCGAAGGGTGAATGCACGACGCGCCAGACAAACAGGAATCCGGCCACAAAAATCGCCATCACGAACATGTACATGCGGTGGTTGTCGGACAGGTCGAACAGGCCGAACAGCTGGCCGCGCGGCACCGCCTGAATGCCGTCCTCACCGCCGGTAAAGGGTGCCTGGAGCGAAAAGAAAAAGATCATCTGCGCCAGCGCCAGTGTGATCATCGCAAAGTAAATGCCCTGCCGGCGAATCGCCAGGGAGCCCACCACGAATGACAGGGCCGCCGAGCACAGCGTACCGAACAGAACCGCCAGCTCGGGATTCCAGCCCCAAACCTTGGCCGCATGGGCTGCGGCATAGCCTGCAGTGCCCAGGAACATGGCGTGGCCGAAAGAAAGCAGTCCACCAAAACCCAGCAGCAGATTGAAGGCGCAGGCAAACAGCGCAAAACACATCACCTTCATCAGGAACACCGGGTAGACCCAGATCGGCGCAATGGCAAAGATGGCCACCATGATGGCGAACGCGACCCACAGGGACTTGTCGGTTGAGGAGGCAGCCACAGGGGCAGATGCAGGGTGGGTCATGGCTTCACTTCTGGGTGCCGAACAGGCCGGCGGGCTTGAGCAGCAAAACAATCGTCATGATCACGAAAATCACCGTGGCCGAAGCCTCCGGGTAAAACACCTTGGTCAGACCCTCGATCAGTCCGAGACCAAAACCGGTGACGATGGCGCCCATGATCGAGCCCATGCCACCGATCACCACCACCGCAAAAACCACGATGATCAGATCGGCGCCCATGGTCGGGTTGACCTGGTAAATGGGCGCAGCCATCACACCCGCCAGCGCCGCCAGCGCCACCCCGAAGCCGTAAGTCAGCGTGATCATGCGCGGCACGTTGATGCCAAAGGCCTGCACCAGACTCGGGTTTTCGGTGGCCGCTCGCAGGTAGGCGCCCAGCTTCGTGCGCTCGATGACGTACCAGGTGGCCAGACAGACCACCAGCGAAGCCACGATCACCCAGGCCCGGTACTTGGGCAGGAACATGAATCCGGTGTTGAATGCGCCCTTGAAGACATCAGGGGCCGGATAGGGCATCCCTGAAGAGCCATACTCGTTGCGGAACAGGCCCTGAATGATCAGTGCCAGTCCAAAAGTCAGCAGCAGGCCATACAGATGGTCAAGCTTGTAGAGCTGCTTGAGCATGGTGCGCTCGATCAGCACCCCTGTGGCACCCACCACAAGGGGTGCGATCACCAGCGCCGCCCAGTAATTGATGCCCAGATGGGTCATGCCCAGCCAGGCCACGAAGGCACCCAGCATGTACTGGGCGCCGTGGGTGAAGTTGATGATGTTGAGCAGGCCGAAGATCACCGCCAAGCCCAGCGAGAGCAACGCATAGAACGAACCGTTGATCAGTCCGATCAGCAATTGCCCGAACAGGGCTTGAGAGGGAATCCCGAAAATTTCCATGGCGATGATTTGGTACGGCTCAGGTCGGTCGGATCATTTCTTGACCAGCGGGCACTCGCTCTCGGCCAGGGGGCGGAAAGCCTCGTTGGCCGGAATGGTGGCGACCAGCTTGTAGTAGTCATACGGCCCCTTGGATTCGGAGGGCTTCTTGACCTCGAACAGATAGGCCGGGTGGATCTTGCGACCATCCGCACGCACACTGCCCTTGCCGAAGATCGGGTCGTCGGTCGGCAACTCCTTCATCTTGGCCGCAACCTTGGTCCCGTCATCGGTCTTGGCCGCATCGACGGCCTTGAGGTAATGAATCACGCTGGAGTAGACGCCGGCCTGCACCATCGAGGGCATCTTGCCGCCGTGTGCGGCTGCAAAACGGCGCGAGAAGGCGCGGGTCTGGTCATTCAGGTCCCAATAGAAGGTCTCGGTGAGCATCAGGCCCTGGGCGATGTTCAGGCCCAGCGAATGCACATCGGGCAGGAACACCAGAAGCCCGGCCAGGTTCTGGCCTCCCTTGGTGATGCCGAATTCAGCCGCCTGCTTGATGGAGTTGGTGGTGTCGCCTCCGGCATTGGCCAGACCGATGATCTTGGCTTTGGAGGACTGGGCCTGAAGCAGGAAGGACGAGAAATCCTGGGTCGGGAAGGGAGTGCGGACCTTGCCCACCACCCGGCCGCCGTTCTTGGTCACCACCGCCTCGGTGTCACGCTCGAGCGCGTGGCCAAAGGCGTAATCGGCGGTCAGGAAGAACCAGGTGTTGCCGCCACTCTTGACGATCGCCTTGCCAGTCCCGTTGGCCAGCATCCAGGTGTCATAGGCCCAGTGAATGGTGTTGGCATTGCAGGCCTTGCCCGACAGATCGGCGGTAGCCGAGCCCGAATTGACCATCAGCTTGCCCTTGTCGCTGGCAATCTTGGCCACAGCCAGTCCGACGGATGATGTGGGCACGTCGGCAATCATGTCGACCTTATCGGTGTCAAACCACTGGCGGGCGATGTTCGAGCCCACATCGGGTTTGTTCTGGTGATCGGCACCCACCACCTCAACCTTGAGCTTGCTGCCGGAGGCCTTGATGTAATCCTCCACCGCCATGCGGGCGGCCAACAACGAACCGGGGCCGGTGATGTCGGCGTACAGACCGGACATGTCGTTCATGACACCGATCTTGACAATGCCATCAGAAATCTGGGCCTGGGCAGCGCCCGAAAAAGCACAGGCTGCAACTGCAGCCATCGAAAGAAGTTTGCGTTTCATGGTGTGTCTCCTGGTTAAAAAATCAGACGCCGAGGTATTCGCCCAGCATGCCCATCTTGGCGGACAGCTCGGCAGCAGCAAAGCCTTCGACGATGCGGCCATGCTCCATCACATAAAAACGGTCGGCCAGCGGGGCCGCGAAACGGAAGTTCTGTTCCACCATGATGATGGTGAAGCCCTTGGCCTTGAGGGCGCGGATCATGCGCGCCAGGGCCTGGACGATGACCGGGGCCAGGCCTTCGGAAATTTCATCGAGCAACAACAGCCGCGCCCCGGTGCGCAGGATCCGCCCGACCGCCAGCATCTGCTGCTCGCCTCCGGACAGGCGGGTGCCCGGGCTGTTGCGACGCTCGAGCAGGTTGGGAAACATTTCGTAGATTTCATCGAGCCCCATGCCCCCGCCGGCCAGCACCGGGGGCAAGAGCAGGTTTTCCTCGCAGCTGAGCGAGGCAAAGATGCCGCGTTCTTCGGGGCAGTAGCCCAGACCGAGCCTCGCAATCTGGTGCGGGGGCATGGAGATCGACTCGGCGCCATTGATGGTGATGGAACCGGTACGCCGGCCCACCAGCCCCAGGATCGACTTGATGGTGGTGGTTCGCCCGGCGCCGTTGCGGCCCAGCAGGGTCACCACTTCGCCCTGGTGCACCACCAAGTCCACCCCGTGAAGGATGTGGGACTCTCCATACCAGGCATGCAGGTTGCTGATGCGCAGGAATTCGCTCGCCTCAGCCATGGGCACCCTCCAGTTCATTGTCGGCGCTGCCCATGTAAGCCTCGAGCACCTGCGGGTCCCTGGACACAACTTCGTAGGGGCCCTCGGCAATCACCTGGCCGCGCTGAAGCACGCTGATGGTGTCGGCAATGCTCGCCACCACGCTCATGTTGTGCTCAACCATCAGGATGGTGCGGTTGGCGGCCACCTTCTTGATCAGTTGGGTGACCCGGTCTACATCCTCGTGGCCCATGCCCTGGGTCGGCTCGTCCAGGAGCATCAGCTCGGGCTCCATGGCCAGCGTGGTGGCGATCTCCAGAGCGCGCTTGCGGCCATAGGGCAATTCCACAGCGGTCAGGTGCGCCATGTCCTGCAGATCCACTTCGGCCAGCAAGGCCATGGCCTTGTCGTTGAGGCCGTCGAGCACCCGCTCGGAGCGCCAGAAATGCATCGACAGGCCAGTGGCACGCTGCAGGGCAATCCGGACGTTCTGTACCACCGTGAGGTTGGGGAAGGTGGCTGAAATCTGGAAGGAGCGCACGATGCCGCGGCGGGCGATCTGGGCAGGCTTCTCGGGGGTGATGTCATGCCCGTTGAACATGATCTGCCCGCGCGTCGGGATCAGGAATTTGGTCAGCAGGTTGAATACGGTGGTCTTGCCGGCGCCATTGGGTCCGATCAGGGCGTGGATTTGCCCACGTCGAACCTGCAGATTGACGCCATTGACGGCCACAAAGCCCTTGAACTCCTTGACGAGATCATGGGTTTCGAGAATGAATTCAGAGGTCATAAAGACGCATGAGCTGTAGGTACGGGCCGGTGACAAACGCAACGGCACATTCTGCGCAGGCATTGTGGGATTCGGGTCATGGTTATCCCGGGGTTTGTCTCCGATGTGTCTTTTTTTTCAGGCCTGGGCTCACACCAGCACCATGCCGCCGTCGAGCAGGATCGATTGCCCGGTCATGCCACGCGAAGCCTCGCTGCCCAGATAAACCGCCAGCTCGGCAATTTCGGCCGGCTCAAGAATCCGGCCCAGCGGGACGCGTGCCAGTGCGGCCTGGACCATCGCCTCGCCGCTCAGGCCGCTGCTGCGGGCCACCTGCGCCTTGAGCTCTTCGACCATGTCAGTCTGCACAAATCCCGGGCAAATGGCATTGACCGTGACTGCGTAAGGGCTTGCCTCCAGAGCCACGCAGCGCGTCAGCCCCACCACCGCATGCTTGCTGGTGTTGTAGGCGCTCTGGTTACGGGAGCCCCATTTGCCGGCGGTCGACGCGATGTTGACAATGCGCCCCTGCCGCCGTGCCTGCATGCCGGGCAGGCAGGCCTGCATGAAATGCAGCACCCCGAACAGATTGACATCGAGCAGGTCCTGGAAGTCCTGATCGGTGTGGTCCAGAAATGCCTTGGCACGGTACACACCGGCGTTGTTGACCAGCACATCGACCCGGCCGAATTGCTGCTCCACCCGGGCCACGGCTTCAAAGCTGGCCGCGCGGTCGGTCACATCCACGCCCAGAACCATCAGCCGGTTAGGTGCCAGCTGCAGTCCATGGGCCACATCGTTCAGGCGCTCGGCCTGGGTGGCGATCAGGCACAGGCGCGCGCCCTCGGCGGCGTAAGCCTCGGCAATTGCCCGGCCGATCCCCCGGCTCGCACCGGTGACGATGGCCACCTGATCCAGCAGTCTGTGTCCCATCTGCGCTCCATGCGTTGTGCTGACATGATGGTCCGCGCGCCGCCGGCGCGGCAGTCACGGTGGCGACCGCCCATTATTTGCCAATGCAAAAACGCGAAAAGATGACCCCCAGGAGGTCGTCGGCCGTGAATTCGCCGGTGATGGTGTTCAGGGCGTTTTGCCCTTGACGCAGTTCTTCGGCCAGCAATTCCAGGCGCTGGTCGCGGGCGGCCAGATGCTGCTGCGCCATCTCCAGATGCCCAGTCACTTGCAACAGGGCCTGTACATGGCGCTCGCGGGCGATGTACAACCCTTCACTGGCCTGCTGCCAGCCGGCGGCCTGCAGGAGTCGCTGTCGCAGGGTCTGCAGCCCTTGCCCGGTCCTGGCCGAGAGCACCACACCGCCGCGCCCCAAGGGCTCGGCCGCATCGGCCTTGTTCCAGACATCGATCACCGGCACGGTCGCACCCAGTCGCAAATCCAGATCGCGGGCAATGGCGGCATCGGCCGCCGCGTAGCCAGACTCGTGCACGCGGGTCAGATCGTGCAGGAACAGCACCGCATCGGCCTGCTCGATCTGGCTCCAGGCCCGTTCAATGCCGATCTGTTCGACCATGTCCACCTGCTCGCCCTCGCGCAGACCGGCGGTATCGATCACATGCAGCGGAACCCCCTCGATCTGGATGGTCTGCTGCACCACGTCACGGGTGGTGCCGGCAATCGGCGTGACAATGGCCAGTTCGGCACCGGCCAGGGCATTGAGCAGTGAACTCTTGCCGGCATTGGGCTGTCCCGCAATCACGACCCGGATGCCCTCGCGCAAGAGCGCTCCCTGCCGGGCGCGCTGCATTACCGCCTGCAGGCGCTCCTGCAGTCCCTGCAGTTGCCCTTGTGCATCGGCCTTGCGCAGGAAGTCGATCTCTTCTTCGGGAAAGTCCAGCGTGGCCTCTACGAGCATGCGCAAGTGGACCAGCGCCTCGCGCAGGCCGGAAATTTCCCGTGAGAAATCGCCCGCCAGCGATCGGCTGGCGCTGCGTGCGGCTGCTTCGGTGCTGGCGTCGATCAGGTCGGCAATCGCTTCGGCCTGCGCCAGGTCGATCTTGTCATTGAGAAAGGCACGTTGCGAAAACTCGCCCGGCTGCGCCAGGCGCAAACCCGCCAGCACCGGCTGCCCAGTGCCTTCCTGCAGGCTCTGGGCAGCCAGCAGGCAGCGCTGCACCAGCAGCTGCAGCACCACCGGCCCACCGTGCGCCTGCAGCTCGAGCACGTCTTCGCCGGTGAACGAGTGCGGGGCCGCAAAAAAGATCGCCAGTCCTTGATCGATGACCGAGCCATCGGCATCGAGAAAGGGCAGGTAGGTGGCCTGACGGGGCGACAGATCACGCCCGCACACGGCCCGCGCCAGGGCAGCGATGCCGCGCCCCGAAACCCGCACGATCCCCACCGCGCCACGCCCGGGCGCCGTGGCAATGGCAACAATGGGTTCGTTGTGGCGCGCCAGCATGACCGCAAGGACCTCGCGCCGCTACGCGGCAACGATGACAGGTATCCGCAAAGTCTTTGCGTGCAGCGCAGTCATGCACGCCGCACCGCGTGCGGCGCAGCCATACCTCATTTGAACTTGGGCAGGTTGAACTGCGGGGGTACGCCCATACGGGTGTTGATGATCCACTGCTGCGCGATCGACAGAATGTTGTTGGTGATCCAGTACAGCACCAATCCGGCCGGGAAGAAGAAGAACATGACCGAGAACACCAGCGGCATGATCCACATCAGTTTGGCCTGCATCGGATCCGGCGGCATGGGGTTGAGCGCCGTCTGCAGCATGGTGGTCAGGGTCATCACCACCGGCAGGATGAAGAAGGGGTCGGGCGTGGACAGGTCGTGGATCCAGCCGATCCAGGGCGCGTTACGCATTTCCACACTCGACAGCAGCACCCAGTACAGAGCAATGAATACCGGGATCTGGACCATGATCGGGAAGCAGCCCCCCATCGGGTTGACCTTTTCCTCACGGTAGATTTTCATCATCTCCATCTGCATCTGCTGGGGGTTGTTTTTCAGACGCTCGCGCATTTCCATGATGCGCGGGTTGATGGCCTTCATCTTGGCCATGCTGGCGTAGGCCTTGGCATTGAGCCAGTAAAAAGCAATCTTGATCAGCAGCACCAGTCCGACAATCGACCAGCCCCAGTTGCCCAGCACGCGGTACAGCTGGTCGAGCAGCCAGTACAGGGGCTTGGCCAGCATCGCCAGCCAGCCATAGTCCTTGACCAGGTCGAGGCCCTTGGCCAGCGATTCAAGCACCTTTTCCTCCTGAGGACCGGCAAACAGGGTGTTTTCAAGCACCTTGCGCTGGCCCGGTGCAATCTCGCCCAGCGGGGTGATCATGCCCACGGCAAACAGGTTGTTGTCCACCTTGCGCACGAAGTTTTCACGCGTCACCCCGTCAGGCAGCAGCCAGGCCGAGGCGAAATAGTGCTGCACCATGGCCACATAGCCGTTGGTCGATGTCTTGTCGATGTCGGCCTTGTTTTTCTCGATGTCGGAAAACTCGACCTTGGTGTATTTTTTGGCCTCGGTGTAGATGGCCGGGCCGGTGAAGGTGAAATAAAACGAGGACTCTCCGGCCGGCTTGTTGCCGTCGCGCACCAGCTGCATGTAGAGCTGCGGGCTGGCCGGTACGCTGCCCGTATTGAGAACCTCGTGGCTGACCTTGATCACATGGCTGCCGCGCTGCAAGGTGTAGCTCTTGACCAGCTGAAGGCCGCCAGTCTCTTCGGACTCGAAACGCACCACCAGCGTGTTCTGGCCGTCCTTGAGTTCACGATCACCGACGAACCGCATGGGGGTCTTGTGGGTGGCAAACGGGCCGCCGATCAACCCGGTCTGGGCCTGGTACACCCGCTCAGCACTTTCGTCAAACAGGACAAATTTGCGGGCCGGATCGACCATGTCGGCATGCTTGAGAAACTCGGCAAAGACCAGCGAGCCGCCTTCGCTGTCGAACTTCAGCCTGAACACGTCGGTTCGGACCTCAAACTTCTCGCGTGCCACCGAGGGGGCCGCCGCTGATGGCACCTGGCCGGGGTTGGCGGTGCTGGCAGGCAGACTCGATACCGGCACCGTGGCTGCACCGGAGGCCGGGGTTGCAGCAGCTTGAGCGCCCGCGGCCGGCGGTTTGGGGAAAAAGGTGGCTTGGCGGCCGTTGTGGACCTGCCACTGGTCCCACAACAGGACCATTGAAAAACCGAAAATCACCCACAGGATGGTGCGACGAATGTCTGTCATGGCGTCTTCTTGGACGGATCGGAAGGAATCAGGGAAGTGAACAGGCGCGGCGCCTGCCCGGGAACCGGGTCGTGCCCACCGGCACACCAGGGATGACAACGCAGCAGTCGCCGCACGGTCAGAACACTGCCCCAGGCAGCGCCATGGCGCTCAAGGGCGCCCAGAGCATACACGGAACAAGTCGGTTCAAAGCGACAAGCCGAGCCCAGCCAGGGGCTTAGCAACAGACGGTAGCCTTGGACCAGGCCGATCAGGCAACGGCGCATCATGGCGAGGCCTTGCGCAGGGCGTGCTCGAAAAGCTCCAGCAGCTCGGCACGGACCAGCTGGCGCAGCGGCTGGGACCAGGCGCTCGGAAAGCGCTGGCGGTCAAAACCCGCACGCAGCCTCACCACATGGGCCGCACAGGGCAACTGGCCGGCAAAGTCGACCCCGAATGCATAAACCTGCCGGCGAATGGCATTGCGGGTGACGGCCCGACGCGCCCAGCGCTTGGGCGTCATGGCGCCCAGCCAGGCCTGTGCAGGACCGGCAAACAGGCCCTGGTCAGTGGCGGAGCGCTCATGCGCAATACCTGCATGAGTGGCTGACATGCAGTCTTGCGATCCTTCAGGGGACAACAGAAGTTGATGCAGCGCGAAATGAGCCGTGCGGGCCACCGTCGGGCCGGCCAGAGCCGCCTGAAACTGCGGGCGGGTCTTCAGGCGCTGCACGGGGGCTGGAGCAGAGCGGGCCTCAGGAAGCCGACTCAGACCGCCAGACGCTTGCGGCCCTTGGCGCGGCGCGCATTGATGACGGCACGGCCACCACGGGTTTTCATGCGAACCAGAAAGCCGTGGGTGCGAGCGCGACGGGTCTTGGAGGGTTGGTAAGTGCGTTTCATGATTTTTTCCTTGGGTGTCCCGTGGTTCAGGAACCGACAGTCAAGCCCGCCATTATCGCAAAGTTCGGCCCCAAGGGCAAACCCGTGAATGGCCACAACCGGTAACTTCCCTGAGTGTTTGGCCCCGATTCTGGTTTATGATCCGCCTCCCACTGACGCTTGCCCCCCTGTGGATAAGCTCTTGATAATTCAGGAAAACGCGGCTTTTGACTGCTTCAGTATCCACAACTTCAAGATGATTTCATGACCGAGGGAATGCGCCCCGAAGAAACCGCCGATGCCGGCGCAGCCCTCTGGCAGGCCTGCCTGGGCGAGCTCTCCCAGGACATGCCCGAGCAGCAGTTCAACACCTGGATCCGCCCCCTGACCGTCCAGCTGCGCGATGACCTGTCGGGCATCATCCTGTTTGTCGGCAACCGCTTCAAGATGGACTGGTTGCGGGCCCAGTATGTGGGCCGGGTGGCTGAGATCCTGACCCGTCTTCAAGGCCATCCGGTGCAGGTCGAGTTAGCCCTTACTCCGCGTGAAAGCATTGTCAGGTCGAATCCCTCTGTTCCACCCTCCGCCCGTCCAGCGAACGAGTTGACCGAGGCGGCCGAGGAGCCAGGCGCCCCGGGTTTCCGCTCGCGCCTGAACAGCGGCCTGACTTTTGATGCCCTGGTCGAAGGCACCGCCAACCGCATGGCGCGGGCGGCAGCCATGCATGTGGCCGGTTCGCCCGGTCAGCTCTACAACCCGCTGTTCATTTATGGTGGAGTCGGGCTGGGCAAAACCCACTTGATGCATGCCATTGGAAACAAGCTGCTGGTGGATCGACCTGATGCCAAAGTTCTCTACATCCACGCCGAGCAGTTTGTTTCGGATGTGGTCAAGGCCTACCAGCGCAAAACCTTTGACGAATTCAAGCAGCATTACCACTCGCTCGATCTCCTGCTGATTGACGATGTGCAGTTCTTTGCCAACAAGGACCGTACCCAGGAGGAGTTTTTCAATGCCTTCGAGGCGCTGCTGGCCAAAAAGTCGCACATCGTCATGACCAGCGACACTTACCCCAAAGGCCTGACCGACATCCACGAACGCCTGGTCTCGCGCTTCGACTCGGGCCTGACGGTGGCCATCGAGCCGCCCGAACTTGAAATGCGGGTGGCCATCCTGATCAACAAGGCCATCAGCGAAGGCAGCGAAATGCCCGAGGAGGTGGCGTTTTTCGTGGCGAAAAACGTGCGCTCGAACGTGCGCGAGCTCGAGGGAGCACTGCGCAAGATCCTGGCCTACTCGCGTTTCAACCAAAAAGATGTCTCGATCCAGCTCGCCCGCGAGGCCCTGCGCGACCTGCTGTCGATCCAGAACCGCCAGATCAGCGTCGAAAACATCCAGAAAACCGTGGCCGATTACTACAAGATCAAGGTCGCCGACATGTACAGCAAGAAGCGCCCGGCCAGCATCGCCCGCCCGCGCCAGATTGCCATGTACCTGGCCAAGGAAATGACGCAGAAAAGCCTGCCCGAAATCGGCGAGTTGTTTGGCGGCCGCGACCACACCACGGTACTGCACGCCGTGCGCAAGATCGGCGCCGAACGCCAGCAGCTCACCGAGCTCAACCAGCAGCTGCACGTGCTGGAACAGACCCTCAAGGGCTGAAAGCCCCCTGATGAATCACCTGAGCCGGCAGCCTCGCATGGACACGGGCTCTGGCGGATACAGCGGGGCATTTTCGGCCCAGCCTAAAAATGCCCCGAAAACCGGCGAAAATGTCTTTTGTATGCCTCCTGTGCCCGCCCGGGCGGGCGTCTGACAAGAACCACCAAAGGTAGACATCCATGATCGTGCTCAAGGCCACCCAAGACAAGCTGCTGTCGGTGCTGCAATCCGTCTCCGGCATCGTGGAACGTCGCCACACCCTGCCGGTGTTGGCCAATGTGCTGATCCGCAAATCCGGCCGCGCGGTACAGATGACCACCAGCGATCTGGAGATCCAGATCCGCACCACGGCCGACCTCGACGGCGATGCCGGCGACTTCACCACCACCATCGGGGCACGCAAGCTGATCGACATCCTGCGCACCATGCCGGGTGACCAGACCGTCAGCCTGGAGTCCTCGCAGGCGAAGGTGATTCTCAAGGGTGGCAAGTCGCGCTTCACTTTGCAAACCCTGCCCGCCGAGGATTTCCCGCTGGTGCAGGAAGCGGCCAGCTTCGGCCCGAAATTCAGCGTGCCACAAAAGACCCTCAAGGCCCTGATGGGTCAGGTGTCGTTCGCCATGGCGGTGCATGACATCCGCTATTACCTCAATGGCATCCTGTTCGTGGCCGAGGGCAATAAGCTCAGTCTGGTGGCCACCGACGGTCACCGCCTGGCTTACGCCAGTGCCACGCTCGATACCGAAGTGCCCTCCAAGCAGGAGGTCATCCTGCCGCGCAAGACCGTGCTGGAGCTCCAGCGCCTGCTGTCCGATGCCGAAGGCGCGATCGAAATGCAGTTTGCCAACAACCAGGCCCGTTTCAGCTTTGACGGCATGGAATTCGTGACCAAGTTGGTCGAGGGCAAGTTCCCCGACTACAACCGCGTGATCCCCAAGGGCCACCGCAACAACCTCACGCTGGGCCGCCAGGCCCTGCTGCAGTGCCTGCAGCGCACGGCCATCCTGACCAGCGACAAGTTCAAGGGCGTGCGCCTGAACCTTGACCCCGGCACGCTGCGCGTGGCCTCCACCAACGCCGAGCAGGAAGAGGCCATGGACGAGCTCGACATCGACTACGGCGGCGACAGCATCGAGATCGGGTTCAACGTGACCTACATCATCGATGTGCTCTCCAATATGGACCAGGACATGGTCCGCATCGATCTGGCCGATGCCAACAGCTCGGCCCTGATCACCATTCCCGACAACGACAGCTTCAAATATGTGGTGATGCCGATGCGCATATAAGGCCACAGCCTGCAAGGCTGTGCCTCGACGAAACCCGCGCCCTGCGCGGGTTTCGGCCATTCAAGCGACAGAGAAATTTGACCATGACTGATGAAACCAAGCCCGGCGAAGAAGCTTTCACCACCGCCCAGCCGAAAATTGACGCCCACCAGGCGGGCGCCTCCGAAGGCTACGGTGAAGGCGCGATCCAGATCCTGGAGGGTCTGGAAGCCGTGCGCAAGCGCCCCGGCATGTACATTGGCGACACCTCCGACGGCACCGGCTTGCACCACCTGGTCTTTGAAGTCGTGGACAACTCGATCGACGAAGCACTGGCCGGCCACTGCGACGACATTGTCGTCACCATCCACTCCGACAACTCGATTTCTGTGACCGACAACGGCCGGGGCATTCCGACCGGCGTGAAGATGGACGACAAGCATGAGCCCAAGCGCAGCGCGGCAGAAATCGCCCTGACCGAGCTGCACGCGGGCGGCAAGTTCAACCAGAACAGCTACAAGGTCTCGGGCGGTCTGCACGGCGTGGGCGTGTCGTGCGTGAACGCGCTCTCCAAATGGCTGCGCCTGACGGTGCGCCGCGAAGGCAAGGTGCACCAGATCGAATTTGCCAAGGGCTTTGTGCAAAACCGCCTGCTCGACACCGTGGACGGTTTTGAAGTCTCACCCATGCGCGTGGCCGGTGCCACCGACAAGCGCGGCACCGAAGTGCACTTCCTGCCCGATACCGAAATCTTCACTCAGAACAACGACTTCCACTACGAGATCCTGGCCAAGCGCCTGCGCGAACTGTCCTTCCTCAACAACGGCGTGCGCATCCGCCTGATCGACGAGCGCAGCGGCAAGGAAGACGACTTCTCGGGCGCGGGTGGCGTCATGGGCTTTGTGCAGTTCATCAACGCCAACAAGAAGGTGCTGCACCCCAACGCCTTCCATGCCACAGGGGAGCGCCCGGCCGAAAGCTATGGCGGCATTCCCGGCACCAGCATCGGTGTGGAAGTGGCCATGCAG
>CAYMMK010000006.1:0-18975 GCA_964391575.1 uncultured Limnohabitans sp.
GCAAGAGCCCATGAAAAAGCCCGTCGGACCACGCAACGGGCTTTGGAAATGGTGGAGGTAGGTGGATTTGAACCACCGACCTCAGGGTTATGAATCCTGCGCTCTCACCAACTGAGCTATACCTCCGGGGCTGGGCAGTATACCCCAAAGGCAAGGGCTGACCTGAGGCAGTCAGAGCTCCCCAAGGTTCACCAGCCTCTCAACTGTCGGAGTGAGCAACCGGCAGGACGGTCAATGGCTGACCACAATCAGTACGCTGCAGGGAGATTCCTCCACCAGGGATTTGGCCGTCGAGCCGCTCCACCAACGTCTGAGCATGCTCGATTCATGCCGGTGGCCCACCACGATCAGGTCTGCCTCGGTGCGCCGGGCATGCAGGGCAATCTGGCGAATCACCTCGCCATGCAGGACTTCACCCCGGGCCGTGAAGCCCATGGATTGCAGATGCGCCAGGCCCTCGTCGAGTTGCTGGCGGATCCTCTCTTCCTGAGCATCCCCCAGCCGGAGCTCGAAATAGCTGGGCTCCAGGGCCGCAGCTTCCATCAGGTTGGGAATGACCGCCACAAGAATCAGCTCCGCGCCTGACCACTGGGCCAGTTCACGGCATTCCATCAGGGCCTGCTGCCCCGAAGACGAGCCGTCGTATGCCAGCAAGATGCGTTTGTACATGGCCTGTTCTCCGCTTGCGCACCGATTGTGATCCTTACGGGAAGGTTTGGGTGTGCTGTCGACCGCTGATTGAGGTGATACCCGAATGGGGTTTTCACTTGCCCGGCCGCTTGATCACCGCCCTGCAGGCCTGGATGGGCCCGAGACGCCCTCGCATAGACTCAGGAACCGTATCGGCCACCCAGGTCCAAGAGATCCCGGGTGCCCAGCACCTGGTTGAGCCCCGCAAAATCGAGCATGCGGTCCTGCCAGGGCGCGGTGCTCTGGTGCTGCTGAAGGCTGCGGTAGTAAGCTTGCAGGGTGTGCGCCACGGCGCGGGCGGTGCCCCCCGGAAAGATCACGATCCTGAAACCCCGCTCGCCCAGTTCCCGGGCAGTTTTGACGGGGGTTTTGCCGCCTTCGACCATGTTGGCCAGCAAGGGCACGCGACCGGCCAATTGCGTGCAGGCGAGCTGCATCTGTTCGTCGGAGCGCAGGGCCTCGATGAACAGGGCATCCACCCCACAAGCCAGATAGCGCTCGGCGCGTTCGAGCGCAGCCTCCAGACCTTCCACCGCGACGGCATCGGTTCGCGCCAGGATCAAGGTTTGATCGTCGTGCCGCGCATCGAGGGCGGCACGAAGCTTGCCCTCCATCTCGGCCACCGGCACCACGCCCTTGCCGTCCAGGTGCCCACAGCGCTTGGGAAACGTCTGGTCCTCGATCTGGACCATGGCAGCGCCCGCACGCTCGAAATCGCGCACCGTGCGCTGGGTGTTGAGCGCGTTACCAAAGCCGGTGTCGGCATCCACGATCAGCGGCACCTGCACGCGGTCAGTGATGTGGGCAATCGTCTGCGCCACTTCGGTGGCGGTGGTCAGGCCCACATCGGAGCGGCCCAGCCGGGTGTAGGCCACAGAGGCGCCCGACAGGTACAGGGCCTCAAAACCCGCCTGCTCGGCCACCAGCGCAGTCAGCGCGTCATAGACCCCGGGGGCCAGCAGGGGCTGGGGCTGTTGCAGGCGTTCACGCAAGCCGTGTTTCATGGCGATTTCCTTGAGGTCTGGAGGAGTTGTGCCGCCGTCTGCGCTGCAATGTGGCCCCCGGCCACAGCGCTCAGCAAGCCGTTGCCCGACAGGTAACCCCAGACCGCCTGGCCGGAGACCCCCCGGGCGGCCCCGCCGGCTGCGAGCAGGTTGGGCAGCGGTGTGCCGTCTTCGCGCAGCACCCGGGTGCCGGCGTCGATGTCGAGTCCACCCTGGGTGTGAAACAGTGCCCCCGTTACACGCACCGCATGAAACGGAGCCTGCAAGGCACGCCGGAAGTGGCGTCCGGTCTGTGCATCAGTGCCCGGCGTCACGGCGGCCAGGGTGCGCTCCAGCACCGGCGAATCGCAGCCGATCAGGGCGGCCAGCGCCGCCGTGTCGGCCGCATGCTGAACGGCGCCTGCTTCCTGTGCCTGCACAAAATCCGGGAAGTCCTGCGCCATGCGCAGCAAGGCCTCGTCAAACACATTCCAGGCCACACCGCCAGGTTGCGCCAGCACCTGCACGGCGGCCTCGGAGTAGCCCTGGGTCTCGTCATGAAAGCGCTCCCCCCGGGCGTTGATCTGCACCCCGCCTTCCATCATCAGCGCCCAGGAAATCAAGGCTCCTTGCGGGATGGCCCAGGAGCCGTGGCCCTGGTAGGCCCCCAGATCGGCCAGACGCGCGCCGAGCTGACGGCCCCAGAGGATGGCGCTGCCGTCGTTGCCCGCATGGCCGGCGTACAGGGCTTCGGCCATTTCGGGCAAGAGCTGGCGCACCAGATCGGGGGCACCGCCAAAACCATTGCAGGCCAGCAGGAGCACCTGGCAGCGCAGCGTTTCGGGGCGGCCGTCCGGTCGACGATAGGCCAGGCCATGGATGTGGCCGCTGGCGTCGGCAAACAGTTGCGTCACGCGGGCTTCGGTGAGCACCGGCACGCTTGCCGTATCAGTCGCCGCCAGCAGGCGGCTCATGAGGCCGGCGCCGGTTTTTTCGGGCACCGCATGCATGCGGTGGCGGCTGTGGCCGGGGTAGAGAAAGCCGGTCAGCACCTGCCAGGTCAGGCCGTGGGACTCGGCCAGGGCATCCAGGGCCGGACCGATGGCCTGCGCGTAGGCTTGTACCAGATGGGGGGCGGCCTGGCCATGGGCTTTGCCCTGGATGTCGGCGGCCAACTGCGCCGGGCTGTCCTCAATGCCCAAAGCGCGCTGTGCCTGCGTGCCGGGCGCCGGAATGAACCCCGAAGACAGGGCGGTCGAGCCGGCCGGGAAAGCGTCGCGTTCAAGCACCACCGCATCGATGCCTGCACGGTGTAGGGCGAGTGCGGCCGTGAGACCGCAGGCCCCTGCGCCCACGATGGCCACCGGGACCTCGCTGTCGGCCTGCAAGTCCTCGGCAGGCAACACCTGGAGCGTCGATGGCATGGGCAAGCTCATGCCTGCAGTTGTCGCAGCAAGCTGGCGCTGTCGGTCACCTCGGCCACCGAAGCCATGTCGGCCAGGGCCGCCTGATGCGCCTGGGGGCTGAACGCCGCGCAACCGTCCGACAGCACGATGACGTGGTAGTCGCGCACATGCGCATCGCGCACCGTGCTGGCCACGCCGCCGTTGGTGACGATGCCGCAAACCACCAGCGTGTCCACGCCGGCTTTTTTGAGCACCCAGTCGAGCTGGGTGTTGAAAAAGGCCGAATAGGCCACCTTGCAGACCGACACATCGACCAGCGGCGCCAGCAGGTCCACAGGGGCCTGGCCGCGGCCGCCCGGCGCAAAGTCGCCCTTGCGCAAAAATGGGCGACGCGCCTTGAGGTGCTCGGAAATCATCGGCTCGCCCTGCGCATCGGGCCAGAGCGTGAACAGGCTGGCGGTGACGAGCCCGCCACGGGCCTTGATGGCACGCGCGACGGGGGCCATGCGCGCAGGCAGTTGCACCGCCTCGGCGCTCAGCGTGTTACCGCGGGCGTAGGCGCCATCGGGCGCCAGAAAATCGTTTTGCAGGTCAACGATGACCATGCCCAGACGGGCCGTGTTCAGGTTCATGCCTTGCGCTCCACCCGCAGGTTGCCCAGGCTGTCCACCCGGGCGTTGAAACCCGGTTCGAGCCAGACCGTGGTGTCGGCCTGCTCCAGAATCGCCGGCCCGGGCAGTTGTGCGCCCACCGGCAGGTCCAGCCGGGCGTAACGCTGCGCATCCCACCAGCGGCCCTGGTGGTAGACGCGCTGCACACCCACGGGGCGGGTCGAGCCCTCGCCCTGCGGTGCCAGCACAGCGAGGTCGAAACGCGGACGGCGACCAATGCGGGCATAGCGCAGGTTCATCACCCGGATCGCCGGGCCCTGCAGCACACGCCCGAAGGCCTGCCGGTAGGCCGCCTCAAAAGCCGTCTGCACGCCCGCAGCGTTCAATTGCCCGCGGGTCACGGTCACCTGCAGCGTGTGCGTCTGGCCCATGTAGAGCATGTCCAGGCTGATGCTGTCGTGCACGCCCTCGAAACGCACACCGGCCGAGTCGAGGCGGGTCTGGCAGGCCTGCGCCAGTGACTCGACACGCTGGCGCAGGCTGTCCCAGTCCACGTCGGCCAGCGACAGGTTCAGGGTCTGCACCGCATCATGGCGCATGTCGGCCATGACGCAGCCCAGCGCCGAGGTGACGCCCGGGTAACGCGGCACAATGCCAGTGGTCACGCCGACTTCGCGCATCATGGCGCAGACATGCAGGCCGCCGCCGCCGCCAAAGGGCATGTAGGCGAATGCGCGCGGGTCATGCCCGCGCTCGATCGAGACCACGCGGATGGCGCCCGCCATGCGGGCGTTGGCCACCGTCAGGATGGCTTCAGCCGCCGCCAGCACCTCCAGCCCCAGCGGTTCGGCCACATGGGTGCGGATGGCGTCTTCGGCCCGGGTGGCATCGAGCGCCTGCAACAGGCCGCCGCCCAACGGACGGTCGGCAGCGATGCGACCCAGCAGCACATTGGCGTCGGTGACGGTGGGGCGTGTGTTGCCGCGGCCGTAGCAGGCCGGCCCCGGCACACTGCCGGCCGACTCGGGGCCGACCTGCAGCATGCCACCGGCATCGACGGAGGCGATCGAGCCCCCACCGGCGCCAATGGTTTCGATCTGGATCATGGGCGAGCGCACCACCAGGCCGAACTCGATGGCGGTCTGGGCAGCGAGCGCAGCCTGCCCCTCGGCGATCAAGGAGACATCAAACGAGGTCCCCCCCATGTCGCCGGTGATCACATTCGGGAAACCGGACGCACGCGCGATTTCGGCGCAGGCCATCACGCCCGCAGCCGGGCCCGACAAGGCGGTGCGCACCGGCACATCGCAGGCGGTCTGGCGTGACATCACGCCACCGTTGCTCTGCACGATCAGCAATTCACCGCCAAAGCCCTGTGCGCGCAAATCGGCTTCGAGCCGCTGCAGGTAACTGCCCACCACCGGCTGCAGGGCCGCATTGAGCGTGGCGGTAGAGCAGCGCTCGAACTCGCGGATTTCGGGCAGCACCTCGCTGGCCACCGTCACATGCGGGTTGGGCCACAGGGCCCGCACGACCTCGGCGGCGGCACGTTCGTTGGCCGGGTTGGCGTAGCCATGGATGAAAAAAATGCAAACCGCCTCACAACCGGCGGCCAGCAGGGCCTGCGCCTGCGCCTTGACCTGCGCCAGGTCCACCGGGGTGTGCAAGCGGCCGTCGGCGAGCACGCGCTCGTCGACCTCCAGCCGCAGGGCGCGGGGCACCACCGGGGTGTAGTTGCCCCGCAGCCCCCAGGTCTGTGGCCGGTCCCGGCGGCGCATTTCCAGCACATCGCGGAACCCGCGTGTGGTGATGATCCCGGTGCGGGCGATCTTGCGCTCCAGCAGGGCGTTGGTGCCTACGGTGGTGCCATGCACGATGGTGGCGATCGCCTGGGCAGCGTGCGAGCCATCGGCTGCGGTCACCTGGGCGATACCGTTCAGGAACCCCAGGGCCTCTTCACCGCGCGTGGACGGCACCTTGACAATGCGGGCCTGGCCGCTGGCCTCGTCGAGCACAAACAGGTCGGTGAAAGTCCCCCCCACATCGACCCCGACCACCAGTGCGGGAGTCCCTGGAACTGCAGACATCACGCTTTCTCCCTGGAATCATCGGGGATGTAACCCAGATCGGCATCGCGTGCGCGGTCAGCGGCACTTCGTTGCGCAGGATCACCCCAGCCACCGCCACCCGGCGTGGACAGGCGCACACGCTCGCCCTTGTTCAGGCGTATGCCCAGCATCTTGGACACCATGGGCGGGCGCAGCCATTGGCCCTGGCTTTGGTATTCGAACACATTGGGCAGGGCCGGCTGCCCGCCGTGCACGCCCTGCGGTGGCGCCTTGCCCCGTTCGCCAAAGATGAAGGCTTCAGCGGCTTCTTCGAGCAGCTCGATCTCGTAGATCGCGCCCAGACCGCCACGGTGCAAGCCATCACCGCCGGAGCCCGGACGCAAAGCCCATTGCGTGAAGCGCACCGGGTAAGCCGCTTCCAGAATTTCCAGGGGCGGGATGGTGGCGGTCGAGATCGGCGCATTGCCGTGCGAGAGGCCGTCTGCGCCGCTGTGGCCGCCGTGCCCACCGCCAAAAAAGCTGAACATCACCCAGCGCTGCCCCTGGCGTTGGGCGTCGGTGCGGTGGCCGGCGATCGACAGCGCATTGATGGTGCCGTAGGCATGCGCCACAGCCCGCTGCGGGTCGGCCTGGGCCGTGGCGCTGAAGATCACGTCGATCATGCGCAAGATGGTTTCGGTGTAGCCGCCCACGGGCCGGGGCCGCGCGGCGCTGATGACCAGGCCCTCAGGGATGATGAAATCCACCGCATCCAGCACACCGGCATTGGCCGGCACATCCGGAAACACATGCTTGAGCGCCACATAACAAGCGGCCACCGCCGTAGCACGCGAAATGTTGACCGGACCGGCGCACTGCGGCGAGGTGCGTGAAAAATCCAGCGTGAGCCGATCGCCCTGCACCGTCATGTCCAGCGCGATAGTGAGCGTCACATCACGCACACCATCGTTGTCCAGCACATCTTCGAAGCTGTAGCGACCGTCGGGCAGGCTGGCGATGTGGCTGCGCATGAGCTTGACGGCACGTTCGCGCAGGGCCTGCAGGGCTGCTGCCACCCGGGCGTCGCCGTATTCGTCGAGCAGGCTGTCAAGCCGACCTGCGCCCAGCTCGAGCGCGGCCAGCTGACCGTTCAGGTCGCCCCAGAGGCTGTCGGGCAATCGGGTGTTGGCACGCAGGATGGCCAGCACATCCTCTTCGATCTGGCCGTCGCGCACGATGCGCACGGGCGGGATCTGCACCGCCTCCTGCCAGCATTCGGTGGCGGCCGGGTTGTAGTTGCCGGGCACCGCGCCCCCCACATCGTGCCAGTGCGCGGCCGAGGCGAGAAAGCAGTAGAGCTGACCCTGGCGAAAGCAGGGACGCACCAGCTTGAAGTCGTTGGCGTGGGTGCCGCCTTCGTAGGGGTCATTGAAGAGCCACACATCGCCAGGCTGCATGCCACCGCGACCCTCGGCCGCACGCATGGCGGCCCGCACGGCAAAGGCCATCGCGCCCACAAACACCGGCAGACCCGATTTGCCCTGGATCAGCGTGTCCCCGGTCTGCGCGTCGTACAGGCCATGGCAGGCGTCATGGGCCTCGGCGATGATGGGGTTGAAGGCGCTGCGGTAGAGCGTGGCGTCCATCTCGTCGGCGATCTGTTCGAGCCGGCCACGCAGCACCGCCAGCGTGACGGGATCGAGTTTCGGGTCAGAGCCCATAGGCCACACTCCTGCGTTGTTGTTTGAGCAAGGGCAGCAGCCCGCCCGCTTGCACCATGTCCATCAGGAAATCCGGGATGGGCGCACAAGGCAGTCGCTCGCCACCGGCCCTGCGCACCACAGGTCGGTCCAAGCCGGGCTCAAACAGGACATCGATGGTTTCGCCCTCGCCGATCTCATCGGCACGCAGACAGGTGATCAGCAGCAGCCCCAGATTGAAGGCATTGCGGAAATAAAGACCGCTGAACGCGGGCGCGATCACAGCGGCAACGCCCAGGTGCCGCAGCACCCCCGCAGCCTGCTCACGCGAGGAGCCGATGCCGAAATTCGGTCCGGCCACGATCACGTCGCCGGATTTCACACCCCTTGCAAAATCGGCCCGCACCGACTCCAGGCAGTGCATGGCGATCACGTCCAGGCCGTGTTTCATGAAGGCGCCAGGGGCCAGTACATCGGTGTCAATGTCCGGCCCCAGCCGCCAGACCCGGGCCTGGTGGATGCGCCGGTTCATGCCAGCACCTCGCGTGGATCGGCAATGCGCCCACGCAAAGCCGAGGCGGCCACGGTGTAGGGCGAAGCCAGATAGACCTGGACACTGGCCGGACCCATGCGAGCCTTGAAATTACGCGCCGTGCTGGAGATCACGATGGAGCCTTCGGCAAAGGTGGCGCCGTAACCGGCACAGGCACCGCAGCTGTTGCCCAGCACCTGCGCACCGGCGTCCCGCAGCACCTGCATGGTGCCCTCATGTTCGGCCTGGCGCTGTTCGCGGGCACTGGCCGGTGCGACCAGCAGTTGCACCCCCGAGGCCACCCGTTGCCCGCGCAAGACGCTCGCCGCCGCCCGCAGGTCTTCGAGCTTGGCCCCGGTGCAGGCACCGATGTAGGCAATACTCGGTTTCACATCCCCCACATCGGGCACGGGATGGACATTGGCCGGGCTGTGGGGGGCGGCCACCTGAGGCGCCAGCACGTCGGCATCGAAATCAAAACGCTCCTGCGCGGCACCCGGATCGCCGTGCCACTGCAAGGCATCGTGCAGCCGCTCCGGGCTGACACCACACTGGCGCAGGTGGGCAACGGTGGTCTCGTCGGCCGCAACCAGACCGACCTGCGCCCCCAGTTCGGCACTCATGTTCGAGAGCGTCATGCGTTCGGGCATAGACAAGGCACTGACGGCATCGCCAGCGAACTCTACGGCCTGGTACTGGCCGCCGTTCATGCCCAAGCGGCCGATCATGTACAGCATCATGTCCTTGGCACTCACCCCCGGCGCCAGACGCCCCGACCAGTGCATGCCCAGCGTGCGCGGCACCTGCACCCAGATCTGGCCGGTCACGCAAACTCCAAGCATTTCGGTCGCGCCAATGCCGAACATGTAGGTGCCAAAAGCACCGCCCGTGGGGGAATGGGAATCACCGCCCACACAGAACATGCCGGGCGCCAGATGGCCCCGCTCGGGCAGCACCACATGGCAGATGCCTTCGCTGTCGATCACATGGGGCAGCTGCCACTGCCTGGCCGTGTCGCGGGTGAGCTGAACGATCTGCTGCGCATCACGGTCCTGCGCCGGCACATAGTGATCGAGCACCAGCACCACCTTGTGGCGGTCCCAGATACCGGCACCCAGTTCTTCAAGCATGGGCAGGATGCGGCGCGGCCCGGAGGAGTCATGGAACATGGCCAGATCCACTGCGCAGGTCACCACCTCGCCCACCTGCACATGGGTGCGTCCGGCCGCCCGGGCAATCAGTTTCTGGGCCAGGGTCTGGGCCCGAATCACGGACTCGCTCATTCGGGTTTGGCCCCTGAGTAGCGGACGACCACCCCCCAGCGCTGGATCTCGCTGTCGACGAATTTCGCAAAGGCCTCGGGGCTGTTGCCCACGGGCGTGGCTCCTTCATGCTCGATGCGTTTGCGCACATCAGAAGACTGCACGGCTGCGCGTGCGGCATCGGACAGCCGCTGGGTCAAGTCGGCGGGCATGCGGGCCGGCCCGAACAGGCCGAACCAGGCCGAAGACTCGTAACCCGGCAAGGTTTCAGCGATTGTGGGGACCTCGGGCAACGAGGGCAAACGGCTGGTGCTGGTCACGCCCAGGGCCTTGAGCTTGCCGGCACGGATATGTTGCTGGACATTGCCCACAGCAGCGAACATCAGGTCCACCTGACCGGCCAGCAGATCCTGAACCGCCGGAGCTGTACCCCGATAAGGAATATTGACGATGAAGACCCCGGCCTTCATCTTGAAGGCATCGCCCGCCAGATGCAGCGAGGACCCCACCGCACCGATGGCAAAGTTCAACTTGCCGGGCTGGGCTCTGGCCAGCGCAATCAGCTCCTTGACCGATTGGGCCGCGATACGGGGATGGGCCACCAGCACCGACGGAGAGGTCGACACCATGGTCAGCGGCGTGAAGTCCTTGAGCGGGTCAAACGGCAGCTTGGGGTAGAGCGAGGCATTGATCGCATGGCTGGTGAAACTCATCAGCAAGGTGTTGCCATCGGGTGAGGCCTTGGCCACCGCATCGGCCGCAATGTTGCCACCGGCGCCGGGGCGATTTTCGACCACCACCGTCCGACCCAACTGGCCGCCCAGCGACTGTGCCAATGTGCGTGCCATGGTGTCGGTGGTGCCGCCCGCCGGTGCGCCCACCAAAATCCGGATGGGCGGCTGGGTCCCAGATTGCGCCAGGGCCAGACCCGCAGCACCGACCAGACCCAGGCCCAGCATCGTCCGCCGACCGGGCCGCACATTGTCATTGAACATGATGCATCTCCACTCACATACCCAGATAGGCCTGACGCAAGGTGTCGCTGGCCAGAAGATCGGCGGGCAGACCGCTGAAACGGATGTCGCCGTTTTCGAGCACATAGGCGCGATCAGCGATTTCGAGCGATTGCCCGACGTTCTGCTCGACCAGCAGCACCGCCAGACCCTCGGCCTTGAGGCGACCGATCAGGCTGAACATTTCTTCCACCAGCAAGGGGGACAGGCCGAGCGAGGGTTCGTCCAGGATCAGCAGGCGTGGCTCGGCCATCAGTCCTCGGCCGATCGCCAACATCTGCTGTTCGCCGCCGCTGAGGGTTCCGGCCAGTTGCGCAGTGCGTTCTTTCAGGCGGGGGAAAATGTCATACACCTTGCCCAGGTTTTCTGCACGACGCGCCCGCCCTCGGGTGAAAGCACCGAGTTCCAGGTTTTCATGGACACTCAGGTTGGGAAACACCTTGCGACCTTCGGGCACATGGATCAGTCCCTGGCCCACCACGCGACGGTAATGCCACCCGGTGATGTCCAGGCCGTCGAACCGGACCTGCCCGCCGCGGGTGGGCACCAGACCACTGAGAGTGAGATTCAGGGTGGTCTTGCCGGCGCCATTGCTGCCCAGCAAGGCCACGGTCTCGCCCGTATGAACCTCCAGATCGACGCCGCGCAGCACCTCGACCGCACCATACCCGGACTTCAGCGCCGAAACCAGCAACAGGGCATTGCTCATGTAGACGCTCCTGCGGCCACAGGCCCGCTCTTTTGGCGCAGTCGCTCGGCGGTGCCATGACCCAGATAAGCCTCGACCACCGCCGGGTGGCTCGTGACCTGCGCCGGGCTGCCGCTGGCAATCAGCTGGCCTTGCGCGAGCACCCACACATGTTCGGCCAAGCTCATCACGGCCTGCATCACGTGTTCGATCATCAAGACCGTCACGCCGCTGTTGGCAATGCCCCGGACCACCGGGATCATCTCGGCAATCTCCTGTGGATTGAGTCCGGCCAGCACCTCGTCAAGCAAAAGCAGTTTGGGCTGCGTGGCCAGGGCCCGGGCCAGCTCCAGACGTTTGCGGCCCGCCACCGTGAGGTCACTGGCGAGCTTGTCGAGTTGGGACGCCAGTCCGACCCGGGCCGCCACCTCGTCGGCGCGGGCCAGGGCGTCGCGCCGTCTGGCCAGATGCAGATGGGCCCCCACGGCGATGTTCTCGCGCACGGTCTGTGCGGCAAAGGGCTGTACGATCTGGAAGGTCCGCGTCATGCCCATCCGCGCATTGCGCTCGGGGGTCTGCCCGGTGATGTCCTGGCCGGCAAATCGCACGGTGCCGCGGTCGGGCTCGATGAATCCCGACATCAGAGCAAACAGGGTGGTCTTGCCGGCACCGTTGGGACCAATCAGGGCCGTCAGGCTGCCTTGCGGCACCTGCAGACTGACGTCCTGCACCGCCTTGAGGCCCCCAAACGACTTGCTCAGGTGCGCAATGTCGAGCAAGGTGGAAGATGCTTTCATGGGCGCCCTCCCCCCGACTGCCGGCGCAGCCATTGCAGCGGTGTCCACGTGCCCAGGCCGGCAATGCCTCGGGGCAGGAACATCACGATCAGCACCAGCACCACACCGTAGATCACCATGTTGATGCCGGGCAACTGGCCAAACAGGTTGCGGGTGAGGTCGGCCAGGATGTGCAGACCCAAGGCACCCAGCACCGGCCCCCACAGGGTACCCATGCCGCCCACGATGGCCCCCACCAGGGCCTCCACCGAGGTATGGGGACCATAGGCAATGGTCGGGTCGATGTACTGAAAGACCTGTACATAAAACCCGCCGGCTGCCCCCATCAGTGCCGCCGACAGCACCGTGGCCACCAGCTTGACCTGGAAGGGGTCGACACCCACGGCCCTGGCCGCATCCTCGTTGTCACGCACCGCCTGAAGGCAGGCCCCAAACCTGGAATGCCGCAGCCAGGCCGTCAGCAGCAAGGCCAACGTGACCAGACCCAGCATCAACCAGACAAAACCGGCACGGCTGCCAAACTGCATGTTGGCTGTCGACTCCCGCAAAGGCAGCATCAGGCCTACACCGGCTCCGGTGAAGGGCACCGATGTGGCCACGATGCGGAACACCTCGGCAAAGGCCAGCGTGACCAGCGCAAAGTAGGAACCCTTGAGCCCGTAGCGAAAGGATACGGCCCCGACAAAAGCCCCCACCGCGGCCGCGATGACCATGCCCAGCGGCAGCGCTACCCAGGGGTTGAGTCCCCATTGCATCTGGGCAATCGCCTGCACATAGGCACCTGTGCCGAAAAACAGCGCATGGCCAAACGAGAACTGCCCGCCAAACCCGCCCAGCACGTTCCAGGCTTGCGCCAGCAGGCAGGCATACAGCGCGGTCATGACAAAGTTCAGCCACACACCCGAACTGGTCAGCAGCGGGATGGCAGCCACCACCAGCACGAAAAGAAAAATATGACGCAGGTCCTTCATGCCCGGGCTCCGAACAGACCTTGCGGACGCAGCAGCAACACGCCGATGAAGATCAGGAAGATGCCCACCTGGCCCAGCGATTCACCCAGCATCAGACCCCCCAGAGATTCGACCACGCCAATGAGCAAACCGCCAAGGAGCGCACCAGCAAAACTGCCCATGCCGCCCAGCACCACAATGGTGAAGGCCACCAGGACAAAACCATTGCCCACCTGCGGGTTGACGTAATAGGCGGGCATCAGAAAACAGGCCGCCGCCCCAAGACAGGCCAGGCCCAGTCCAAAGCACATGGCATACACATGGTCGACATCGATGCCCATGAGCCGTGCCCCCTGTTTCTCCTTGGCCACGGCGCGGATCGCCCGTCCGAGATCGGTCTTTTGCACGATCAGCAGCAGCACTGCCGCCGCCACCAGGGCGCCGGCAAAAGCCACCAGTTTGGGCAGCGCAATGAAGGCCGGACCGATCTCCACCGTGGTCAGGGTGTAGGCGGTGTCAATGGTTCGGGTGTCAGACCTGAAGACCAGCAGAGCGAGGTTTTCCAGGACGATCGACAGACCCAGGGTGACCAACAAGATGTTTTCATCCTTGCCATGGCTGGCGCGGTTGATGATGAGGCGCTGCAAGGCGTAGCCAAACACAAACATCGCGGGAACCATGACCACCAAGGCGATGTAGGGGTCCACCCCCCAACGCTGCTTGAGCATGTAGACGCCATAAAGCGCCACCATCAGGGAAGCGCCGTGCGCGAAATTGATGATGTGCAGCACACCATAGATCAGTGTCAGACCCAGGGCGATCAGGGCATAGACAGCACCTGTCGTGATGCCGTTGAGCACCGAGGGAAACAGTATGGAAAAGTCGGGCATCCTTGCAACTTCTGAAGGAATGGCACAAAGGCAGCAGAACACCTGCCCCGGGTCAGGGGCAGGCGGTCACACGGGCAGCATCAAGCCTTGAGCGGGAAAATCGGCTCGACTTCGCGGTAGTCGCGCGGCACGATCACCTTGATGTCGTTCTTCTGCACCTGGGTCATCAAGGGCTGGGCGCCCATGTTCTGGCCGTTGACGAACTGCGTCGGACCGTAGGGCATGATGTGCTTGTCGAACTTGCTCGATGCCAGCGCATCGATGATGGCCGCACGGTCGGTGGACTTGGCCCGCTCGATCGCATCGGCCAGCAGCGTCATAGCGGTGTAGGTCATGAAGACTTCATAGCTGAAGAACTGGCCCTGGGCTTCGACCCGCTTGCGCAGCTCGGCCGAGCGCTTGTCGCGCGGGTTGAACCAGTGGTTACAGTCGATGATGCCGTTGGCCGCATCCGGGAACTCCTTGACAAACTTGTAGCTCGAAGCCGCGCCACCGAGCACCGAGTAAATCGCCTTGGGCGTGATCTTCTGCTGCTGCAGCGTGCGCACCAGCAGGGCGTATTCGTTGTAGTAGTTGGCCGGGATCAGGATGTCCGGGTTGACCTGCTTGATGCGCAGGGCAATGTTGTTGAAGTCGCGCGTCGGGTTGGCATGCTTGATGACTTCCTTGACCTCGTAACCGTAGCCAGGCAGTTCGCGGGCCAGCAGGTTGGCGGTGCCGGTGCCGAACAGGGATTCCTCGTGCACGATCATCACGCTGCGCGCGGGCTTGCCAGCGGCAGTGTTGAGCGCATGCAGGCTGGCCACCGAGACCTCGGCACATTTGCGGTAGCCGGGGCCAAAGCGGAAGGTGTTTTTCAGGCCGCGCTCGACGATTTGGTCAGCCACCCCCACATCCACGACATGGGGCAGGTTGTACTTGGCCGCCGTCTGGGTCGTAGCCAGGCAGATGGCCGAGGCAAAGGCGCCCACCACCGCGCTTACACCGGCTTCGTTCATCTTTTCAATTTCCGCTGAGCCGGCCTGCGGGTTGGATTGGGCATCGCCCAGCAGGGCTTCAATCCTGGCACCACCGAGCGACTTGATACCGCCCGCCTTGTTGATGTCTTCAATGGCCATCATGGCGCCCATGCGGCATTGCTGCCCCGAGTAAGCCAGGGCGCCGGTGACCGGATGCAAAACACCAACCTTGATGGCCCTGGGCTGGGCCCCGCCAACCAGCGGAAAGGCCAGGGCAGAGGCAGCGGCGGCCGACTGGCCGATGAAATGACGACGCGTACGCATGGGAACTTCCTTTCTTGGAGGGTCAATGAAAATGGGCAGACAACTCTTTGCTGATCCACACCTTGGCATCAATGCTGCCAACGCGGGAGAGCTGCATCTGGTATTCGTAGCGGTCGGGCCGGTAGAGACCGTGCAGCCACTGGATCGGACGTTCATTGGCGTCATAAATCAGACGCCGAACGGCCAGCAAGGCCGAACCGATGGCCACATCCAGATGGCGGGCGATTTCGGCATCGGCCAGCCGCGCGGAAATCGACTGTTCGGCCCGACCGACTTGCACGCCTGCATCTTCGAGCAGCATCAGGATGGGTTTTTGCGACAGCTCACGCTGGCCAAAGCCCCTCGCGATGGTGTCTGGCACCCAGGTGGTGATGTGGGAGAGTGGGCCCTCCCGGGTCACCCGCACGCGCTGTGCCTTTTGGACCAGGGCTCCCGGAGGCAACTGCAGGCTTTGCGCCACCTCGTCGGGCGCTCGCAAATGACTCACGCTGAGCACTTTCACACGGGTGCGCAGACCCATGGTCACCAGGTTTTCCAGCAGTCCGGTCAGACGGGCCTGCTGGGCCTTTTCTGCCGCAGCAAGTGCCGCCGGCACGGGAGGACGCTGGTGGGCTGGCACCACATGGGTGCCTCGACCTGGCTCACGCCGGATCAGCCCCTCGTCGGCCAGCAGGCTCAAAGCGCGACGAACCGTCACACGGGCCACGCCAAACTGCGCCATCAGGGTCAGTTCGCCGGGCAGGCCCGTGTCGAAGCGACCCTCGTGCAGCTGTTCGCGCAGCACCAAATAGACCTGATGGTACTTGGGCAGAGGCATTCCGGGTTTCATGACACCCGATGGTCCAGTCGTCCCAATGTCCTGTCAATAGGACATTTAGGTCCCATCGACAGGACATTGGGTCCGTATTTACCCTAGCCCTGCGCAAAACGTGTCCTCAACTCCCTTTTAAGAAGCTTTCCACTCGGGTTCTTGGGCAAGGCCTCGGCAAAAAACACACGCTTGGGCGCTTTGAAGTGCGCCATGTGCCGGGTGCAGTGGGCGATCACGGTGGCCTCGTCCAGGGCCTGGTCGGCCTTGAGCACGATCACCGCCGTGACGGCCTCGACCCATTTGGGATCCGGTAACCCGATCACGGCCACCTCGCTGACCTGCGGCAGGCGGTAGATCATCTCCTCGACCTCTCGGCTGGCCACGTTCTCGCCGCCGGTCTTGATCATGTCCTTCTTGCGGTCGACCACTGTGATGTACCCCTCCTCATCGATAGTGGCCAGATCGCCGCTGTGGAACCAATCGCCTTCGAAAGCCGCTTTGGTGCGCTCGTCGTCATGGAAGTACCCCAGCATCAGGTGCGGCGAACGGTGCACGATTTCGCCCACCTCGCCGGGCTTGACATCCTGCATCTGGTCGTTGACCACGCGGGTCTCGACATGGCGCACCGCCTTGCCGCACGAACCGGGTTTGCGCAGCTGGTCTTCAGGGCCGAGCATGGTGGCCAGCGGTGCGATTTCGGTCTGGCCGTAGAGGTTCCACAGCCGCACATTCGGCAGCCGCGTGGCGATCTCCTTCATCACCTCGACCGGCATGATCGACGCGCCGTAGTAGCCCTTGGCCAGTTGGCCCAGCTTGGCGGGATCGAACAGCGGCGAGCGCAGCAGCGCGATCCAGACGGTGGGCGGAGCAAAAAAGCTGGTGATGCCGAACCGCTCGATCATGGGCAACAGGTTGTCGGGAACGGGCTTGGACGTGATGATGTTGGTGCTGCCCATGTAGATCGCCGGCCCGAAAAACACATCGAGCTGGGCGCAGTGGTAAAGCGGCAACGCGTGCAGGGCCACGTCCTGCTCGGCGATCTCGGCATCGATCACGCAGCTCACGTACTGCCACAGCACGGCATCGTGGGTGAGCATCGCCCCCTTGGGGCTGGATTCGGTGCCGCTGGTGTAGACGATCTGGGCCACATCGGTGCTGGTCAACTGCGGCTCGGGCAGCGCATCCCGGCAGGCTGTCAGCTGCTCAAAGCTGTGCATGCCGCCCACCGGCTGGCTCGGGTCTTCGGAGGGCAGCCAGATGAATTGCGCCACCTGGGTGTCCAGCCTGGCCGCAGCCTGCGCCAGCTCGGCCAGGCCGCTGTCGGTGGCCAGCGTTTTCGCGCCCGCGTGGCGCAGGATAAAGGCCACCTCGTCGGCCTTGAGCATGAAATTGATGGGGACCATGACGGCGCCCCGGCGCGCCAGCGCAAAACGCAGAGCGGCAAAACCGTGCGAGTTGCGCGCCAACACCGCCACCTTGTCGCCCTCGGCGACACCGATGGACGCCAGCCCGGCCGCCAGCCGCGTGACCAGCGCGTCGAACTCGGCATACGTCCAGGTCGTGGACCCGCAGACAATCCCGGTCTTGGCAGGCAAGCGCAGCGCGGTGCGGCGCAAGGCGTCGGCAATGGTCTGGCGACGCACCACGGGTGCAAGGGCAAGGGTCATGATCGATCCTCCGGTGTCTTTATGATCCTGGCATTGGAAACCGAAGATGTGAGAGCGACAAGTGGCACTTCCCCCCGCCTCCCCCAGAAAACTGTCACATACGCGAACCGTGGTCTTCAGTGGTTACGACCGCGAGGATGGTTTGTGGGATATCGAAGCCGAACTGACCGATGTGAAGACGTTCACCTTCGAGGTTCGCAACGAACCCGCCTTCCCGGCCGGTCAACCCATCCATGGTCTGCGCATCCGCCTGACACTCGATAGCGAAATGGTGATTCGCGACGTGGTGACTGACATGGCCGTGATTCCCCACGCCGAGTGCGCAGGTGCGCCGGTTCACATGCACAGGCTCGTCGGTGAGCGCATGGGCGCTGGCTGGCGCAAGGTGATCAACCACCATATCGGGGGTACCCAGGGCTGCACCCATCTGCGCGAAATGCTGTTCAACATGGCCACCATGGCCTACCAGACTTTGCCAGCAGGACAATGGTACCGCCGTGAACAAAGTGGACAACCTCACCCACCGGTGACGGAGCCGGCATTTTTTTTGAACCAATGCCACAGCTGGGCCTTGGACAGTCCGACGGTGCAGCGGGCCTACCCGATGTTCTACCGCCCACGCTCCTGAAACCGGCGCAGCGCAGGGCACCTTGCATGGACGACCTGATCGGCCAGTCGCTACCGAAGCCTGGGCATCACGATCCTTATGTCCGATCCCGCCGGTTGAAGCTGCCCAAGCATCTGCAACGGCGATAATCCGACCTTCGGGAAAGGTCCCCTATCCTCTTCTTCTTTCAGCCTCTGGATCTACACCATGAACCGCTGCACCACTTCCCCCGAGGGGCTAACCGCCGCATCGCCGGTCAAAAAGGTCTACATCAAGACTTTCGGCTGCCAAATGAACGAGTACGACTCGGAGAAGATGGCCGACGTCATGAAAGCCGCCGACGGCTACGAACCCACAAATGACCCTGAACAGGCCGACCTGATCCTGTTCAACACCTGCTCGGTGCGCGAGAAGGCACAGGAGAAAGTCTTTTCCGACCTTGGCCGGGTTCAACACCTCAAGGCCAAAGGTGTGCTGATTGGCGTGGGGGGCTGTGTGGCCAGCCAGGAAGGCGAAGAGATCATCAAGCGCGCCCCTTATGTGGACGTGGTGTTCGGCCCGCAGACCCTGCACCGCCTGCCCGAGCTGCTGGCCGAGCGCCAGAAAAAGGCGAGGCCCCAGGTGGACATCCGCTTTCCCGAAATCGAGAAATTCGACCATCTGCCGCCCGCCAAGGTCGAGGGCGCCAGCGCTTTCGTATCGGTCATGGAAGGATGCAGCAAGTACTGCAGCTACTGCGTGGTGCCCTACACCCGGGGCGAGGAGTTCTCGCGCCCGTTCGAAGACGTGCTGGTGGAAATCGCGGGTCTGGCCGGACAGGGCGTCAAGGAAGTCACGCTGCTGGGCCAGAATGTCAACGCCTACCGCGGGCCCATGGGTGACTCGGGAGAAATCGCCGATTTCGCCACCCTGATTGAATACGTGGCCGAGATCCCGGGCATAGAGCGTATCCGCTACACCACCAGCCACCCCAATGAATTCACGCAGGCCTTGATCGACGTCTATGCCAAGGTCCCCAAACTGGTCAGCCACCTGCA
>CAYMMK010000006.1:18985-56714 GCA_964391575.1 uncultured Limnohabitans sp.
CGGTGCAGCACGGCTCGGACCGGATCCTGATGGCCATGAAGCGTGGCTACACCGCGATGGAGTACAAAAGCATCCTGCGCAAGCTGCGTGCGGTCCGTCCCGACATCGCCCTGAGCAGCGACTTCATTGTCGGCTTTCCCGGTGAGACCGAAGAGGACTTCGGCAAGATGATGCAACTGATCGAGGACGTGGGTTACGACACCAGCTTCTCGTTCATCTTCAGCCCGCGCCCGGGCACGCCGGCGGCCAATTTGCACGATGACACCCCGCACGAGGTCAAGCTCAAGCGATTGCAGCACCTGCAAGCCACCATCGAACAAAACGTGCAGCGCATCAGCCACAGCCGTGTGGGTACGGTGCAGCGCATCCTGGTCGAACGACCGGCCCGCAAGGACCCGAGTGACCTGGCCGGACGCACCGAATGCAACCGCGTCGTCAACTTCCCCGGCGGCCCGCACATGGACCGGCTGATCGGCCAGATGGTGGATGTGCGCATCACCCAGGCCTACCCGCACTCGTTGCGCGGCGAGCTGGTGATCCGGGACTGAACCGGCTCACACGGCCTCAGGAGTCTCGCCCGACCTCGCGGATGTAGCGGCGGTAGTCGCCGTGGGGGATGGGCGTGAGGCCATCGACCGGCAGGTTGTAGACATAGGTCCAGACCTGCTGACCGGCCAGGGCGCCCTCCAGCACGGTGACCCGCTCGCGCCAGTATTGCGAGGCGGCCCGGTCACCAGGCACCATGTCCTCGACCTGGTCGAGCCGGGCGAGACGGGCATCGCTGACCCGGTAGACCTCGCCGGTCACCCGGCCGTCACCCTGCACCAGCCCGGGATAGCGCCCTACATCGACCAGACGACCCGGCACACGCGCGCAACCCAGGCGCAGGGCGTCCTGCATCTCGGACTCCAGTCGCAGCCCCGGCAGCAAAGTGCCATAAATGAACAGGTCATGCACCTCCAATGTGCCTCCTGCAAGACAATGCGGACTTTGATTGTGCCTGCCTGGGCCCTCATGACCGACCGCTACCGTCTCATTTTTGTCTGCATGGGCAACATCTGCCGCAGCCCCACCGCCGATGGTGTCATGCGCCACAAGGTCGCATCCCGGAATTGGCAAGACTGGATCGAGGTCGACTCGGCCGGCACCCACGCCTACCATGTGGGCGAAGCGCCAGACCCGCGCAGCCAGCAGCACGCGCGCCAGCGCGGCTACGACCTGTCGATGCTGCGGGCGCGGCAGCTGGAGACTGAAGACTTTGAGCGCGCGGACCTGGTCTTGGTGATGGACTGGGACAACCTGGCGTTGGCCGAGGACATGTGCCCCGCCTCGCAACGACACAAGCTCAAGCGGCTGACCGAATTCTGCCTGCAACACGACTGCCCGGTGGTGCCCGACCCCTACTATGGTGGCGTTCAGGGCTTTGAGCAGGTGCTCGATCTGGTGGAAGACGCCTGTGAGGGCCTGCTGGTCCATATTGCGGGTCTGCCCAAAAAACAGGCACTGCGCTGAAGGCCTTGACAGACAAGGCCTTTGGCACTTGTCCCGTCGGTTATCCACAAAGTGAGCCACAGGCACTGGGGATACAACCCGTGCCCTCAACAATACAAGACCTGTCAGCGGGGCATCCCGGGAAAACCGCCCCCCCCCATCATGCCCTTCATGGCCCCCAGGCGCTTCATCATCTTCATCATGCCGCCGCCCTGCATCTTCTTCATCATGTCCTGCATTTGCTCGAATTCCTTGAGCAGACGGTTGACGTCCTGGACCTGAACGCCGGCGCCAGCTGCGATGCGGCGTTTGCGCGTGGCCTTGATGATGTCGGGCCGGGCGCGCTCCTTGAGGGTCATGCTGTGGATGATGCCCTGCTTGCGGGCGATGTCCTTTTCAATCTTGCCCATGTCCATCTCGCCGGCCTTGGCCGCAATCTGGCTGGGCAACTTGTCCATCAGGCCGGACAAGCCGCCCATCTGCTTCATCTGCTGGATCTGGGCGAGAAAATCATTCAGATCGAAACCCCCGCCACTCTTGACCTTGGCGGCCAGCTTTTGCGCCGCCTCCATGTCCACGCCTGCAGTGACCTGCTCGACCAGGGCCACAATGTCGCCCATACCCAGGATGCGGCCGGCATGGCGCTCGGCATCGAACACTTCCAGGCCATCGATCTTTTCACTGGTCCCCGCAAACTTGATCGGCGCACCGGTGACCTGGCGCACCGACAGCGCCGCACCTCCGCGCGAATCGCCGTCCAGCTTGGTCAGCACAATGCCGGTCAGGGGCAAAGCCTCGCCAAAGGCCTTGGCCGTGTTGGCCGCATCCTGACCCTGCATCGCGTCGACCACGAACAGGGTTTCGACCGGCTTGAGTTCCGCGTGCAGGCCCTTGATTTCGGTCATCAAGGCCTCGTCGATCGCCAGACGCCCGGCGGTGTCAACCAGCAGCACATCAAAAAAATGCTTGCGGGCGTAGTCGATGGCGGCGCGGGCGATCTCGATCGGCTGTTGGTCGGACGTGCTCGGGAACCATTCGGCCCCGGCCTGCGCGGTCACGGTTTTGAGCTGCTCAATGGCGGCCGGGCGGTACACGTCCCCCGAAACCGTCAGCACCTTTTTTTTCCGTTTTTCAATCAGGTGTTTGGCCAGCTTGGCCGTGGTGGTGGTTTTACCGGCACCCTGCAGACCGGCCATCAGGATCACGGCGGGGGGCTGGGCCGCCAGGTTGATGTCGGCCACGGCCTCGCCCATGGTTGCGGCCAGTTCCTTGCTGACAATACCGACCAGGGCCTGACCCGGGGTGAGCGAGCCCACAACCTCCTGGCCCAGCGCCCTGTCCTTGACGCGGCCAATGAAGTCACGCACCACGGGCAAGGCCACATCGGCCTCAAGCAAGGCCATGCGAACTTCACGCAACATGTCGGCCACATTCGATTCGGTGATGCGGGCCTGACCACTGATGGTCTTGACCAGGCGCGAGAGTTTGTTGGAAAGGGCAGAGGCCATGGAAGTCGTGTTCGCAAAGAAAACCGCTGGCCGCAGCGGCAAAGCCCCAGCGGCACTGCCTGAAAGGCTAAACTCGGTGCCATGATTTTAGCCAGTAGCCCCTCATGGACCCTGCCGGTGTCGGTGCTGGCCATGCTCGCCTATGTCCTGCCCGTGCTGGGCTCGGCGCGGCTGGGGGACCGGACCGCTCGCGCCTTGCTCTGGCTGGCCTGGATTTCGCACGCCCTGGTCCTGCTGGCCCTGCTGGGCGGATCCGGCCGTTTCGGCTTTGCTCCCGCCCTGTCTGTGACAGCCTGGCTGGTGCTGACCGCCTATCTGGTTGAGAGCCAGTTCTTTCCTCAATTGCGGGCACGGCTCGTTTTTGGCTCGCTGGGTGCAGCCGCCGTCCTGTTGGCCCTGCTCTTTCCCGGGGCTCCACTGGACATTCAGGCCTGGTCTTGGTTGCCACTGCACTGGGTGCTGGGCCTGTCGGCCTATGGCATGTTCGCGGCTGCCGTCGTGCACGGCTGGATGATGACACGCGCAGAGCGAGACATCCGCATGGCCCAGGACGCTGGCAACGGACTGCCGCTGCTGACCCTGGAGCGTTTGACCTTTCGATTCGTCTATGCGGGCTTTGTGTTGTTGACTGCCACCTTGCTGGCGGGCACCTTGTTTGGAGAGCTCTTCTACGGTGAGGATCACCCGGCATGGCGATGGGACCATAAACGCGTGTTCGCCGTGCTGTCCTGGTTGACCTTTGCCTTGCTGCTCATCGGCCGCCATCGCTGGGGCTGGCGCGGCAGGCGCGCGGTGCGCGTGCTCTACATGGGCGCTGGCTTGCTGTTGTTGTCCTATGCAGGTTCGCGCTTCGTCATGGAAGTGTTGCTGGGGCGGGGCGCATGAAGTACCTCTTATGGCTGGTGTTGATTTTGCTGCTGGTCTGGGCCTGGCGCAGGTCGCGGCGTCCCAAGTCGATAAGACCTGAGCCACCTCAAGCTTCTTCACCCGAGGCCATGGGCATATGCGTCCATTGCGGCGTCCATCTGCCTGCCAGCGAAGCAGTGCGCGGCGAAAAAGGGTTGTATTGCAGCACCGCCCATCGCAACGCTGCAGCTGACCGCAACCCCTCCTGATCATCACGGTGATTGCGGCTGCTGCCCCTCTCTGGAAAGACGGCTGGTACCGCGAAGCCCGGCATCTCGCCTCGCCCAATTTCGGCGTGCGACCGCCGGGTGTTGAAGTCGACCTGATCATCCTCCATTCGATCAGTCTGCCCCCAGGGCAGTACGGCGGCCCCGAAGTTGAGCAACTGTTCACCAACCAGCTGGACTGCTCCCGGCATCCCTATTTCGATCGTCTGCAGGGCTTAGAGGTGTCCGCGCATTTTTTCATCCGGCGTGACGGTTTCCTGGTGCAGTTTGTCAGCACACAGGCACGCGCATGGCATGCCGGAGTCTCGAACCATCTCGGGCGTGACAACTGCAATGACTTTTCCATCGGCATCGAACTCGAGGGCCTTGAAGGAGACACGTTCGAAACCGCCCAGTACCGTCAACTGGCGGCGCTGTGCCGTCACCTGATGCAGCAGCTCCCCATACGCCACCTGGTGGGGCACGAACATGTGGCGCCAGGCCGCAAGCTTGATCCGGGGCCCGGTTTTGACTGGCGTCTGTTGCAGCAAACGATGGGGCTGCCAGATCAGTATTTTCCCTCGGGTTGCGTCTCCGCGACACCCCCTTCGCCCCAGTAACGCCCTTTGCGGCACCTGGCGGTATTTCCCAGGGCGGGCAAACCCCCAGCAGGCATGCGCCCTGCGCCGCGAAAATCAATTTGAATCGGCATATTTTCTGGAAACTATGACTGTGAGCACGATCCCGTGCGGCCTGGCCCATGGCTTTCGAAGGTCGGTCGCGACACATCCCAACGCACTCGCGCACGCGCCGCGACACCGGCCGCCCATTTTGGTTCGGTACACTACCGGTAGTGGCTTGCACACCCCCTGGACACTAGATATAGTGTCTCTTACAAATTCTCACAAATGCGTTCAGGGCTTTCACAACCCTGTCACGCTTGCCCCTGAACCCCTGACAAAAAGAGCCAAGACATGACCCTGCAGATCGATTCGAGTGTTCCTTCTCCTGCCTTCCACCGCACAGCCCACGAGATGGCTGCATCCCCCACACCGAACCCATCGCAAGCCTTCAGCCAGTACCAGATCATTCGCCGCAACGGCGCTGTCGTCTCTTTCGAGCCCAACAAAATTGCAGTGGCCCTGATGAAAGCCTTCCTGGCCGTTCACGGCACCCGCGGCGCCGCCTCAGCCAGCGTGCGTGAAGTGGTCGATGGCCTCACCCAATCCGTGGTGCGCGCCCTCATGCGCTCACGACCAGGCGGCGGCACCTTCCACATCGAGGATGTCCAAGACCAGGTCGAACTGGGCCTGATGCGCAGCGGTAACCACGAAGTCGCACGCGCCTACGTCCTCTACCGTGAGCGGCGCGCTCAGGAACGCGCACAGCAGCAGCCCCCCGCAGCAGTCCAGGAACAACCGTCGCTTTATGTGACCGATGGTGGCGAGCGCAGAGCCCTGGACCTGGGCTACCTCAAGGGCATCGTGACCCAGGCATGCCGTGGGCTGGGCGCCGATGTCACCCCCGAACCCATCTTGTCTGAAACTCTTCGCAATCTCTACGATGGCGTGCCGCTGCAGGAGGTCTACAAGGCCTCCATCCTGGCGGCCCGAACCCTGATTGAAAAGGAACCCGATTACACCTACGCAACCGCCCGCTTGCTGATGCACACCATCGCCAAGGAAGTGCTGGGCCAGGAATTGACCGGTGCGGACCTGGCCAAGGCCTATGTCGAGTTTTTCCCCCAGGCCATCGCCAAGGGGGTCGAGAACGAGCTTCTCAATCCCGAGCTGCTGCACTTCAACCTGCCCCGCTTGGCGGCCGCGCTCAAGCCTGAACGAGATCTGCAGTTCGATTTCATCGGTCTGCAGACCCTCTACGACCGATATTTCCTGCACGTGCGCAAGAGCCGTATCGAGCTGCCCCAGGTTTTCTTCATGCGCGTGGCCATGGGCCTGGCGCTACAGGAAATCGACCGGGAAGCCCGCGCTATCGAGTTCTACGAAGTCCTGTCGACCTTTGACTTCATGAGCTCGACCCCCACGCTCTTTAACAGCGGAACGCTTCGATCCCAGCTGTCTTCTTGTTATCTGACCACCGTGCCTGACGATCTTGATGGCATTTACGAATCCATCAAGGAAAACGCCTTGTTGTCCAAATTTGCCGGCGGACTGGGCAACGACTGGACACGGGTGCGCGCCCTGGGTTCGCACATCAAGGGCACCAACGGCGAATCGCAAGGGGTGGTCCCTTTCCTCAAGGTGGTCAACGACACGGCGGTAGCGGTCAACCAGGGGGGCAAGCGCAAGGGAGCGGTCTGCACCTACCTCGAAACATGGCACCTGGACATCGAAGAGTTCCTGGAGTTGCGCAAGAACACCGGCGATGACCGTCGACGAACCCATGACATGAACACGGCCAACTGGATTCCTGACCTGTTCATGAAGCGCGTGATGGAAAAAGACACCTGGACGCTTTTCTCGCCGTCCGATTGTCCGGACCTGCATGACAAGTTCGGGGCCGATTTCGAAAAGGCCTACATGGCCTATGAAGAAAAGGCTGTTCGGGGCGAAATCAAGCCCTCCAAACAGGTGCAGGCGCTGGACCTTTGGCGCAAGATGCTGTCGATGCTTTTCGAGACCGGCCATCCTTGGATCACATTCAAAGACGCCTGCAACGTGCGCTCGCCCCAGCAGCATGCGGGGGTGGTGCACTCGTCCAACCTGTGCACTGAAATCACTCTTAACACCAGCGACCATGAAACCGCCGTCTGCAATCTCGGCTCGGTGAACCTGGTCAAACATCTGGTGGATGGTCCTGGCGGCAAGCAACTTGACCATGTCAAGCTGCGCAAGACCATCTCAACAGCCATGCGCATGCTCGACAACGTGATTGACATCAACTACTACGCGGTCAACAAGGCCCGGGATTCCAATTTGCGTCACCGCCCGGTAGGTTTAGGTCTGATGGCCTTCCAGGATGCCCTCTACGAAATGCGCATTGCCTATGCCAGTCAGGCTGCCGTGGAGTTCGCCGACCAGTCCATGGAAGCGATTTGCTACTACGCCTACTGGGCCTCGACCGAGCTGGCCAGGGAACGAGGCAAATACTCTAGCTACAAAGGGTCACTGTGGGACAAAGGCATCCTGCCCCACGACACCCTGGATCTGCTTGCGCATGAGCGCGGTGGCTATGTGGAGGTTGACCGCTCCGCGCAGCTGGACTGGGATGCACTGCGCAAGAAAATCGCCCAGGACGGCATGCGCAACTCCAACTGCGTGGCTATTGCTCCGACGGCCACCATCTCTAACATCATCGGGGTCGATGCATCCATCGAGCCATGCTTTGGCAATCTCTCGGTCAAGTCCAATCTGTCGGGCGAATTCACCGTGATCAATGCCTACTTGGTGCGCGACCTCAAGCGTCTGGGCCTGTGGGATGACGTGATGGTTGTGGACCTCAAACACTATGACGGTTCCCTGCGCCCGATCGACCGGGTGCCCCAGGAGCTCAAGCAACTCTATGCTACGGCCTTCGAGGTTGAACCACAGTGGCTGGTTGAAGCCGCTTCGCGCCGGCAAAAATGGATCGACCAGGCCCAGTCGCTCAACATTTACATGGCGGGTGCTTCAGGCAAGAAACTCGATGACACCTACAAGCTTGCCTGGTTGCGTGGCCTCAAGACCACTTACTACCTGCGCACCACCAGCGCTACTCAGGCCGAGAAGTCGACCATTTCTGCAGGACAGCTTAATGCGGTCACTTCCAGTTCTGGCACGGGAGCAGTTGCCGGCCCGGCCGGGTCTCTCATCTCTTCGCCAGCCACCGATGTCACGCTGACCGCCATCGATGACCAGGCTTGCGAAGCGTGCCAGTGATCCCGGTTGACGGCATCCGTGTGACGCCGTGCGGACGATCACGATGCAATTGCACAACACTTCATGGCCGCATCCCGGTGTCTGCGGTTGCATTGCTTTGCAATTGAACCTCTTGCTTTCATAATTTAAGAATTGGAAATTTCTATGTTGTCCTGGGACGATCAAGTCAAGCCTGCATTGCAAAACGCAATGCCACCCTTCAATCACGCAGACCCATCGCCTGCGGCTGGCACCGTCTCCGCTTTTGCATCCAGTTCCACCCAGCGTCGCGTCAATGCGGCGGACAAGCGCATCATCAACGGCCAGACCGATGTCAATCAGCTGGTGCCCTTCAAGTACAAGTGGGCCTGGGAAAAATACCTCGCCACCTGCGCCAACCACTGGATGCCGCAGGAAGTGAACATGAACCGCGACATTGCCTTGTGGAAGGATCCCAATGGATTGTCCGAAGACGAGCGCCGGATCATCAAGCGCAACCTGGGTTTCTTTGTGACTGCTGATTCCCTGGCTGCCAACAACATCACGCTGGGGACCTACCGTCACATCACCGCTCCCGAATGCCGCCAGTTCCTGCTGCGCCAGGCGTTTGAGGAGGCGATTCACACCCATGCCTACCAGTACATCGTCGAATCCTTGGGCCTGGACGAATCCGAGATCTTCAACGCTTATCACGAAGTCCAGTCCATCCGCGACAAGGATGAGTTCCTGATCCCGTTCATCGACGCGATCATGAACCCGAACTTCAAGACCGGCACACCGGAAACCGATCAGACCCTGCTCAAAAGCCTGATCGTTTTCGCTTGCCTGATGGAGGGGCTGTTCTTTTATGTGGGTTTCACCCAGATTCTGGCACTGGGCCGTCAAAACAAGATGACTGGGGCAGCCGAGCAATACCAGTACATCCTGCGCGACGAATCCATGCATTGCAACTTTGGCATCGATCTGATCAACCAGATCAAGCACGAAAACCCGCACCTGTGGACTGCCGAATTCAAAGCCGAGATCAAGTCCCTGTTTCTCAAGGCTGTAGAGCTGGAGTACCGCTATGCCGAGGACACCATGCCACGTGGCGTGCTTGGCCTTAACGCCTCCATGTTCAAGGGTTACCTGCGCTACATTGCCAACCGCCGCGCGACCCAGATCGGACTCGAACCGCTTTTCCCCAACGAGGAAAACCCATTCCCCTGGATGAGCGAGATGATCGATCTCAAAAAGGAACGCAACTTTTTCGAGACCCGCGTGATCGAGTACCAGACCGGTGGCGCTTTGTCCTGGGATTGAACCCGTCCTCCATGTTCTACCCATTCAAGTCCTCAGCCAATCGCCTGTATCTCAGGCGAAAAGCTGGACTTTCCCGTGTTCATGGCGTTGAGGCCTGCCTCAGCGCCATGAATCGCTTTGAGCGACCCAACACGCCCAAAGTGCATTCATCTGAAGATCTCTCGTCTTGATCAAGGAGAAAAAAATGGCAACTGCAAAAAAAGCAGCCGCTAAAAAAGCGGCCCCCAAGAAAGCTGCAGCGAAAAAGCCCGCAGCCAAAAAAGCCGTAGCGAAGAAGCCGGCCGCCAAGAAACCGGCCGCTAAGAAAGTAGCGGCGAAAAAGCCAGCCGCTAAGAAAGCAGCAGCGAAAAAGCCAGCCGCTAAGAAAGTAGCTGCAAAGAAGCCGGCCGCCAAAAAGCCGGCCGCTAAGAAAGCCGCGGCGAAAAAGCCAGCCGCCAAAAAAGCAGCTGCGAAAAAGCCAGCCGCCAAAAAAGCAGCGGCGAAAAAAGCGACGGCCAAGAAGCCTGCTGCGAAAAAGCCTGCTGCGAAAAAGCCGGCCGTGAAAAAGGCGGCGAAAAAGCCAGCCGCCAAGCCTGCCCCTGCGGCGCAGACCACGCTGAATCCTCAGGCTGCCTGGCCGTTTCCCTCGGCCGCCAAGCCCTGAGCGCAGTTCGCTGCTTTCAGCACCTGAGCCCGAAGCCCGCAAGGCTTCGGGCTTTTTCTTGTCCAAAAATTTCTGATCCGGCTCCCGGACACCCTGTTGTCTTCAGGGGGCAAAGAGCGCTGCGCGGTAACCAGTCACAGCCAGTGGGGACATCAAGTTCAATTGCACCCGACCCTCCCAGGCTTCGGCAGGGGCCAACACATCAGGTGCCCCGAGCATCGATGGCGTGAGGACACGGCGGACCAGTACCTGATCATCGGCGCCGGTCAGACCCAGCTCCAGCATGCCCACCGCCGCTTGCACAGGGGATTGATTGCGAATACGCAACTCGAGCACCAGTCCTTGCTCTTCGCGAATCAATCGGGCACTGTCAAGATACAAGGCCGCCGAGTGCTGGACCGCAGGCCAGCGACACCCCGCCAGGTCACAGACCTCATGGACCCAGCGATGCGCCACAGGCAGCGCCATCTCAAGGGCTGACCGATGCCAAACCAGCAGCTGTACCAACAGCAGCAGCACAGCTGCACTGCTGGCCCACCCCCACAAGCGGGATCGTAGATCCGGCTCCTGCGGCTCTGGCCAGGGGGGGTTGTTGACGATCGAAGGTTGCGGTTGAGGCGGGCTGGTCAATGGCTCGGTAGCCTGGCTCGCGATCACAGGCTCGTGCAGCAGGGACCGGATGTCGATTTTGTCCTCTTGCACGAATTCCGGTTCATCCATCCAGGGCAGCACCAGGTCTTCGCTGTCGAATGCAGTGAGGCATTGACCGCAACGCAGCCATCCTTGCGCCGCCTGCTGCTGAGCAGACCGCACCTCATAAAGGGCCAGGCAATGGGGGCAACGGGTGACCAAACGCATGGCACGCATTGTAGGGCGGGCCTGCCGCGCGAACGACCGGACGATGATCAGGTCCTGACAGCCGTCATCAAGATCCAGCCGTCTTCACTGTCTGTCACTTGCAGTCGCAGCCACGGGGCGTAAGCCTGCTGCAGTTCATCTGCCTGTCGATCCAGAATGCCTGCAAGTACCAGTTGACCGCCGAGATCAACATGGCTGCACAACAAGGGCGCGAGAACCTTGAGGGGCGTGGCCAGAATGTTGGCGAGCACGGTCCGGTACGGTCCACTGGCGCGGTCAGGCAGACCGGTATTCACACTGACCCGGTTAGCCAGGGCATTGAGACGGGTAGCAACCACAGCAGCCTCATCGATGTCCACCGCATCCACCCACACTGCGCCAAACTTGGCCGCAGCAATGGCCAAGATCCCCGAGCCACAACCATAGTCAAGTACACGCTGTCCCTGCAGGTCATGACTGGCAATCCAGCGCAGACACATGCGGGTGGTCGGGTGGGTCCCGGTACCGAATGCCAGACCAGGATCGAGACGAATCGACTGACGGGCCGCGACCGGCACCTCGTGCCAGGTCGGCACAACCCAGAAGTCATGGGTGATGGGCACGGGCGCAAACTGCGACTGGGTCAGCCGCACCCAGTCCTGGTCTTCAACACGGCGTACACCCAGGATTTGACAGCCATCAAAGAAATCCTGGGCCTGAAGCAATGCAGCCGCCTCCTTGGCCTGGGTCTGCTCGCCAAACAAGGCCTGGACACGCGACCGCTGCCAGCCCTCCCTCGGCGGTGGCAAGCCCGGTTCGCCAAACAGGGCTTGTTCGGCGGTCGACTGTGCGTCGGCGTCTTCCACCGAGACACTGAGGGCGTCGAGCGCTTCAAGTGCATCACCAAGAACTTCCACACGGCTCTCGGGACTGAGCAGCAGCAACTCGTACATCAACGCTTATGCTGGCTCAACCAGTGTTCAAGGTAGTGAATATTGGTGCCACCCGCCATGAACTTGGCATCCACCATCAGCTCACGATGCAGCGGAATGTTGGTGTGAATGCCCTCTACTACGGTCTCGGCCAATGCCGTCTGCATACGGGCCAACGCCTGCTCGCGCGTGTCACCATGCACGATGATCTTGCCAATCATCGAGTCATAGTTGGGTGGGACAAAGTAGTTGGTGTAGGCATGGGAATCGACCCGAACACCAGGACCCCCGGGCGCGTGCCAGGTGGTGATACGCCCAGGTGAAGGGGTGAACTTGAACGGATCTTCGGCATTGACCCGACACTCGATGGCATGCCCATGGATCTGGATCTGTTTTTGCGTAAAGGGCAGTTTCTCACCGGCCGCAACCATGATCTGGGTCTTGACGATGTCCACGCCGGTGATCCATTCGGTCACCGGATGCTCGACTTGGACCCGGGTGTTCATCTCGATGAAGTAGAACTCGCCGTTTTCGTACAGGAATTCAAAGGTGCCGGCACCCCGGTAACCGATCTTCTTGCAGGCAGCCACACAGCGATCGCCCACCTTGTCGATGAGCTTGCGGGCGATCCCTGGCGCGGGAGCTTCCTCGATCACCTTCTGGTGACGTCGCTGCATCGAGCAGTCACGCTCGCCCAAATACACTGCGTTGCGGTGCTTGTCCGCCAGGACCTGGATCTCGATATGACGCGGGTTCTGGAGGAACTTTTCCATATAGACAGCTGGATTGCCAAACGCAGCCCCCGCCTCCGCACGGGTCATCTGTACCGCATTGATCAATGCCGCTTCGGTGTGCACAACGCGCATGCCCCGACCCCCTCCGCCTCCGGCCGCCTTGATGATGACCGGGTAGCCAATGCGTCGGGCAACGGCCCGGATCTGTGCGGGATCGTCCGGCAATTCGCCTTCGGAACCGGGCACGCAAGGAACCCCGGCCTTGATCATGGCCTGTTTGGCCGAGACTTTGTCACCCATAATGCGGATCGATTCGGGGGTAGGCCCGATGAACTGGAATCCGGACTTTTCCACCCGCTCGGCAAAATCGGCGTTTTCACTAAGGAATCCATACCCAGGGTGGATTGCTTCTGCGTCGGTGACCTCGGCCGCCGAAATGATGGCGGGCATGCTCAGATAGCTTTGGGCAGAGGGGGCCGGTCCGATGCAAACGGCCTCTTCGGCCAACTTGACATACTTGGCCTCCTTGTCGGCCTCGGAGTAAACCATCACCGCCTTGATCCCGAGCTCCCGGCAGGCACGCTGGATGCGCAGGGCAATCTCGCCACGGTTGGCGACCAGGATTTTCTTGAACATGAAAATCCTGCCTTACTCGATGATGAACAAGGGTTGTCCGTACTCGACGGCCTGACCGTTCTCGCACAGGATCTGGGTGACCGTACCGGACTTGTCGGACTCGATTTCATTGAGGATCTTCATGGCCTCGACGATGCACAAGGTGTCCCCCTCCTTGACCTGTGCGCCAATCTGCACAAAGGGAGCCCCGCCCGGGCTGGAAGAACGGTAGAAAGTCCCCACCATCGGGGATTTGACCGCGTGTCCGGCATCTGCAGGCGATGCAACCGGCTCGGCAACGGCTTGTGGGGATGGCTGTGGTGCGGGTGCGACCATCACGGCCGGGGCCAGAATGGGCGCTGCTGGCGTCAACGCCCCCCCAGCAGTCGCTCCGACACTTTTGACGATCCTGACTTTACCCTCCGCTTCTGTGATCTCGAGTTCGGAGACATTGGACTCGGAAACCAGATCAATCAGGGTCTTGAGTTTGCGCAAATCCATCGACTGTCCTCCTATTGCCAAATGTAGTCGCCTGAATTTACACGAAAAAAGGTCGAAAATCGTTCAAATGTCACGATCTTTCGGCGGATAAATCCTCAACGAAAATTGTGGCCCAGGCAGTCCCGAACTATCTTCGGGCCGGGGACGGAGGAGCCATCAAACAGGCCAGGCATCCAGATCTGACTGCTGCAATTGTCCGAGCTTTTGCTTGTAAATGCTGCCATCAGCATTTAAAAACACTGAATATGGCAGGCCACCTGCAGCATTGCCGAACGAGCGAGAGAGCTCTGTACCCTCCAGTCCAGCCAGACCGATCGGGAAGGTCAAGGCCTGGCGGGCCAGAAAACGGCGCACGGCACTGGGCTGGTCTATGGCCAAGGCGAGCACCTGCACCCCGCGGGCCGATTTCTGGCGGAAAAAGGCCTCAATCATGGGCAACTCCTCCACGCACGGCGGACACCAGGTGGCCCAGAAATTGATGAGCAGGGGTTTGCCTCGCAGGCTGACGGCGGCAAGGGTGCCGCCGTCAGGCCGATCAAAACTGCGCTCCCAAAAGGCCTGGACCGCCTGTACCGAGGCCGGTTGCTCACGCAGACGCCACCAGGCCAGGCCCAGACCGGCCAGTCCAGCAAGGGCACCCACACCCACCATCCAGCCGCGTCGGCGTGTCGATTGCGTTTTCATCGTCCGATTGTCACCCGACCCCGGCAAGCAGACGCTCAAGGGCCCTTAAATCCCCCCGCAACGGGCGGCCTTGGGCATCGGGCAGCAAGGCGCCACGCAGACCATCCAGATCATGCAGCCGCAAATGCACCCCGATGTCTTCGTTAAGGCCCCGGCAATGGCTGTGCAGGCTGAGCACCTGCACCTCCTGCCCCTGCAAACCGGTCTGCGAGCGGGCTTCATAGCGCAGGTTGCGGTTGATCAGGGCCAGCTCGACCGCTTTGGGATCGTCACAGAACAGGCTCAGATCGATATCCGACAAACGCGTGGCCCAACCCTGCCAGACCGCCCCCCCCAACAGGGGATGGAAATCGGCCAGCCGTTGCATCCAGTCGCGGGCGTGTTCCCGCAAGGCTTGCAATTGCTGGGGCTGGGTGTCGGCACAGAAAATGTCGATGTACTCCCGCACTTGCGCCTCCACCAGTTCATTTCCGGGCAGGGCCGTGCGACCAGGCAGGCCCAGGAGTTTGAGCGCCCGATGCTTGGCCGGCCCGAACCCCAGCCCCTCCTCGACCACCAGGCGGGCGGCGTTGGCCGCAATTTCCAGTTGAAGGTCCGACATGACAGCATTTTCGCTCAGCCACATGAACCCGGACACCCGCAAGGCATGATGCAGCGCCATCCTCCGGAGCGGCACCGGGCGGTTAAGCGCAGACTCCTACAATCCCTGCCCATGCACATACATATTCTTGGCATCTGCGGCACCTTCATGGGCGGTCTTGCCGCGCTGGCGCGCGAAGCCGGGCACAGCGTCACCGGTTGCGACGTCGGCGTCTACCCTCCGATGAGCGAGCAGCTGCGGGCCCTGGGCATCGACCTGATCGAGGGTTTTGGTGCCGAACAAATGGCACTGCAGCCCGACATGTATGTGATCGGTAACGTCGTCAGCCGCGCCCGCCAGGCCGACGGCAGCCCCAAATTTCCCCTGATGGAAGCCATTTTGGAGGCCGGCGCTCCCTACACCAGCGGTCCCCAATGGCTGGCTGAGCATGTCCTGCAGGGCCGGCACGTCTTGGCGGTGGCGGGCACCCATGGAAAGACCACCACCACCGCCATGCTCAGTTGGGTGCTGGAGCAGGCCGGGCTGCAACCGGGCTTTCTGGTCGGTGGCGTGCCCCTGAACTTCGGCGTCTCCGCCCGCTTGGGCGTTGGCAGGCACTTCGTCATCGAGGCCGACGAATACGACACCGCCTTCTTCGACAAGCGCAGCAAGTTCGTGCACTACCGCCCGCGCACGGCCATCCTGAACAACCTGGAATTCGACCACGCCGACATCTTTGACGATCTGACCGCCATCGAGCGCCAGTTCCACCACTTGGTGCGTACCGTACCCGGCTCGGGCCGAGTGGTCGTCAACGGTCTCGAAGAAAGCCTCACCCGGGTCCTGGCCCTGGGCTGCTGGAGCGAGGTCCGCAGTTTCGGTTCGGCTGTGAGTGATTTCGTGGCTGAAGGAGACCCCAGCAATTTCAGGGTCCTGCACGGCGGACACCCGGTGGCCCATGTGCAGTGGACCCTCGGGGGCGTGCACAATCAACTCAATGCACTGGCAGCCCTTGCGGCGGCCGAACATGTGGGTGTAAGTCTTGCCACAGGCGCGCAAGCACTGGCCAGCTTTGAAAACGTCAAGCGCCGCATGGAAGTGCGCGGCAGCGTCAATGGCATCACGGTCTATGACGACTTTGCCCATCATCCCACCGCCATCCGCACCACTGTCAACGGCCTGCGCCGCCAACTGGGGCCGCACGTCCGCATCCTGGCCCTCTTTGAGCCACGCAGCAACACCATGAAGCTGGGCACCATGAAGTCCCAGCTGCCCTGGAGCCTGGAGGAGGCAGACATGGCCTTTTGCCACTCGGGCGGCTTGGGTTGGGACGCTGCGGCTGCACTCGCACCCATGGGCGAGCGCGCGCGGGTGGCCGACACCATCGAGGGCGTCATCGCACAGGTGCTGGCGCACGTGCGTGCAGGGGACCATGTGCTGTGTATGAGCAACGGCGGGTTCGGCGGCATCCACTCCCGCTTGCTGCAGGCCCTGCAGCACCACTGAACCGCATGCTCGGACACAGCCCGCAACACCGCCGGCTCGGCATCGGTCTGGTCACGCTGACCACGCTGTGTTTTGCCTTTCTCGACACCGCAGCCAAATGGTTGGTTCTGAGTCTGCCGGTGCTGCAGGTGGTGTGGCTGCGCTTTCTCACCCACTCGCTGTTTTCGGTGCTCGTCTTTGCCCCGAGCATGGGCTGGTCGCTGGTCCAGTGGAACCATCCGCGGCTTCAACTGGTGCGTGGGCTGATGCTGGCAACCATGACCGGACTGAATTTCTGGGCCCTGCAATATTTGCAGCTGGCCGAAACCGGGGCCATGCAGTTTTCCGTCCCGATTCTGATCGCGGTGCTTTCGGCCTGGTGGCTGGGCGAGAAGCTCGACGCGCGTTGCTGGCTGGCCATTGCGGCCGGATTCGTGGGTGTGCTCATCATCATCCGGCCAGGCACGCAAGCGTTTCACCCGGCCATCTTGCTGTCTGCCGGCAACGCCATGCTGTATGCCCTGTTCAACATGCTCACCCGCAAACTGGCCAGCAGCGAGCACCCAGCCACCATGCAACTGGCTTCGGCCCTGGTGGCCACCACGGTTCTTACGCCCTTCGCCCTCTGGACCTGGCGAGCGCCTGAGAGCGGCTGGCACTGGCTGGTGCTGGCCCTGGCCGGTCTCAGCGGCGGGGCTGGCCACTACTTTGCAGCGCAGGCTCACCGCTTTGCATCAGCGGCCGTGCTTGGCCCCTTCCTCTACCAGCAAATTCTCTACATGACGCTGGGCGGCTGGCTGGTTTTTGGGCAGATCCCCGACCAGGCGGTACTGCTGGGTGCTGCAGTGGTGGTCGCCAGCGGTCTGTACCTGCTGTGGCGGGAGTTCCAGGTCACGCCCCCGACTGCGACCTGAGGGCGGCCGGGCGTTGCCGACGTGCCTGCACCGCGTCCGACAGCAACTGCAGAACCTGTTCGCTGTCTTCCCAGCCAATGCAGGCATCGGTGATACTTTTGCCGTACTCGAGTGCACTCACACTGTCCTTGCCCGGATTGAACTTTTGTGCCCCTTCCTGCAAATGGCTCTCGATCATCACGCCAAACACCTGACGTGATCCACCCGAAATCTGGCGGCCGATATCCCGGGCCACGTCCACCTGCCTCTTGTGCTGCTTGCTGCTGTTGGCGTGACTGAAATCCACCATCAAAGTGGCTGGCAGCTTTGAAGCTTCCAACTCCTTGCAGGCCGCCATAACGCTCTGGGCGTCGTAGTTGGGGGCCTTGCCACCGCGCAAAATGACATGGCAATCGTGGTTGCCTTGGGTCTGAACGACGGCCACTTGGCCGTTTTTGTGCACCGACAGAAAATGATGGCCACGCGCTGCGGCCTGGATCGCATCGGTGGCAATCTTGATGTTGCCGTCGGTGCCGTTCTTGAAGCCAATGGGGGCCGAGAGTCCCGAGGCCAGTTCACGGTGCACCTGGCTTTCGGTGGTTCGTGCGCCGATCGCCCCCCAGCTGATCAGGTCCCCAATGTACTGGGGTGAGATCACATCCAGGAATTCGCTGGCCGCCGGCAGACCCGTGCGGTTGATCTCGATGAGCAGCTGGCGAGCGATGCGCAAGCCTTCGTCGATGCGGTAACTCTCGTCAAGGTAGGGGTCGTTGATCAGACCCTTCCAGCCCACGGTAGTCCGGGGTTTTTCAAAATACACCCGCATGACGATTTCAAGAGTGCCCGCATATTGATCGCGCAAGGGTTTGAGCCGGCGGGCGTATTCCAGCGCCGCTGCAGGATCATGGATCGAGCAGGGTCCGATGATGACCAGCAGGCGGTCATCCTTGCCATGCAGGATCTGTTGCACTGTTTTGCGGGTTTTGGCGATCAGTGTTTCCACCGCCGTGCCCGCAATCGGAAAAAAGCGCATGAGATGTTCGGGCGGAGGCAGCACGGTGATGTCCTTGATGCGTTCGTCGTCAGTCTGTCCGGTGCGGTCAGCAGGGTGCGCATACCTGGTTTCGGTCGTGGCTTTGGCATTCATCGGGGACTCCTTAGGCAGGCAATCATGGTTTTGACGGGATGAAAAAAACCGCCGGGCTTGAGGCGCCGGCGGTTGTGTTCGAGGGGTTCGGTGTTTACGCGTTCGCCTCTCGTCCGCCGGGGACAGAGAACCAAAAGTAAAAAAAGTAAAAGGCGGGACGCAAAGCCATGACTAGGAATGTATCACAGCTGAGAGACGGGGCTTGTCACTGGGGTGCATGAGCACAGTGATGCACCGGTTGCGCAAGCCGAGGCACGGGTCTCTACGGAACCGGGACGACACAGGAGGGCCCGCCACCTGAAAAACGCAGACATCTTTCGTGCCCTCCCGTCGCCCTGCAGGGCCAGAGGGCAGGCGGTTCAGACCGTCCCGCCCACCGTCAAGCCGTCGATACGCAAGGTCGGCTGACCCACACCCACCGGCACACTCTGACCTTCCTTGCCGCAAGTGCCCACCCCCGAATCGAGGCGCATGTCATTGCCGATCATCGAAATCTTCTTGAGCGACTCCGGGCCGCTGCCGATCAGCGTGGCACCCTTGACCGGATACAGGATCTTGCCGTTTTCAACCCAATAGGCCTCGCTCGCGGAGAACACAAACTTGCCACTGGTGATGTCCACCTGACCACCGCCAAAGTTGGTGGCGTACAAGCCTTTCTTGATGCTGGCCACGATCTCCTGCGGGTCTTTGTCGCCACCAAGCATGTAGGTGTTGGTCATGCGAGGCATGGGCACATGGGCATAGCTCTCGCGACGGCCATTGCCGGTGGGCTTGACCCCCATCAGGCGGGCATTCATCGCGTCCTGGATGTAGCCGCGCAAAATGCCGTCCTCGATCAGCACATTCCTCTGGCTGGCATGGCCCTCGTCGTCCACATTGAGCGAGCCGCGGCGGTCGGCCAAGGTGCCGTCATCGAGGACGGTGACGCCCCTGGCCGCCACACGCTGGCCGATGCGGCCACTGAAAGCACTCGAGCCCTTGCGGTTGAAGTCGCCCTCCAAACCGTGACCCACCGCCTCGTGCAACAGCACACCGGGCCAACCAGGGCCGAGCACCACGGTCATTTCGCCCGCTGGTGCGGGGCGGGCTTCGAGGTTGGTCAGTGCGGCATGCACGGCATCATTGACGTAGGTCTCGACCAGCGCATCATCAAAGTAGGCCAGCCCGAACCGGCCGCCGCCGCCACTGCTGCCGGCTTCCCGGCGGCCGTTGTGTTCGGCAATCACCGACACCGACAGGCGGATCAGCGGACGCACATCGGCAGCCAGCGTGCCGTCGGCACGCGCCACCAGCACCACATCGTATTCGGTGGCCAGGCCGGCCATCACCTGCGCCACCCTGGGGTCCCTTGCGCGGGCCAGTGCTTCGACTTTCTCCAGCAACTTGACCTTGGCGGTGCTGTCCAGGGTCGACATCGGATCGAGGGAGGGATAGAGCGAGCGGCTGGCCGACACCTTGCGGGCCGGCACCTTGCTGCGCTTGTTTTGTGCGGCTGCCGCAATGGCGCGCACTGTGAGAGCCGCGTCCATGAGCGAAGCTTCGGAAATGTCATCCGAATAAGCAAACGCAGTTTTCTCGCCCGCCACCGCCCGCACGCCCACCCCCTGGTCGATGCTGAAACTGCCGGTCTTGACAATGCCCTCCTCAAGGCTCCAGCCCTCCGAACGGGTGTACTGGAAATAAAGGTCAGCGTCATCCACCCGGTGGGCCTTGATCGCCGCCAGGGCACGCGTCAGGTGGCTTTCGTCCAGGCCAAAGGGCTCCAGCAGCAGGGATCTGGCGGTCGCCAGGCGTTCAAGGGTGGGTTCTCGTGAAATCATGGGTCCATTGTAGGCAGCCGGGCTGCAGCATGCCGTGTGGGGGGATTGCCCGGGCCCATTCAGCTCTGCACCAGCTGCTTGGCCCGAGAAATCGACATCAGAATCCCCAGCGCCAGCCCGAGGGTGACCATGGCGGTTCCCCCATAGCTGATGAAGGGCAAGGGCACGCCGACCACCGGCAGGATGCCACTGACCATGCCCATGTTGACGAAGGCGTACATGAAGAAAATCATCGACACGCTGGCGGCCAGCAAGCGTGCAAACAGAGTGGGGGCCTGGGTAGCGATCACCAAGGCCCGGTAGACCAGCGCAAAAAAACCCACAATCAGCAGCACATTGCCCAGCAGACCGAATTCCTCGGAGTAGGCTGCAAAGATGAAATCGGTGGTGCGTTCGGGGATGAACTCCAGATGGGTCTGGGTCCCTTGCATGAAGCCCTTGCCCCACAATCCGCCCGAGCCGATGGCGATCATGCCCTGCAGGATGTGAAAGCCTTTGCCCAGAGGGTCTCGGGTGGGATCGAGCAAGGTGCACACTCGTTGACGCTGGTATTCATGCAGCACCTGCCAGTCGACGCCGTCTGCACACAGCGTCGATTCAAGGGATACCAGCACCACCAGCCCCGCAAGACCCAGCAGTACCGGCGGCAGGATCCAGCGCCAGCGCAGGCCGGCAAAATAAATCACCGACAGTCCTGCCCCCAGCACCAGCAAGGCCGTGCCCAGATCGGGTTGGCGCATGATCAGCCCTACCGGCAGGGCCAGCAGGACCGTTGCGACAGCGAAATCCAGGGGCCGGATCTGGCCTTCCTTTTTCTGGAACCACCAGGCCAGCATCAGGGGCATGGCAATTTTGAGAATTTCACTGGGCTGGATCACGATCCCGATGTTCACCCAACGCCGGGCGCCCTTTTTGGTGATGCCGAACAAAGCCACCGCGATCAACAGGACCACGCCCAAGGTGTACAAAGGAACGGCGAGACTCATGAGTTTCTGCGGAGGTATTTGTGCGACCACAAACATGATGAAACCAGCCAGCAACATGTTGCGGCCATGGTCCACAAACCGGGTGCCGTGGTCATATCCTGAGGAATACATCACCAACATGCCGGCGCAGGCCAGCATGAAGACCGCAAAGGCCAGCGGACCGTCAAACCCCTTGACCAGGCGGCCCAGGCGGTACCACCAGGGCGCTTTCTGAATCACCGAAACCATAATGTGGATTATCCCGTGAACCCGACATGCCTGGCATGCAAACCCCCTCCAATGCGCTCAAGTTGCCCCCCCACCGCTGGTATTGGTGTGACGATGACCTTGCACGACTCAAGGACTTTGTGCCCACCCATCTGCTGTATCTGCATGGTTTCCGATCCTCCCCCCGTTCGGCCAAGGCCCGTTGCATGGCCGATTGGGTGGCTCGCCACCGGCCTGAACTGCACTGGCACTGCCCCGCGCTGCCCCCCTCCCCCGCACAGGCGCTGCGCGATATCTCGGCTTGGCTGGATGCCCGGGCGCCAGAACGATGCGCGGTGATGGGCTCGTCCCTGGGGGGCTTTTACGCCCATTGGCTGGCCTGCGCCCACAATCTGCCGGCCGTCCTGATCAACCCGGCCGTCCACCCAGCCCGCGATCTGGCCAGCCACATTGGCCTGCACCCGGCCTGGCATGACGCCACACAGCAGGTGTTTTTCGAAGCCGGATTTGTCGATGAGCTGGCCCGGCTGGAGGCCAGTCTGGGCCCGCACCGTCCGCCCAGCCTGGCCCTGATAGCCACCGGTGACGAGGTGCTGGACTGGCGCGAGATGCGGCAGCGCCACGGACAAGGCAGCCACCTGCTGCTGCAGGGCAGCGATCACGGCCTTGCGGAATTTGAGCTTTTGCTGCCCTGGGTGACCCGGTTCCTGCGGCTGAGCGATCCGGCAGGCCTGCCGCCATGGGACAATTCCATGCATGTTTGTTCTGTTTGATGACGCTGGCAAATTGATCGCCGGCAGGGTCTTGTCGGAGGCGCAAGCTTCCCTGCAGGTCGAGCTCGACTCGGGCAAGCGGGTCAAAGTGAAGTCGGTGCATGTTCTGTTGCCCTTTGACCAGATCGCACCCGCCGAACTGATGCTGCAGGCGACCGGCTTGAGCCAGGGCATCGACCTCGACCTGGCCTGGGAGTTCGCGCCGGATCAGGAGTTCGGTTTTGACGATCTGGCGCAGGAGTACTTCAGCAGCGCACCCAGCCTGACCGAACGGGTTGCGATGCTGATGCGCTTGCAGGATGCACCCCACTATTTCAGGCGCGCCGGCAAGGGCCGCTACCGCAAGGCCAGCGCCGAAACGGTGCAGCAGGCCCTGGCTGCTATCGAAAAAAAGCGCCAGGTCCAGGCACGAATCGAGACCTGGGCAGACCAGCTCATGGGCGGGCAATGCCCGTCCGAGGTGCGTGAGCAACTCTACCGGATCCTGTTTGCACCCGACAAGAACAGCCCCGAATACCGCGCCGTGGTCCAGGCCAGCCGCAACAGCCAGCTCGCCCCGCTCGAACTGCTGCAGCAAGCGGGTGCACTGTCCTCGCCCTGGGAATTTCACTGGCAGCGTTTTTTGTTCGAACACTTCCCCAAGGGCACCGGTTTTCCGTCCAACGTGCAAGCCCCACTCATTGCGCAGGAGTTGCCTTTGGCGCAGGTGCAGGCATTCTCGATCGATGATTCCCACACCACCGAAATCGATGACGCCCTGTCCGTGCAAGGGCTGGGCAGCGGTACCGTCGTGGTGGGCATTCACATTGCGGCGCCAGCGCTGGCCATTGCCCCCGGCACGGCGCTCGACCAGATTGGTCGCCAGCGCCTGTCCACGGTGTACATGCCCGGCTACAAGATCACCATGCTGCCCGATGCGGTGGTCCAACGCTACACCCTTTGCGAGGGCCAGGATTGCCCGGCTGTTTCGCTGTATGTGAGCTTCGATGAGCTCACCCTGGACATTCGGGGCAGTGAAACCCGGCTCGAGCGCGTCCCCATTGCGGCCAACCTGCGCCACGACCAGCTCGACACGGTCATCACCCGCGAGTGGCTGGAGCACGACGGAGCTGCTGAGGCTCCGGTCCCGGTGCCCCGGCACAGCCTGGCCTTCCTGTGGCGTCTGGCCCAGAGCCTCAAGGCCCGGCGTGAGGCGGTGCGTGGCAAGCCGGAGACCTTCAACCGGCCCGACTTCACCTTCCGTCTGCAGCGGCCGGATGCAGACTGCCCTCCCCAGGGCGACGAGCCGGTGATCATTACCCAGCGTCAGCGGGGCTCGCCCCTGGATCTGATGGTGGCCGAGGCCATGATCCTCGCCAACAGCACCTGGGGGCAGTGGCTGGGCAACCTCGGAGTGCCCGCCATTTACCGCAGCCAGGCCAGCCTGGCGCCAGGGGTCAAGGTCCGCATGGGCACCAAGGCCCTGCCCCATGCGGGCATCGGGGTGCCCTGCTACGCCTGGAGCACCTCGCCCCTGCGGCGTTACACCGATCTGGTCAACCAGTGGCAAATCATTGCCTGCGTGCGCCACGGCGCCACGGCCGCCCTGGCAGCCCCTTTCAAACCCAAGGACGCCGAATTGTTTTCGGTCATCAGCGCCTTCGATGCCGCCTACACGGCCTACAACAGCATGCAGGCCTCGATGGAGCGGTACTGGACACTTCAGTACCTGAACCAGCAAGGCATCACGCAGCTTGACGCCACGCTGCTGCGTGAAATGCCGGGGGGGCACTGGCTGGCCCGCGCAGACACCTTGCCTTTGACCCTGAGCGTGCTCGGTGGCAGCTTGATGCAGCGTGGGCAGCGGGTGCGCCTGCGTCTGGGCACCCACAATCTCATGACCCTGGAACTTTCCGCCACGGTTGTCGGACAGCTGGAAACCTCGCCTGAGGCCGACCCCGCCGTTCATGACGAGGACAGTCTTGAGGACGCTGGCCCGGTGCGCATCGCCGTCGATCTGACCGAGGAAGATGCACCCGCACCATGAGGGATCCTTCCAGCCTCCCCGCACTGGCGCTGCCGAATCTGGCCGATCTGGACGGGCCTTCCCGGGCCCTGATGTGGGCCTTGGGCCTGTCGGTGTTGTTGCATGCCGGTCTTCTGACATGGCGCACAGCTGCACCCGAGAGTTTTCAGCGGGTGTTTGCAGACACGCCCCTCGAGGTGATTCTGGTCAACGCCCGCAGTGCCAAGGCCCCAAGCGAAGTCCAGGCACAGGCCCAGGTGCAGCTTGACGGTGGCGGAGACGTCCCTGAAGTTCGTCTGGCGACCAACCCCCTGCCGGCTGCGGCCCTGTCCAGCCCCGGCGATACCCTGCTCGAAAAGCAGCGACACCTCGAGGAGCTCAAGTCCCAGCAAATGCGCTTGTTGTCTCAACTGCGCGAAGAGTTGGCCAGCCTGTCTAACGACGATGGTCAGGCCCAGAGAAGCCAGCAGGAGCGCCAGCAACGTGAACAGCGTCGCCAGCTGCTCTCGAGCCATCTGGCGCAGATTGAAGACAGGGTGCAAAAGACCCAGGGCGCCCCTCGCAAGCGCTACATCAGCCCGGCCACCCGCGAAAGCATGTATGCGCTGTACTATGACAAACTGCGTCGGCTGGTCGAGCTTCAGGGCACCGAGAACTTTCCCGTTGCCGGCGGCGTGAAGCTCTACGGCAAGCTGACCATGGTCATCACTGTCGATCGCAACGGTCAGGTGGTTGCGGCAGAAGTGGCCAGTGGTTCGGGCAATGCCTTGCTTGATGAGCGTGCCCGCGCGATCGTCCTGAGTGCGGGTCCCTTCGAGCCTTTTGATGAACGGATGCGCCGGCAGGCCGACCAGATCGTGGTGGTGTCACGTTTCAAGTTCTCACGCGATGACACGCTCGAAACCCGGGTGCTCGCGCCCCAGTCTGGTCAGCCATGAAAGCCTGGCTGCGATGGCTGCTGCTGCTGATCGCCGCCGGGGGGGCGTTGCAGGTGTTTTTCCTGGCCTACATCGCCGCCCTGTCCCTGCTCGCTCCTGCTTCCACCAGCTTCCAGCGATCGCAGGCCTGGCAGATCTTGCACCGGCAGGGTCAGCTGCCCTGGCGGCAGCAATGGGTGGGCGAGCGGGAGATTTCCGTGCATCTCCAGCGCGCCGTGATAGCCTCCGAGGACAGCGCTTTCACCCAGCATGGCGGTATCTGGTGGGAATCGGTGGAGAAAGCCTGGCAACGCAACCAGCGCGCCCAGGAGCGCGCCGAACGCAAGGGCCAGGACGCCTCAGCAGCCCGTGTGGTGGGGGGCTCGACCATTTCCCAGCAACTGGCCAAGAACCTGCTGCTGTCGGGGGAGCGCACACTGCTGCGCAAGGGCCAAGAAATGGTGCTGACTTTCATGCTCGAAGGATTGCTGGGCAAGCGGCGCATCCTCACCCTCTACCTCAACAGCGTTGAATGGGGGGAAGGTGTGTTTGGAGCCGAGGCAGCGGCGCAGCACTACTTTCGCAAACCGGCTTCACGTCTGAGCCCCTGGGAAGCCGCCCGGCTGGCGGTAATGCTGCCCCGGCCCAGGTATTTCGAGAACCTGCCCCAGTCCACCTATTTGAGCGAGCGCGCCCAGACCATCATGGCGCGCATGAGTGAGGTGCGCCTGCCATGACCACGTCCAGCGCAGGGCAACGCATCCTGGGCATCGATCCCGGGCTGCAGACCACAGGCTTTGGCGTCATCGATGCGCACGGCAGCCGACTGCAGTATGTGGCCAGCGGGGTGATTGATACCACCCACCATGCACGAGGCGATCTTCCTCTGCGCCTGAAAACCCTGTACGAGGGCATTCGTGAAATTCACCGCCGCTACCAGCCCGATGTGGCCTCGCTGGAAATCGTTTTCATCAACGTCAACCCGCAGGCCAGTCTGATGCTGGGTCAGGCGCGGGGCTGCTGCCTGACAGCCCTGGTGTCATGCGATCTGGCGGTGGCGGAATACACGGCATTGCAAATGAAGCAGGCCATCACCGGTCATGGCCGCGCAGCGAAGTCTCAGATTCAGGAGATGGTCAGACGCCTGCTGAACCTGCCCAACGCGCCCCGCCAGGATGCAGCCGATGCGCTCGGGCTGGCGATCACCCATGCGCATGCCAGTCCATCGATGAACAAACTGTCAGCGCAGGGAGCACTGAAGCGCAAGACCCACGGGATGTTCAGGGCTGGTCGCGGCCACTGACCGCGCGCAAGTGCCAAGCGCCGTGACAGCTCTGGCCTACCAGACCGGCTGAAGACTCGCAAAGCCCCGCGGAGCCTGGGCTTCGGAGTCAAAGCTGACGATCTCGTAGCTAGCAGGCCGTTCGAGCAATGCGCGCAGGAGCTGGTTGTTGAGGGCGTGTCCAGAGCGAAAGGCGCTGTAGGCTGCAAGCAGAGGCTGGCCCACGATGTAGAGATCACCCATGGCATCCAGGATCTTGTGTTTGACGAATTCATCGTCATAACGCAACCCATCGGCGTTGAGCACCTTGTAATCGTCCATCACGATCGCATTGTCCAGACCGCCGCCCAGGGCGAGTCCGTTGGCACGCATCATTTCCACATCGCGCGTAAACCCAAAGGTCCGTGCGCGGGCAATGTCGCGGGCATACACGCCCTCAGAGAGGTCGAACACCACCTGCTGTCCGGTAGAGTCGACCGCCGGGTGGCGAAAGTCGATCTCGAAACTCAGACGGAAGCCATGGTAGGGCTCCAGCCGGGCCCACTTGACCTGGTCTGACTCGCCCTGCCGCACCTCGACGGGTTCGAGCACCCGAATGAACCGCCGGGGCGCTGACTGCTCGGCTATGCCGGCGCTTTGCAACAGGAATACAAAGGACGCGGCCGACCCGTCAAGGATGGGCACCTCTTCGGCCGTGATATCGACATACAAGTTGTCGATCCCAAGCCCGGCGCACGCCGACATCAGGTGCTCGATGGTGTGCACTTTGGCCTGACCCGCCGATATGGTCGAGGCCAGACGGGTGTCGGTCACCGATTCGGCCCGCACGGGAATGTCGACCGGCACGGGCAGGTCTACACGCCGAAAGACGATACCGGTATGGACCGGTGCCGGCCGCAGGGTCAGCTCGACCCGCTGGCCGCTGTGCAGGCCGACACCCACCGCCTTGGTCAGGGTTTTGAGGGTTCGCTGGACAATCATGAGGGGTATTGTAGGTCCGCCCCCTCACCGGATTTCCAATGCCACTGCCGATGCAGACCGGTCGATGTTCGCCCTCAGTCGGCCTGCTTGCGCAGGAAGGCCGGAATTTCGATATCGTCCATGCCTGCAGAGGCCATGCCATCGACGCGGGCAGCCGCGTGGGTGCGTGAGGTGCGCCACACCGCAGGCGTGTTCGGGTTGGACCCCAGACCCGCCGGCATCCCCACCCCAGCCGGGGCGGAGTCGGGGGTGAAGACAAATCCATTGTCGGTGCCGGTGCGAACCGGCTGTACCACCTCCAGTGAAGGCCGGCGTGCGGCCGCGCTGCGCGACAAGCCGGTGGCCACCACGGTGACGCGGATCTGGTCCTCAAGCGATTCGTCGTAGGCGGTGCCGAAAATCACATGCACGTTGTCGGTGGCAAATGACTGGATGGTCTTCATCGCCAATTTGGTCTCGTGCATTTTCAGCGAGTTCTTGGTGGCGCTGATCAGCACCAGCACCCCACGGGCGCTCGAGAGATCCACGCCTTCGAGCAGGGGACAGGCCACCGCCTGCTCGGCCGCGATCCGGGCACGGTCCGGTCCACTGGCCAGGGCAGTGCCCATCATGGCCTTGCCAGGCTCGCCCATCACTGTGCGCACGTCCTCGAAGTCCAGGTTGATATGGCCAGGCACATTGATGATCTCGGCAATGCCACCCACCGCGTTTTTGAGCACATCGTTGGCATGCCCAAAGGCCTGCTCCTGGGTCATGTCCTCGCCACCGGGCAATTCCAGCAGTTTCTCGTTGAGCACCACAATCAGTGAATCGACATTCGCTTCCAGCTCTGCGAGCCCCTTTTCAGCATTGGCCATGCGCTTGCCCCCCTCGAACTCGAAGGGTTTGGTGACCACCCCGACCGTCAGGATGCCCATGTCCTTGGCAATGCGGGCAATCACCGGCGCTGCGCCGGTACCGGTCCCGCCGCCCATGCCGGCAGTGATGAACAACATATGGGCACCGTCCAGCGCAGCCCGGATCTCGGCCTCGGCGTCCTGTGCAGCTTCATGACCCTTTTCCGGTTTGCTGCCGGCACCCAGACCGCTGGTGCCCAGTTGCACAATCCGGTGCGCGGCACTGCGACTGAGGGCCTGTGCGTCGGTATTGGCGCAAATGAACTCCACGCCCTGCACATTGCGCTCGATCATGTGCTCGACGGCGTTGCCGCCGCCACCACCCACGCCGATCACGCGAATCTGGGTACCCTGGTTGAAGGATTCGGTCTGGATCATTTCAATCGTCATTTTCAACTCCTGTTTTCTATCTCTGCAGTTGCCATTCATGGTAGGGAGGGGGTCGATCTTCAACATCGATATCGGATACGGTGGGCAGGAGAGCCGCGAGGCCAGGGGCAAGGGAAGAAGGTGTGCATCAGAAATTCCCCACGATGAAGTCCTTGAGCCGGCCCAGGGCGTTGTTGACCGGGCTCTTTTTTTGTGTGACACGCAGGCCTCGCAAACGCGACAGGCGCGCCTCCTCGAGCAGACCCATCACCGTGGCTGCACGCGCTTGTCCGACCATGTCGGCCAGTGAACCGTTGTATTTCGGAATGCCCCGACGGACGGGCTTGAGAAAGATATCCTCCCCTAGCTCAATCATGCCGGGCATGACCGCGCTGCCACCCGTGAGCACAATGCCCGAGGACAGCACTTCCTCGTATCCTGACTCGCGGATGACCTGTTGCACCAGTGAAAAAATCTCTTCAACGCGGGGCTCAATCACCCCGGCCAGGGCCTGCTTGCTGAGCATGCGCGGTCCACGATCGCCCAGGCCTGGCACCTCCACCTGGGCTTCCGGATCGGCCAGCAATTGCTTGGCAAAGCCACTCTCGACTTTGATGTCCTCGGCGTCCTTGGTGGGTGTGCGCAGGGCCATGGCAATGTCGCTGGTGATGAGGTCGCCTGCAATCGGAATCACGGCGGTATGGCGGATCGAGCCGTTCGCAAAAATGGCCACATCCGTGGTGCCGGCACCGATGTCCACGCAGGCCACCCCGAGCTCGCGTTCGTCTTCGGTCAGCACAGCCAGGCTCGAGGACTGAGGATTGAGCAGCAGTTGCTCGACTTCCAGGCCGCAGCGGCGCACACACTTGATGATGTTCTCCGCCGCACTCTGTGCCCCGGTGACGATGTGCACCTTGGCCTCCAGCCGCATGCCGCTCATGCCAATGGGCTCCTTGACCTCCTGGCCGTCAATGACGAATTCCTGCGGCGCCACCAGCAGCAGGCGCTGGTCGGTTGAAATGTTGACCGCCCGCGCGGTCTCCATCACCCGAGCGACATCAGCCTGGCTGACTTCCTTGTCCTTGATGGCCACCATGCCGCTGGAGTTCAGGCCCCGGATATGGCTGCCGGTGATGCCGGTATTCACACGGGTGATCTTGCAATCGGCCATCAGCTCGGCTTCCTTGAGGGCCTGCTGGATACTCTGCACAGTGGCATCGATATTGACGACTGCACCCCGCTTGAGTCCGTTGCCGGGCGATATGCCCAGGCCGGCGAGCTTGAGGTCCCCACCAGCGGTCACTTCAGCCACCACCGCCATCACCTTGGAGGTGCCGATGTCCAGACCGATCACCAGATCTTTGTATTCTTTAGCCATGTGTCATTTGTCCTGAGTGTGCATGCTTGTCGGGTGCGCTGGGCCGGTCAGGGCCTGACCGGGGTTTCAAGGGTCCTGACCCCTTTGAGGCGCAGGGCATAGCCATCGATGTGCCGCAGGTCAGCCGCCTCGAGCGATGAAGGGGTTCGCTCATAGCGCGCCGCCACCTGAGACAAGGTACGCCAGAACATCTGCAGACGCTGGCCGATTTCTTCCTGCGTTCCACGTCCGAGTTCGATCTGGGCGCCGCTGTGCGTCAAGACCCGCCAGCTGCCCCGGGGCGTGAGCTCGAGCTGATCGATCCGGTGATCCATCTTGCCCAGCATGGGCGCGAGAAATCCAAGCATCCTCAGGACCTGCATCGACGTCCCCTCAGGGCCTTTGAGGCGCGGCAGTCCCTGGACCTCCTGGTCGTCGGCTTCGGCCTCGAACACCTGGCCCTGCCGGTTGACCATCGCATTGCCCGACTCATCGCCCCACAAGGCCACTGGCTGGTGCTCGCTGAGCACCACACGCAAGTGATCAGGAAATTCACGTTTGACCACAGCCAGTCGCACCCAGGGCATGGATTCGAACACCTCCCGGGTGCGCTGCAGATCGATGGTGAAGAAGTTGCCACTGAGCTGGGGCATCACGTTGGCCCGCAAGGTGACCGCGTTGTGGTGCAGCACCTCGCCATCGACCATCACGGCGCGGATGGAAAAAACCGGCAAACGCGCCAGCCAGCCCAGCAAGGCCGACAGCACCAGAACCGCCAACAGCGCGTAGAGCAGGCTGGCGGTGCCGTTCATCAGACGTACATCCACAGGCAGCGGCTGCGGCTTGTTCATGCATGTCCTCCCGGAATTGAATGGTCAAGGGCGGCCTGCGAGAGCAGGTGCACGCACAGGTCCTCGTAACTCATGCCAGCCGCCCGCGCCGACATGGGCACCAGCGAATGGCCGGTCATGCCCGGCGAGGTGTTCATTTCCAGCAGGAAAAACTTGCCATCACTGGCTCGGCGCATCAGATCGACACGGCCCCAACCCCGACAGCCCAATGCACGGTAGGCAGCGATCACCAGACGCTGAACTTCCTGCTCCTCTGGGGAGGAAAGGCCACTGGGACAGTGGTAGCCCGTGTCTTCGGAAAAATATTTGTGCTGGTAATCGTAGTTGCCGTCCGGCGCTGCGATGCGAATGACCGGCAGGGCACGGGCTTGGTCACCGCTGCCCAGCACCGGGCAGGTGAGCTCGATGCCGTCGATGAACTCCTCGCACAGAACGTCTGGGTCGTACTGCATGGCCAGCGCGACTGCATCCTGAATTTGCGAATAACCCTGCACCTTGGTGATGCCGATCGAAGAACCTTCCCGAGGGGGCTTGACCACCAGTGGCAAGCCCAGCTGGTCGGGCACGTTGCGGATGGTCTCGCGCTGCAAGTCCTTCCCGGACAAGCGCAGCCAGCGTGGTGTCGGCAGCCCCTCAGTCAGCCATACCCGCTTGGTCATCACTTTGTCCATGCAGATGGCTGAAGCCATCACGCCCGAACCGGTGTAGGGAATGCCCAGCAGCTCCAGCGCGCCCTGCACCGTACCGTCCTCGCCATAACGGCCGTGCAGGGCAATGAAGGCCCGTGCGAAGCCTTCACTGCGCAAGGCCAGCAACTCACGTTCAGCCGGATCGAAGGCATGGGCGTCCACACCACGGGAGCGCAAAGCCTGCAGCACACCCTGTCCGGACATCAGAGACACCTCGCGCTCGGCCGAACGTCCACCCATCAGGACCGCCACCTTGCCAAAATCGGGGGTACTCATGCGGCACCTCCCAGGTCCACCAGCCGACCGGCCACCGAGCCGATGGAACCGGCCCCCATGCAGATCACCACATCGGCATTACGGACGTTGTCCAGAATCGCCTGCGGCATGCGGGCAATATCATCGACAAACACCGGTTCGACCTTGCCGGTCACACGCAGCGCGCGTGCCAGCGAACGGCCGTCTGCGGCCACGATCGGGGCTTCACCAGCCGCATAGACCTCGCCGAGCAGCACTGCATCGCAACCTTCTGCGATGACCTTGACGAAGTCCTCGAAGCAGTCGCGGGTCCGGCTGTAGCGGTGCGGCTGGAAGGCCAGCACCAGTCGGCGGCCGGGAAAAGCCCCGCGGGCAGCCGACAGGGTAGCGGCCATCTCGACCGGGTGGTGGCCATAGTCGTCAATCACGGTGACGGTCCCACCTTGTGGCAGGTGGATATCGCCGTAGCGCTGGAATCGGCGTCCCACCCCCTTGAATCCGGCCAGCGCACGCTGCACGGCACTGTCTTCTACATTGAGCTCCACCGCCACCGCCACCGCAGCCAGCGCATTGAGGACATTGTGCCGACCCGCCAGATTGAGCGTCACCGGCAGATCCGGCAAAGCCACGCCGTTGCGTCGCTCAATCGTGAAATGCATCTGGCCACCCACGGCCCGCACATCCACCGCCCTGAGCTGCGCGCCCTCGGTAAATCCGTAGGTGGTCACCGGTCGGGCAATGGCGTTGACGATGGAGGCCACACCGGGATCGTCGACACAGACAATGGCCGTGCCATAAAAAGGCATGCGGTGCAGGAAATCGACAAATGCCGCCTTCAAACGCCCAAAGTCATGGCCATAGGTTTCCATGTGGTCAGCGTCAATGTTCGTGACCACCGCCATGACCGGCAACAGGTTGAGGAAAGAGGCATCGGACTCGTCGGCCTCCACCACGATATAGTCACCCGAGCCCAATCGCGCATTCGCGCCTGCACTGTTGAGGCGACCGCCGATGACGAAGGTTGGATCCAGACCAGCCTCGGCCAGCACACTTGCCACCAGGCTGGTGGTGGTGGTCTTGCCATGAGTACCCGCAATCGCCACCCCCTGCTTCATACGCATGAGCTCGGCCAACATGACGGCGCGCGGCACGATCGGGATGTGGCGCTGGCGCGCAGCCATCACCTCGGGGTTGTCGGCGCGCACGGCGGTGGAAGTGACCACGGCATCGGCCGCGCGCACATGGGCGGCGTCATGCCCGACATGGGTGGCAATGCCCAGGGCGGCCAGTCGGCGCAAGGTCGCGCTGTCGGCCAGGTCCGAGCCGGAAATACGGTAGCCCAGGTTGTGCAGCACTTCAGCGATGCCGCACATGCCCGACCCCCCCAGACCGATGAAATGAATATTGTGGATGGCGTGTTTCATGCGACCAGTTCCTCGCAGGCCATCACCACCTCCCGTGTGGCATTTGTTTTTTTATGCACATGGGCTATCTCAGCACGTGTGAGCAACTCCTCGCGCGTGGTGTTTTGCAGCAGCGAAGCCAGACCCTGTGCCGTCAGCTCGGACTGCGCGATCAGCCAGCCACCGCCGTTCTCGACCAGAAAACGGGCATTGGTGGTCTGGTGATCGTCGACTGCAAACGGAAACGGCACAAAGACCGCGGCCGCGCCGATGGCGGCGATTTCGGTCACGGTACTGGCACCGGCACGACAGATCACCAGATCGGCCTCGGCCAGCGCGCCGGCGGTGTCTTCGATAAAGGGCGTCAGGCGGGCCGGTACACCCGCACGGGTGTAATGGGCCTGCAAGGCGTCGATCTGGCTTTCGCCGCTTTGGTGCGTCACCTGCGGTCGCCGTTCAGGTTCGATGAGGGCCAGCGCCTGCGGCACGATTTCATTGAGCGCCTTGGCGCCCAGGCTGCCGCCCATGACCAGGACTTTGAGCGGTCCGCGTCGGCCGGCAAACCGCTCGGCCGGTGCTGGCTGCTGCATGAACGCCGCACGCAGGGGGTTGCCCACCCACTGCGCTGCACGCAAGACATTCGGAAAGGCGGTGAAAGTACGGTCGGCCACCTGGGCCAGCACTTTGTTGGCCATTCCGGCCACCGAATTTTGCTCGTGCAGCACCAGCGGCCGGCCAGCCAGCACACCCATCATGCCGCCTGGAAAACTGATGTACCCCCCCAGGCCCAGCACCACATCGGGTCGAACGCGCCGTACCACCTGCAGGCTTTGCCAGAAAGCCCGCAGCAGCTTGAGCGGTAGCAAGGCCAGGGTCATCAGGCCCTTGCCACGCACGCCTGAAAATTGCACCGCCTCGAAGGGGAAACCGCGTGCCGGTACCAGCCGCGCTTCCATGCTCTCGGGAGCACCCAGCCAGTGTACGCGCCAACCGGCCTCGCGCAGGGCCTCGGCCACCGCCAGGCCCGGGAAAATGTGCCCGCCGGTGCCGCCGGCCATGACCAGTGCACATCGGTCGCTCATGCATCACCCCGCATCAGTCGCTTGTTTTCGGCATCGACCCGCAACACCAGGGCGATGGCCACCAGGTTCATCAGGATCGCCGAACCGCCGTAACTCATGAAGGGCAAGGTCAGCCCCTTGGTTGGCAAGGCCCCCAGGTTGACCCCCATGTTGATAAAGGCCTGAAAGCCGATCCAGATGCCAACGCCCTGAGCGACCAGCCCTGAAAACACCCGGTCCAGGGCGATGGCCTGCCGACCGATGACCATGATGCGTCGGCTCAGCCACAAAAACAGGAAGATCGCCAGACTGACGCCGACCAGGCCGAATTCCTCGCCGATCACCGCCAGCAGGAAATCGGTGTGGGCTTCGGGCAGCCAATGGAGTTTTTCCACGCTGCCCCCCAGTCCGACACCAAAAATTTCACCCCGCCCGATCGCAATGAGCGAATGCGAGAGCTGGTAGCCCTTGCCCAGGGCATGTTCGGCACTGAAGGGGTCAAGGTAGGCAAAGATCCGCTCCCTGCGCCAGGGCGAGGCGGCAATCATGACCACAAATGCTCCGATCAGCACCAGCAATATCAGGAAGAACATGCGCGCATTGACGCCCCCCAGGAAGAGGATGCCCATAGCGATGGTGGCAATCACCATGAAGGCCCCCATGTCGGGCTCGGCCAGCAAAAACACACCAGCCAGTCCGACGGCAACACCCATGGGCAGTACCGCTTTGAAAAAGCGCTCCTTCACGTCCATCTTGCGCACCATGTAATTGGCGGCGTAAATGATGGTGGCCAGTTTGGCCAGTTCCGAAGGCTGGAAGTTGAAGACACCGAATGAAATCCAGCGCCGCGCACCGTTGACGCCTTTACCGATGAATGGCAGCAACACCAGCGCCAGCAACACCAGTGCGAGGACGAACAGCCACCGGGCATGGCGCTCCCAGAATTCCATCGGCACCTGAAAGACCAGCAAGGCACACACAAATCCCACCAGCATGGAAAAGGCGTGCCGGCCCAGGTAATGGGTGGAGGAGAAGCGGGCGAATTTCGGGTTGTCCGGAATTGCGACCGACGCGGAGTAGACCATCACCAGGCCCCACATCAGCAAGGCCACCACCACCCAGATCAGCGCCTGGTCGACCCCACGCAGGCTGGCCAGCGTGGCCGGGTGAGCTCGCGCATAGTCGTAACCACCCAGGCTGACCGGCAAGCCCGGGCTGTCCGAACCGGAGCCCGCACCGAGTCGATCCGCCAGACCGCGCAGAGCCTGACGCCAGCCGCCCAGCACACCTTGGCTCATAGCGCGCCCTCCAGGCTGAGTCCGGCAGCCTCGGCCAGCCGGGCCACGGACTGGCGAAAAACCTGCGCACGATGCCCGTAGTTATCAAACATGTCAAAGCTGGCACAGGCTGGCGACATCAGCACGGCATCACCAGGTCGGGCCAAGGCAGCCGCCTGCTCCACGGCCTGGGGCAAATCAGGGGCATCGTGCAGGGGCACGCTCCCCCCGCTAAGCGCCTGCCGGATGCGTCCGGCATCGCGACCGATCAGCAGGACTGCTCGGGCGTGACGGGCCACCGGATCTGCAAGCGGCGAGAAATCCTGGCCCTTGCCATCGCCCCCCAAAATCACCACCAGTCGACGCTCTACCCCCAGACCCTGCAGGGCTGCCACTGTCGCCCCCACATTGGTGCCCTTGCTGTCATCAAAGTATTCCACTTCGTTGACGATGGCCACCGGCTCGACCCGGTGTGGTTCGCCACGGTATTCACGCAATCCGTAAAGCATGGGGGCCAGCGAACATCCTGCGCTGCTGGCCAAGGCGAGCGCCGCCAGGGCATTGACCGCGTTGTGACGACCGCGGATGCGCAGTGCGTCTGCTGGCATCAGGCGCTGTATGTGCAGCTCCTGCTCCTGCGCTCGTCCACGTCTGCGGGTTTCATCCGCCTGCAGGGCCCGTACCAGCCAGGTCATGCCATTGACCGACTCGATGCCCCAGTCCCCGGGTCGGCTGGGCATGTCCGCGCCAAAACTGACCTGGCTGCGTTCCACCCCTTTGGACCCCTTGCTGCGCGGGAGTGAAGTGCGCAAAGTTGCATCCCCTTGGGGCGGTGTTGCAACACCTGCATGTAGGGCCCCCACCGCTTCATGCAGGGCCATCACACCGGCGTCATCCCGGTTGAGCACCATCAAGGCCTGCTGTCCGAAGATGCGTGCCTTGGCAGCGCTGTAGGCCTGCATCGAGCCATGCCAGTCCAGGTGATCCTGAGAAATATTGAGTACGGTGGCTGCAGTGGGTTCGAAGCCTTCGCTGCCGTCGAGCTGAAAGCTCGACAGTTCCAGCACCCACACCTGCGGCAGCGCCCGGGCCATCGCTGACAGCGGCGCTGGCACCGCGGGAATGATCGCAGCGTTCACCGGTTCGTCTGCAGGGTCGATGTCCAGTGCAGGACTGGGTGCAGATTCGAGTTCTGGCTCCTCAACGGCGTTGGAACGCTCCCGTACCTGCAGGGCGGTCGCATCTCGTTCAGCCTGGGTGATGGCTTCACCGAGGGTGTCAAGCAAGGTCGGGCCAATGTTGCCTGCCACCCGGACGGTCTTCCCGGCCCGTGCCACCAGTTGACCCGTCAGGGATGTCACCGTGGTCTTGCCATTGGTGCCGGTGATGGCCAGCACCTGCGGCCGGTAACCCCAGCGCTCGCGCAATGCCTGCAGGCCGGCCGCAAACAGGTCGAGTTCACCGCCCTGCCACAACCCCATTGCCCGCGCAGCATCCACCACTGGCGCCACGGTCTCAGGGGAAAGCCCCGGGCTGCGAAAGACGGCGCGAATGGACGTGCCCTCGACCAGAGCGGCCTCCAAGGGGCCGCTCACAAACCCCGCCTGAGGGCACTCGGCCCTGAAGGCATCGAGCTGTGGTGGCGCCTGACGCGTGTCTGCCACGGTCACCACCGCACCATGGCCCACGCACCAGCGAGCCATCGCCAGGCCGGACGCGCCCAGACCGAGGATGAGAACTGGCAGATCGCGCAGCTGCAGCATGCCTTACCTCAGCTTGAGGGTCGACAGACCCACCAGACACAGCAGCATGGTGATGATCCAGAAACGCACCACCACCTGGGTTTCCTTCCAGCCACTCTTTTCAAAGTGATGGTGCAGGGGCGCCATGCGCAGGATGCGCCGGCCCTCGCCATATTTCTTGCGGGTGTACTTGAAATAGGTCACCTGCAGCATCACCGACAAGGCCTCGACCACGAAGATGCCACCCATGATCGCCAGCACGATTTCCTGCCGAACAATGACCGCGATGGTGCCGAGCGCTCCGCCCAGCGCCAGGGCCCCGACATCCCCCATGAACACCTGGGCCGGGTGGGTGTTGAACCACAGGAAAGCCAGCCCGGCGCCCGCCATGGCGGCGCAAAAGATCAGCAGTTCTCCGGTGCCGGGGATGTGGGGAAAGAACAGGTACCGGGAATAGACCGCACTGCCGGTGACATAGGCAAACACCCCCAGGGCTGAACCGACCATCACCACCGGCATGCTGGCCAGACCATCAAG
>CAYMMK010000007.1:0-258 GCA_964391575.1 uncultured Limnohabitans sp.
TCATGTTGCGCAGCATGGCGAGGCGGTGCTCGCTGGTGCGGTTGAGTTTGCGAAGGCCGTGACCGTGACGCATGGTGCTTTCCTTTCTTTATTAAGCAGGCAGCCGTATCAGGTACTGCCCGTGCACTGCCGGGCCCAAACCCGGCTTTGGATGATTACCGCTTTTCCAGACCTGCCGGCGGCCAGGCCTCAAGCTTCATGCCCAGCGTAAGACCGCGGGAGGCAAGAACTTCCTTGATCTCGTTGAGCGACTTGCGG
>CAYMMK010000007.1:268-3445 GCA_964391575.1 uncultured Limnohabitans sp.
GCAGCAGGATCGGGTCGAAATTGCCGGTGCCGCCGCGCTGGGCCGGTTGGTCGAAGGCCGAGAGTTCACCACCTTCGAGCTGGGCAAACACGGCCAGCTGTTCGACCAGAATCTTGGCCGATGCACGCACCGCATCTTCGGCAGAAATAGCCCCGTTGGTTTCGATTTCGAGCACCAGCTTATCCAGATCGGTACGCTGCTCCACACGCGCGCTTTCAACGATATAGCTGACTCGTTTGACGGGTGAGAAGGAGGCATCGAGAACGATACGGCCCAGGGCCTTGGTTGGCTCATCGGCATACCGTCGCACGGTACCGGGGACATACCCGCGTCCCTTTTCGACCTTGATCTGCATGTCGAGTTTGCCGCCCTGTGACAGGTTGGCAATCACGTGCTCGGGGTTGATGATCTCGACATCATGGGGTGTCTGGATATCGGCTGCAGTCACGGCGCCTTCGCCGTCTTTGCGCAGACTCAAAGTCACTTCGTCACGGTTGTGGAGCTTGAACACGACCCCTTTGAGATTCAGCAAAATGTTGACGACGTCTTCCTGGACGCCGTCGATCGACGAATACTCATGCACCACGCCGGCAATGGTGACTTCGGTCGCCGAATAACCGACCATGGAAGACAAGAGCACGCGGCGCAAGGCGTTGCCCAGCGTGTGACCATAGCCCCGCTCGAACGGTTCGAGGGTGACCTTGGCGCGATTGCTGGCCAGTTGCTCGACCTGGATGGCTTTGGGTTTCAGCAGATTGGTTTGCATTCAGACTTCCTCTCAATACCCCCGGCTCGTTACACCGGTAAGGCTGATCAAGCACCCGAAGCCGACATGCCTGTCTGCCCGGGAACGATAGAAACGAACAGTGATCAGCGTGAATACAGTTCGACGATCAGGGATTCGTTGATGTCGGCACCAAACTCATCGCGGTCTGGCACTTTCTTGAACGTACCCTCTGCCTTGTCAGCGTTGACCTCCACCCAGGCGGGAAGACCCACCTGCTGGGCGAGCTGGAGTGCTTCCACCACACGATTTTGCTTCTTGGACTTGTCACGCACGGCTACAACATCACCGGCCTTGACCAGGAAAGAGGGAATGTTGACGGCCTGACCGTTGACGGTAATGGCCTTGTGCGACACCAGCTGGCGAGCTTCAGCGCGTGTAGATCCGAAACCCATGCGATAGACCACATTGTCCAGACGCGATTCCAGAAGCGACAGCAAGTTGGATCCGGTGTTGCCCTTGCGCCGATCAGCCTCGGCGAAATAGCGGCGGAACTGTTTTTCCAGCACACCATACATGCGCTTGACCTTCTGCTTCTCACGCAGCTGCAGGCCAAAATCGGAAGTGCGCTGACCCGAGGTGCGACCGTGCTGACCGGGCTTGGAATCGAATTTGGCTTTGTCCGCAATGGAGCGACGGGCGCTCTTGAGGAACAGGTCGGTGCCTTCACGGCGGGAGAGTTTGGCTTTGGGGCCGAGGTAACGTGCCACTTGGATGTCCTTTATTCAAACTGCCGCACCCTGTTGATGCGGGAGCCAGGCCCTGCATGCAGATGCCTGGCGGTGGGCTTGGTGAGAATCAAATACGGCGACGCTTTTGTGGGCGGCAGCCGTTGTGCGGCACCGGCGTCACATCGGAGATCGAGGTGATGCGGATACCCAGCGCACCCAGTGCGCGAACCGAGGACTCACGTCCGGGGCCAGGGCCTTTGATTTCAACGTCGAGGTTGCGAATGCCTTGTTCCATGGCCGCACGACCGGCCACTTCGGAAGCCACCTGGGCTGCAAATGGGGTCGACTTGCGCGAGCCCTTGAAGCCCTGACCACCTGATGAGGCCCAGGACAATGCATTGCCCTGGCGGTCAGTGATGGTGATGATGGTGTTGTTGAACGAAGCGTGCACGTGGGCAATACCGTCCGCAATGTTTTTGCGGATTTTCTTGCGTACGCGCTGAGCGGCGTTACTGGTAGGTGCTTTGGCCATGGTTATCTCTTCTTAATCCGGCTTATTTTTTGAGTGCAGCGGCACCCTTGCGTGGTCCCTTGCGGGTGCGCGCGTTGGTGCGTGTGCGCTGGCCACGCATCGGCAGCCCTCGACGGTGACGGAAACCACGGTAGCAGCCAATGTCCATCAGTCGCTTGATGTTCATGGTGGTTTCACGGCGCAGGTCACCTTCGATGGTGAACTGGGCGATCTGGTCGCGGATTTTTTCCAAATCGGCGTCGGTCAGATCCTTCACCTTTTTGGAAAAAGCAATGCCGCAAGCCTCGCAAATCTTACGGGCGCGAGTACGCCCGATGCCGAAGATGGCGGTCAGGCCAATTTCGGCGTGCTTGTGAGGCGGAATGTTGATGCCAGCGATACGTGCCATTTTTGTCCTCTAAAACTCTTGCAATCAGCCTTGGCGCTGCTTGTGACGCGGATCGGTACAGATCACACGGACCACGCCTTTGCGGCGAATGATCTTGCAGTTGCGGCAGATTTTCTTGACCGAAGCCGAAACTCTCATGGTTCTCTCCTATAACTCTGGTGTGAATCCGGACCTTATTTGGCCCGGAACACAATGCGTGCCCTGCTCAAATCGTAGGGCGTCATTTCAACAGTGACCTTGTCCCCCGGCAGGATGCGTATGTAATGCATACGCATCTTCCCGGAGATATGACCCAACACAACATGGCCGTTTTCAAGCTTGACGCGGAAGGTGACGTTGGGAAGGCTCTCGATCACCTCACCCTGCATCTGGATGACATCGTCCTTCGCCATCGCTCAAACACCCGGTGTCGTCTTGAAATTCGCCTTTTTAAGCAGCGACTCGTATTGTTGGGACATCATGTAGTTCTGTACTTGGGCCATGAAATCCATGGTGACCACCACAATGATCAACAAGGAGGTGCCGCCAAAGTAAAACGGAACATTGTATTTCAGGATCAGAAATTCAGGCAGCAGGCAGACACAGGTGATGTACAGAGCACCCACGAAAGTCAAGCGCAACAAAATCCTGTCGATGTAGCGGGCCGTCTGGTCACCCGGCCGAATACCGGGAATGAAGGCGCCGCTTTTCTTCAGGTTGTCGGCCGTTTCCCGGCTGTTGAACACCAGCGCCTCAGAGCACAACCAGACGAAGATGATGGCTACCGCGTAGAACATGAGGTTGACCGGTTGACCCGGGGCCC
>CAYMMK010000007.1:3455-22311 GCA_964391575.1 uncultured Limnohabitans sp.
ATTCAGCTACTAAAAAAATTAAAGAAATTATTGAAGAAGAAGATGACGACGATCTCAAGTTACGTATCTTCGTACAGGGTGGGGGTTGTTCTGGGTTTCAGTATGGTTTCACCTTAGATGAAAAAGCAGAAGAAGATGATGGCTGCCGCGTAGAACATGATGTAGACCGGTTGACCCGGGGTCAAGGCGGCCGCCACATCCTTGAAAAATGTCACAAATACATTGCCCGACTCGCCAGAACTGAACCAGCCGATGATGGTTGCGGGTAACAGAATGATCGAAGAGGCAAAGATCGGTGGTATCACGCCAGCCATGTTCAGCTTGAGCGGCAGATGGGACGACTGCCCGCCGTACACCTTGTTGCCCACCTGACGGCGCGCGTAATTGACCAGGATCTTGCGCTGGCCACGCTCGACAAACACCACAAACCAGGTGACCAGTGCCACCAGCGCCACGATCAACATGGCCACGAACGGACCCATGGCACCCGTGCGCACCAGCTCGAACAAGCCTCCCAAAGCGCTGGGGAGACCGGCTGCGATACCGGCAAAAATCAGGATCGAGATGCCGTTGCCGAGGCCGCGCTCAGTGATCTGCTCACCCAGCCACATCAGGAACATGGTGCCGGCAGTCAGACTGACCACCGCAGTCATGCGAAACCCGAAACCCGGATTGATGACCAGCCCAGCCGATGCTTCCAGGGCCACAGCAATGCCCAGCGACTGGAAAATGGCCAGACCCAATGTGCCATAACGGGTGTACTGGGTGATCTTGCGACGCCCGGCCTCGCCCTCTTTCTTGAGCGCTTCCAGCGAGGGCACCACATAGGTGGCCAGCTGCATGACGATCGATGCCGAAATGTAGGGCATGATGCCCAGGGCAAAGACCGTGAAGCGCGACAGCGCACCTCCCGAGAACATGTTGAACAGGTTCAAAATGCCACCGCTCTGGCTGTTGAACAGCTGCTTGAGCTGGTCGGGATCAATCCCGGGCACAGGGATATGTGCACCGATGCGGTACACCACCAGCGCGAGCAGAAGAAATACCAGCCGGCGACGCAAATCGCCGTATTTCCCGGATTTCAAGGGCTGGTTAGCACCAATTGCCACTGCACTTCACCTTCACTCAGGCCAATGCGCCGCCAGCAGCCTCGATGGCCGCCTTGGCACCAGCGGTTGCACCGATGCCATTGAGCTTGACCGCACGCGCAATCTGCCCCGATTTGATGACTTTGACCACCTTGGCCAGCTCTGGCACCAGCCCGGCCTGCTTGAGGGCCAGAAGATCCACCTCGGGCAACCCCAGCTTGTCGAGTGCTGACAGGGACACTTCAGCGTTGTACTTGAGCGACTGGGACTTGAAGCCGCGCTTAGGCAGGCGACGCTGCAGGGGCATCTGACCGCCTTCGAAACCGACCTTGTGGTAACCGCCCGAGCGGGATTTTTGGCCCTTGTGGCCACGGCCGGCTGTCTTGCCCAGACCGGAGCCGATACCCCGGCCCACACGGCGCGCTGCATGCTTGGAGCCGGCAGCGGGTTGAATGCTGTTGAGTTCCATCAGGGGCCTCTCAGAGAACTTTGACCAGGTAGCTGATCTTGTTGATCATGCCGCGCACAGCAGGGGTGTCCTGCAAAACGCTTTCACTGCCCATCTTGCGCAGGCCGAGGCCACGCACGGTGGCACGGTGATCCTGCTTGCAGCCGATGGGGCTGCGAACCAGCTTGACTTTGACGGTGGGTTGATTGGACATGTGCCGTCTCCGGATCAGGCGAACAGTTCTTCCACGGACTTGCCGCGCTTGGCTGCCACCTCGGATGCCGTGGTGGAATTCTTGAGCGCGTCAAACGTGGCACGAACCATGTTGTAGGGGTCGGTGATGCCCATCACTTCAAAGACAGCGCGCATCGGACCGCCAGCGATGATGCCGGTGCCCTTGGGTGCCGGCGACATCATGACGCGCGCGGCACCATGGTGGCCCATCACCGTATGGTGGATGGTGCCGTTCTTGAGAGACACCTTGGTCATGTTGCGGCGGGCTTCTTCCATGGCTTTTTGCACGGCAGCAGGCACTTCCTTGGATTTGCCTTTGCCCATGCCGACCCGGCCATCACCATCACCAACGACTGTCAGGGCTGCGAAACCCAGAATACGACCACCCTTGACGACTTTGGTCACGCGGTTGACCGCAATCATTTTTTCCCGCAGACCGTCCTCTGGACCTTCATTCTGGGGTTTTGCTTGAAACTTAGCCATTTGAAATTCCGATCCGTTTAGAACTGCAGGCCGGCTTCACGCGCGGCATCAGCCAAAGCCTTGACACGGCCGTGGTAGGCAAAGCCGGCACGGTCAAAAGCCACCTTCTCGATGCCGGCAGCCTTGGCTTTTTCGGCAATACGCTTGCCGATGACTTGGGCTGCGGCGGTATTGCCACCCTTGCCCGAACCGCCCAGTGATTGACGCACCTCGGCTTCGGCGGTGGAGGCACTGGCCAGCACCTTGGTACCACAGCCAGAAATCACGCTGGCGTAAATATGAAGATTGGTGCGGTTTATCGACAGACGGGCCACGCCTTGCTGGGCAATGCGCACACGGGTCTGGCGTGCACGACGCAAACGCTGCTCTTTCTTGGTCAACATGGTGCAGCTCCTTATTTCTTCTTGGTCTCTTTGATCGTGATCGTCTCATCCGAGTAACGGATGCCCTTGCCCTTGTAAGGCTCGGGCGGACGAACGGCACGGATCTCGGCGGCGATCTGACCCACACGCTGGCGGTCAGCGCCCTTGATCACGATCTCAGTGGGGCTGGGGGTGGCCACGGTAATGCCAGCCGGCATCACAATGTCCACAGGGTGAGAATAGCCGACGGCCAGGTTAAGCTTGGCGCCGGACGCCTGGGCCTTATAACCCACGCCAACCAGGTTGAGCTTCTTCTCAAAGCCCTTGGTCACACCGTTGACCATGTTGTTGACGAGCTGGCGAAGTGTGCCGCTCATCGCGTTGGCTTCGCGTGAATCGTTGGTCGGCAGGAAGGTGATCTTGCCGCCTTCGCTGCTGACCTTGACCAGCGCGTTGGCCGCCACGGCCAGCTGGCCACCAGCGCCCTTGACGCTGATCTGGTCTTCCTTGATGGACACATCCACGCCAGCGGGGACGGTCACAGGCATTTTTCCTACACGGGACATTTCGTCTCTCCTGGCTTTAAGCGACGTAGCACAGCACTTCGCCACCAACACCGGCAGCACGCGCCTTGCGGTCGGTCATCACCCCCTTGGGAGTGGTGACGATGGCCACACCCAGACCGTTCATGACCTGGGGGATGGCGTCGCGGCCCTTGTACACACGCAAGCCAGGGCGGCTGACGCGTTCGATCCGCTCGATGACCGGACGTCCGGCGTAGTACTTGAGGGCAATTTCGAGTTCGGACTTGCCGTCCGCCGATTTGACCTGGAAGCCGTCGATGTAGCCCTCATCCTTGAGCACCTGGGCGATGGCCACCTTCACTTTGGAAGAGGGCACCGACACGCTGGTCTTGGCGACCATCTGTGCGTTGCGGATACGGGTCAGCAGATCGGCAATGGGATCACTCATGCTCATTTGTTTATCTCCTGCCGATTACCAGCTGGCCTTGGTGACGCCGGGAATATTGCCCTCGAAGGCCATTTCACGGATCTTGGCGCGGCCCAGGCCGAATTGACGGAAAGTGCCACGCGGACGACCCGTGATTTCACAGCGGTTGCGCTGGCGGGTCGGGTTGGCGTTGCGGGGAAGCTTCTGCAGGGCCAGACGCGCCGCTGCACGCTCGTCATCGCTGCGCTTGGCATCGTTGGCGGCGGATTTCAGGTCCGCGTATTTCTTGGCGAACTTGGCCACCAGTTTTTCACGCTTGAGTTCGCGTTGAATCAAAGCTACTTTAGCCACGGGGCACCTCAGTTCTTGAAGGGGAAACGGAAAGCGGCGAGAAGTGCCTTGCACTCGTCGTCGGTCTTGGCCGTCGTGGTGATGCTGATGTTCAGGCCGCGCAGGGCATCGACCTTGTCGTATTCGATCTCGGGAAAGATGATTTGCTCTTTCACACCGATGTTGTAGTTGCCACGGCCGTCAAACGCTCGGCCGGAGATTCCCCGGAAGTCGCGCACGCGGGGCAGGGCCACGGTGACAAAACGGTCCAGAAATTCATACATCTGGACACCGCGCAGGGTGACCATGCAGCCGATGGCCTGGCCTTCGCGGATCTTGAATCCGGCAATGGCTTTCTTGGCCTTGGTCACTACGGGTTTCTGGCCGGCAATCTTGGTCAGGTCGGCAACGGCATTGTCCATCACCTTCTTGTCGGCCACTGCCTCGCTCACTCCCATATTGAGGGTGATCTTGGTGATGCGCGGCACCTCCATGGGCGACTTGTAGCCAAATTTAGCGGTCAGCTCAGGAGCGACCTTTTCACGGTAGATTTGCTGCAAACGTGCCATGGTCATGCCACCTTGATTTCTTCACCGCTGGACTTGAAGACGCGAACGCGTTTGCCATCGGCCAGCTGCTTGATACCCACGCGATCGGCCTTGCCTGTGGTGGCGTTGTAGATCGCCACATTGGACTGGTGGATCGGCATGGACTTTTCGATGATCCCGCCCGTGGTGCCCTTCATGGGGTTGGGCTTGGCATGCTTCTTGACGGTGTTGATGCCGTCAATCACCACATGCGTCTCGCTGGCACGCAGCGACACCTTGCCGCGCTTGCCCTTGTCGCGACCTGCGATCACGATGACTTCGTCACCCTTGCGAATCTTGTTCATGGCGTGTCCTCTTCAGAGCACTTCAGGAGCCAGCGACACGATCTTCATGAACTTCTCGGTACGCAGTTCACGCGTGACCGGGCCGAAGATGCGGGTGCCGATGGGTTCGAGCTTGTTGTTGAGCAGCACGGCGGCGTTGCCGTCAAATTTGACGAGCGAGCCGTCGCTGCGTCGGATGCCCTTGGCGGTACGCACCACCACGGCGCTGTAGACCTCGCCTTTTTTGACGCGCCCACGAGGCGCGGCCTCTTTCACGCTCACCTTGATGATGTCGCCAACGCTGGCATAGCGGCGCTTGGATCCGCCAAGCACCTTGATGCACAGCACGGATTTGGCGCCGGTATTGTCGGCGACCTCCAACCGGGATTCTGTCTGGATCATTTCAATATTCCCAACTTGTATTGCTGTGCCACCCGCAGGCTGGCCTTGCAATCAGTCTTGGACCCGTCATTCACGGCGCAAACTACTTGCACCGCTGCAGATTGGGCAGAAAACTTCGCTCTTTTTACAGGCGAAGCCCGCTATTATGCCAGAGAGTCGAGCGCCCCGCAAGGCGCTGAAACCCAACAGCCCTGCCGCCCGGTGTTTGCAGGCAGCACAGCCCGACAAGATCCGCATGAAAGACCTATAAAGATGGATTCATTTACAAAAACCAGTTCTTTGGCATTCATTGGTGGCGGCAACATGGCCAGCGCCATCCTGGGTGGCCTGATCCGTCAGGGAATGCCTGCCCGGCAAATGATGGTGGTTGAACCCGACGAGGGTGCACGGTCACGGGTGCAGGCCGATTTTGGCATTCAGGTCATGGCCCAGGCCCAGGCGCCTTTGCGCGAAGCCGAGGTGGTGGTCTGGGCGGTCAAGCCGCAGGTCTTTCACGAAGCAGCTGCGGCTGTGCAACCTTGGACGGGCAGCGCCTTGCATCTGTCAGTCGCCGCAGGCATCACCACCGACAGCATCGGGCGCTGGCTGGACACCGAGCGGATCGTGCGCTGCATGCCCAACACCCCTGCCCTGATCGGTCAGGGCATGACGGGCCTGTTTGCGCGCCCGGGCGCCCATGCTGCCGATCGTCTGCAGGCCGAGCAAATCATCGCCACCACGGGCCAGTTCTTGTGGGTCCAAAAGGAGGCCCTGCTGGACGCCGTAACGGCCCTGTCGGGTTCCGGCCCCGCCTATGTGTTCTTTTTCCTCGAAGCCATGACCGAGGCAGGCATCGGCATGGGATTGACCCGTGAACAGGCCCACCGCCTGGCTGTGGTCACTTTCCAGGGGGCCTCGGCCCTGGCCGCAGCCTCCAGCGAACCACCGCAGGTGCTGCGACAGCGGGTCACCTCCAAGGGAGGCACCACGCATGCGGCGATCAGCCACATGGAGCAGTGCGGCATGCAAAGGGGGTTCATGCAGGCCCTGGAAGCTGCTCGCCATCGCGCTGCCGAGATGGGCGCAGCGTTTGGCTGAGCCACGCCCGGGCGCGTCGCCACTTCACGCAAAGCGGCAAGCCCTACAGACCGAAGTGGAGCAAAACCCCGGCAAACAGGCTCAAGCCGAGCCAGTGGTTGAGCCGAAATGCCCGAAAGCAGCCCTCACGGCTGCGTGAGCGGATCAGGCGCACATGCCACACCACCTGCCCGGCCGCCAGCAGCCAGCAGGCCCACAAAGCCACTCCCGGCCGGAGGCCGGCCACCGGCAGTAAGGCAGCCCAGCTGACCAGGTAGACCGCATAAAAACACGCGATCGCCGGTACATCCAGGTCCCCCAGCGTGATGGCAGAGGTCTTCATGCCGATGCGAAGATCGTCGTCCCGGTCAACCATCGCGTATTCCGTATCGTAGGCCAGGACCCAGAACAGGTTGGAGGCCAGCAGGCCCCAGGCCAGCCAGGGCACCTGGTCCTGCACTGCCGCAAAAGCCATCGGAATACCGAAACTGAAGGCCACCCCCAGCACCGCCTGCGGCATCGAAACGACACGCTTGGCATAGGGGTAGGCCAGGGTGACACCCAGCGCCGCAAAGGACCATGCGATGGTGGTGGCATTGGTGGTGAGGACCAGCAGGCCGGCACACAGGGCCAGCACGGCGCCCACGGCAAGGGCCTCGCCTGGACCGATACGGCCACTGGTCACCGGGCGTTGCGCGGTCCGCTGGACGTGACGGTCAAAATCGCGGTCTGCCACATCGTTGATGCAGCATCCGGCGCTGCGCATCAAGATGGTGCCGAGCGTGAACACTGCCAGCAAATGCCAGCCTGGAAAGCCCCCGGCCGCCACCCACAGCGCCGACAGCGTGGGCCACAGCAACAACAGCCAGCCAGCCGGACGGTCCCAGCGGATCAGGTCAAGGTACAGGCGCAGTTTTTCGCGCATCAGGTCAGCCGGATGGCCCCGGGCAGTGGACAGGCATAGATGGCATTGCGCAGAGCCGCAATCGCCTCGTAGCGGGTAAAGCTTCGCCGCCAGGCCAGCACCACCCGGCGCATCGGGGGCGGGCCGCCGTGCGCATCGACCACCGGCAGGTAGCGCACCGGCGCGTCCTCGCGGGCCGCCATGCGGCGATGAACCGGCTTGAGCTCGGGCACCGACAGCCGGGGCACCAGGGTTACCCCCATGCCAGCGGCCACCATGTGCTTGATGGTCTCCAGCGAAGAGCCTTCAAAGGTCTTGCGGATGCCCTCGGTGTTGCTGGCGTAACGTGCAAACTCCGGACAGACTTCCAGCACATGGTCACGAAAACAATGGCCCGTGCCCAACAGCAGCATGGTTTCGCTTTTGAGCTGCTCCGGGGTGATCCTGGGCAGTGCGGCCAGCGGATGGTGCACGGGCAGGGCCGCCATGAACGGTTCGTCATACAGCGGGGCGATCGCCAGACCGGCATCGGGAAACGGCTCGGCCAGGATGGCGCAGTCGATCTCGCCGGTGCGCAGCATCTCCAGCAGGCGCACGGTGAGGTTCTCCTGCAGCATCAGGGGCATCTGGGGCAGGTCCTTGATGACCTGGCGAACCAAATCGGGCAGCACATAGGGGCCGATGGTGTAAATCACGCCCAGCCGCATGGTGCCTGCCAGCGGATCCTTGCCACGCCGGGCAATCTCCCGGATTTCGGCCGCCTGCTCCAGCACGCTTTGCGCCTGGCGCACGATTTCCTCACCCAGCAGAGTGACCGAAACTTCGCCGGAACTGCGCTCGAAGAGCTTGACCTCGAGTTCGTCCTCCAGCTTCTTGATGGCCAGCGACAAGGTGGGCTGGGAGACATGACAGGCCTCGGCCGCCTTGCCAAAGTGCTTTTCGCGTGCCACAGCCACGATGTACTTGAGTTCGGTCAGGGTCATGGAGCGCGATTGTAGGAGCGCACCCTGCTTGCCGTTGCACGGTCTCAGGCTTTGAGGTACTCGGCTCTGCCGCCCAACCAGCGGCTGACATGGCGCTGCGCCAGTTCGGGGTGATCCCCGAGCATGTGTGGTGCCAGACCGCGGGCCCATTCGAGCAGATCGGCATCTTCACCCAGGTCGGCAAAACGCAGCAGCGGCGCGCCGGACTGGCGCGCACCCAGAAACTCTCCCGGCCCCCGAATCTCCAGGTCACGGCGGGCGATCTCGAAACCGTCGTGGGTTTCAACCATCGCGCGCAAGCGTTCGCGCGCGGTCTCGCCCAGGCGACCGCTCTCGCCCGTGCCATACAGCAGCACGCAGGCCGATGCGGCTGCACCTCGCCCCACACGCCCTCGCAGCTGGTGCAGCTGCGACAGGCCAAAGCGCTCGGCATGCTCGATCACCATCAACGACGCATTGGGCACATCCACACCGACTTCGATCACCGTGGTGCTCACCAGTACCCCCATTTGCCCGCAGGTGAACAGGTCCATCACCGCTTTCTTTTCCGCCACCGGCATGCGCGAGTGCAGCAGACCCACATTCACACCAGGCAAGGCCTCGCTGAGGTCGGCATGGGTCTGGGTGGCATTGCTCAGGTCCAGCGCCTCGCTCTCCTCGATCAGGGGACACACCCAGTACACCTGGCGGCCCTGGGCCAGCTGGACGCCGATGCGTTCGATGACTTCGGCGCGGCGACTGTCGGCAATGACCCGCGTCAGCACCGGGGTTCGGCCGGGTGGCAACTCGTCAATCACCGAAACATCCAGATCCGCGTAGTAGCTCATGGCCAGGGTGCGGGGGATCGGGGTAGCGGTCATCATCAGCAAATGCGGTTCCATGCCGGGCGCCTGCATCTTGCCGCGCAGCGCCAGCCGCTGGGCCACCCCGAAACGGTGTTGCTCGTCGATCACTGCCAGCCCCAGGGCCTTGAACTGCACCTGTTCCTGGATCACAGCGTGGGTGCCCACCACCAGGGCGGCCTCGGCATTAGCCACCATTGCCAACATGGCCTGGCGGTCCTTTTTTTTCTGGCTGCCGGTCAGCCAGGCCACCTTCACGCCCAAAGGCTCCAGCCAACCCACCAGTTTGCCAAAATGCTGGGCGGCCAGGATCTCGGTGGGCGCCATCAGGGCGCACTGCCAGCCGGCATCGATGGCCAGCATGGCGGCCAATGCAGCCACCACCGTCTTGCCTGATCCCACATCGCCCTGCAGCAGACGGTGCATCGGTACGCTGCGTGCAAGGTCGGCGGCAATTTCCTCGCCTACGCGCTGCTGCGCAGCGGTCAGGGCAAAGGGCAAGGCCTGTAACAGGCGCGGGTAGAGACCCCGGGACTGCCGGTGAATCACCGGGGCGCGCAAATGATCGCGCTCGCGGCGAGCCATCAGCTGCGAGAGTTGCTGCGCCAGCAACTCCTCGCATTTGAGCCGCACCCAGGCCGGGTGGCTGCGATCTTCCAGGGTGAGCAGCGAGACATCGGGCGAGGGGTGGTGCAGAAACTGCAAGGCTGCGCGCAGGCTCCAGAGTTCGTGCCGGTCAGGCCCGCAAGTGCACGGCGGCAGGGTCTCGCTCAGGTCGGCCTGGGTCAAAGCCGACACCACCGCTTTGCGCAGGTAGGGCTGGGGCAGGCCGGCGGTCCCTGGATAGACCGGGGTCAGGGCCTGGGGCAGCTCGCCACCGGCACTGCGAAAGGCCGGGTGCATCATGGCCAGCCCCATCAGGCCGCCGCGCAACTCGCCACGAATGCGCAGGCGCTGGCCCACCGCCAGAGCCTTCTGCTGGGACGGGTAGACGCTGAAAAAACGCAGCAGGCAGGTGTCACTGCCATCATCGACCGTGACCAGCAACTGCCGTCGGGGCTTGTAGGCAGCCTCGACATGGGTGACGGTGGCCTCGATCTGCACCATTTCACCCTCGCGTGCGTCCCGCAGGCGCACGATGCGGGTCTCATCCTCGTAGCGCAAGGGCAGGTGCAGGGCCAGATCGATGTCACGCTCCAGCCCCAGCTTGCGCAGCGCTTTTTGCGGCGCAGACAACACCTTGGCAGCAGTGGCAGATTGCGCATCCATGGCGGTCATTGTGCCGCGGGCTGGTGCACAATGCGCGCCGACATTGTCTGCGGGCCTGTCCAGCCCTTCCATCATGACTCCGACCGCCAGCGCACGCTCCTTCACCCTCGGTGACTTTGATTTCGATTTGCCTGAGGACCTGATCGCCCAGCATCCAGCCGCCCAGCGCAGTGCATCTCGGCTGCTTGACGGCAGTTCAGGCTCTGCGGTGGACCGCATCTTCAGGGACCTGCCCACCCTGCTTGACCCCCTGGATTTGCTGGTATTCAACGACACCCGGGTCATCAAGGCGCGGCTGTTTGGTGAAAAGGCCAGCGGCGGCAAACTTGAATTACTGGTAGAGCGCGTGCTGCCGGGCAATGAAGTCGTGGCCCACATGAAGGTCAGCAAAAAACCTCGCCCCGGATCGCGCTTGTACCTGGCAGGAGGGTCGCGGGGCGGTTTCGAGGCGGTATTGCTCGGGCGCTGGCCGGACGATAACGGCTCCCTGTTCCACCTGCGCCTGAGCGATGAGCCCTACATGCTGCTCGAGCGCCACGGCCATGTGCCGCTGCCCCCCTACATCACCCACCCGGATTCGGCGCAAGACGAGCAACGCTACCAGACGGTGTTTGCCGCCAAACCCGGCGCAGTGGCTGCGCCCACCGCCGCACTGCATTTTGACGAGGGGGTTCTGGCCGCCCTGAAACTGCGCGGCGTCCAGACGGCGAATGTGACGCTGCATGTGGGGGCCGGCACCTTCCAGCCAGTCAAATCCGAAAACATCGACGAGCATGTGATGCACAGCGAATGGTATGACGTGCCGCTCGACACGCAGAAAGCGATTGCGCAGTGCAGAGCCCGGGGGGGCCAGGTGCTGGCCGTGGGCACCACCACGGTCCGTACCCTTGAGTCATGGGCGCGGACCGGGCAGGCCAGCGGGGATACCCAGATTTTCATCACGCCGGGCTTCGATTTCCAGGTGGTGGACCGACTGATCACCAACTTCCACCTGCCCAAAAGCACCTTGATGATGCTGGTCAGCGCCTTTGCAGGTCACGACCACATCATGGGTCTGTACCGCCACGCGATTGCGCAGCGCTACAGGTTTTTCAGCTATGGGGATGCCATGCTGCTCGCTCGCAGGAAGACGACAATTCAGGACCATTGAATGTACACCCGCCCGCCTTCAACCCTGACGGGCCAGACCCTGGCCGGCGCGGTGGCCGGGCCGCAACGAACCGAGCCGTCGCGCAGGCTGAACTGCGCCTGGTGGAAGGGGCACTCCACATGGTGGCCCTCGACAAAACCCTCGCACAGCCTGGCGTTGCCGTGGGTGCACAAGTTGTCGATGGCAAACACCTCGCCCTCGACGCTGAACAAGGCAAGGTCCAGCCCATGGGAAGTCACGGCTATGCCCGCACCTTCAAACAGATCGGCCTGGGCCGCCACATCGGTCCATTTGTCCATGATCACACCGGGTAAATGATGGAGTTGGGGATCATTTCGCTGTCGTACACACACAGGCGTTCGGCAAACTTCAGGCCCTGGGGGGTCTGCACGACAATATCGATGTAGCGGCCCACATTGAACACCGTGCTCTCCTTGTCGTACTTGGTGCGAAACACGGCGTAATTGGCTTCACTGTGGATGCGGCCTTGCTCCACCTTGCGCACAACGGGCGCACCCACCACATGGCGCTGGTAGTAGGGGTCGTGGTAGAGCGTCTCCTGGATGCCGTACACACGGTCCATGAGCATGCCCTTGCTGGTCAATGACAACGTGCACAGCGCAAAGCCGCGCTCAAAGTTTTCGCGCGGCTGCAGTTTATAGACGCACTGCTCGGTGAAAAACCCGGGCCATGAATCCCAATCGCCGCTGTCCACCGCGCTGGCGTAATCGGCGTACAGCTGCTGCAGGCCAAACCAGGTGTGCATGTCCACCATGTTCAAGCCTCCATCACCTTGCGCCAGTAGGCGTACATGCCCCGGATCAGGGACTCGGTCACCATATGGTCGGCCTCCTGCACATCGCGCCCGCCCAGCTCGACCAGCATGCGGTGCTGCGGCTTGGACTCGAAGGCCTGCTGCGAAAACTCGATCACCTCGCCATCGTCTGCGCTGACAAAACCGGCCGGACCGAACAGATTGGCCTGGCGCAACCGCCGCTCGTGCATGTCGGGGCTGTCGTCCTCGAAGCCAAAGTGCGTCCAGACAAAGTCGAATGCGCCGTGCCCGTCGGGCTGGATGTGACGAGTGGACACGCTGTTGACCTGCTGCTGGAAAATCACGCTTGGAAACAGCGTAGTCATCACAGCTGTCGGCATCTTCCCATCGAGTTGCCACCAGGGCTCGGGCACGATGTCCAGAAAGCTGGGGTCCTGCAGCTGCATACTGCTTTTAAAGCTGCTCACCTGCGTGACCTGGGCCGCCTGAGCGCCGGCCTCTGCGGCGCTGCCGCGGGTGGAAATCATGGCCGCATGGCGGTGATGGGCGTCCATGCGCAGCTCACTTTTGTTGTCGGCCCGCCAGAGACCGAAAGTCACAAACCAGGTGTGCAGCAGGCCGGGGTGGTAGGGATCCTTGATGTTTTCCTGCATGAGTTTCCAGTTTCCCGGAATGCGCTGGCGGTTGTAGCCCAGGATCTTGAGGGTGCGGCCATTGAAGAGCCGGTCAAAGTAACGCAGGATGGTCGGCCCCATGAAATCCTCGAGCGACTCGACCTGATGATCAAAAGAGGCAAACACCACGCCGCCCCGTGTCGCCACCTTCAGCGCCGTCAGGCCATGGTCTCGGGGATCGAAGTCAGCCGGCATCCCCCCCAGCACCTTGCCCTCCTGGCGGACACCGCGCCGCAATGGCACCCCCTGCAACTGCCCGTCCAGGGCATAGCTCCACTGGTGGTAGGGGCACACAAACTCCTTGCGATTGCCATGGCGCTCTCGGCAAAACGCCATGCCCCGGTGGGCGCAGACGTTTTCCACCACATGGATGCGGCCATCGGCTCCGCGCGACATGATGACCGAACGCTCGCCCACCCGGGTGCGCTTGAAATCACCCGCCATCGGAATCTCGGCCTCCAGCCCCACATAGCACCAGTGGTTGCGGTAGAAAAAGCGTTCAAGCTCGCGCTTGTGACGATCTTCGTCGGTATACACCGCAAACGGAACGCGGCTGGTGCCCTGCGTTTCCCAATGAATGCCTTGCTCGACCATGCCTGCTCCAGGAGTTCAGGCTCCGATCATGCGCATGCGCGGACATTCAGTAAACAGAAATCAGGCAATAATATTTATTCGAAAATCAAATAACAGGAGCGCCCATGGAGCTGGCCCGTCTGGACCTGAACCTGCTGCTGGTATTTCACCATCTGCTGCGCGAGCAGCGGGTCTCGGCCGTGGCACGCACACTGGGCATGAGCCAGCCGGCGGTCAGCAGCGCCCTCGGTCGCCTGCGGACGAGTCTGGGCGACGAGCTGTTCTTGCGCACCCAGCGTGGCATGGCCCCCACGCCGTATGCGCTGCAACTGGCCGGGCCGGTGGCCGCCGCACTGGACGGCCTGCAGCAGGCTTTGCAGGTGCGTGCCTCATTCGACCCCGCTCGAAGCACCCGCCGGTTCACCGTGGCCATGACCGATGTGGGCGAGATGTATTTCCTGCCCGTGTTGGTGGACCAGCTGTCACAGCAGGCCCCGCAGGTCACGCTTGAGGTGGTCAGCGTGATGCAGGCGGGCCTGCGCGAGGACATGGCCAGCGGGCGTGTCGACCTGGCGCTGGGACTGCTGCCGCAGTTGCAGTCCGGTTTTTTCCAGCAGGCCCTGTTTCGCCAGCCCTACGTCTGCCTGATGCGACGCTCACACCCGCTGGCTGGCAAGCCGCGACTGAGTCTGAACGCGTTCTCGGCGGCCGAACACGTGCGGGTGCTGGCCGCAGGGACCGGCCACGGAAGGGTCGATGAGGCCCTCGAGCGCCAGGGCCTGCAACGGCGTATCCGCCTGACGGTGCCACACTATGTGGCCCTGGGCGATGTGCTGGGGCATTCGGACCTGATCGCCACCGTGCCCGAACGTTTTGCCCAGCGTGTGCTCCGCCCGTTCGGGCTGACGACCCGGCCGCTGCCCCTGCAAGTCGAAGGCAGCGCCATTCACCAGTTCTGGCATGGCCGACTGCACCGCGATCCCGGGCACCAGTGGCTGCGCGCCCGCATCGCGCAGTGTTTTGGCGAGGGGGGTACAGGGGCAGCAGAGCTGGGGGTTTGAAACGCCAGGGGCCAGGGGATACGGGTCTCTACAATCCGCCGATGCTCCGATTCGACCTGCTCAAGACCGATCCCGAAAGTCATGCCCGCCGGGGCGCGCTGTCCCTCAACCATGGTGTGGTGCAGACTCCGATCTTCATGCCGGTGGGGACCTACGGCACGGTCAAGGGGGTGATGCCGCGCAGCCTGCACGAGATGGGCGCGCAGATCATCCTGGGCAACACCTTTCACCTGTGGATGCGCCCGGGCCTGGACATCATGAAAGGCTTTGGTGGCCTGCACCGGTTTGAACAATGGGACAAACCCATACTCACCGACTCCGGCGGCTTCCAGGTCTGGTCTCTCGGCGAGATGCGCAAAATCACCGAGGAGGGCGTGACCTTTGCCAGCCCGGTCAACGGTGACAGGCTGTTCATGTCGCCCGAAGTGAGCATGCAGATCCAGACCGTCCTGAACTCGGACATCGTGATGCAGCTCGACGAGTGCACGCCCTACGAAACCAAGGGCCACATCACGACCGAGGCCGAGGCGCGCAAGAGCATGGAGCTGAGCCGCCGCTGGGCGGTGCGCAGCAAGAACGAGTTCGAGCGGCTGCAAAACCCCAACGCCCTGTTCGGCATCGTGCAAGGCGGCATGTTCGAGCACCTGCGGCAGGAGTCGCTTGAAGCCCTGGTGGACATGGACTTTCCCGGCTATGCCGTGGGCGGCGTCAGCGTGGGCGAACCCAAGGAACAGATGCTGCAGATCATGGCGCACACGCCGCACCGCCTGCCCGCCCACAAGCCGCGCTACCTGATGGGCGTGGGCACGCCCGAAGACCTGGTGCAGGGCGTGGCCGAAGGCGTGGACATGTTCGACTGCGTGATGCCCACTCGCAACGCCCGCAACGGCACGGTGTTCACACGCTATGGCGACCTCAAGCTGCGCAACGCCCGCCACAAGAGCGACCCGCAGCCGCTGGACCCCAGCTGCACCTGCCATGCCTGTGCCGGCACCTCGGGCGTCCCCTGGGAACAGGGCGGGCGCGACGGCTTTTCGCGCGCCTACCTGCACCACTTGGACCGATGCGGCGAAATGCTCGGCCCCATGTTGACCACCCTCCATAACCTGCATTACTACCTGAACCTGATGCGCGAGGTGCGCGAGGCACTGGACGCCGACAGGTTTTCCTCCATGCGTGTGCAGTTCCATGGCGATCGGGCACGCGGGGTCTGAGGCTTGACACCGATCGACAGCATCAGCGGTGAAGCCCTGCTGATCCCGGGCCTGCAGGCTTGGAGTCTGCAGGCGCAGGACGCCGCGCTGCTGCAGGCCTTCTACGACGCCAATCCCGACTATTTCCTGTTGATCGACGGCGCCCCACCCCCTGCCACTGCAGCGGCGCAGGATCTGGCCGATCACCCCCCGGCCGACATGGCATGGCGCGAGCGCTGGTTCATCGGCGTACAGGACCCGCAGGCGCGCACAGTGGCGGTGGCCGAGGTGGTCAGCGACCTGCTCGCTGCGGGGGTCTGGCATATCGGCTTGCTGATCGTGGCCACCGATCATTGGGGCTGCGGCACCGCCAGGCACGTCTTTGCGGGGCTGGAAGACTGGGCGCGGCGTGCCGGTGCCCGCTGGCTGCGGCTGGGGGTGGTCAAAGGCAATCCGCGCGCTCGCCGCTTCTGGCGGTCCCGGGGCTTTGAACCGGTGCGCTGGCGCCATGCCGTGGCTTTTGGTGAGCGCACACATGACGTGATGGTCATGGTCAAACCCCTGAACAGCGGCCCACGCGATGCGCGAGGTGGCGGATCACTGCGCGAATACCTGGACCTGGTCCCGCGCGATCGCGACCCCGCGGCTTGCGACAGCACCGACTGACCTTCTTCAGCCCTGCACAAACACGGTCAGGACACCGGTGTAGCCATGCACCTGCTGGCCGGCAATTTCACCCGCGGCATAAAAACCGACCACAGGCACGTCCCCCAGGGCATGGCGAATGATCTGCAACTCGGCGCCGGGGGCGCCGAAATGGTGGCCACCCCGGCCGGTGCAACTCACATACACCGCGCCGGCAATCGCGCGGCCGCAGGGCGGTCCATCGGGGTGCGCCTGGGGAGCGTTCGTCAGCGCTGCTTCCAGCGGCAGGCTGTCGGGCTCGACAGCCTCGCGCAAGCTGGTGCAAATTCGCCGCAGGTCCGCACGTGCGACCTGCGGATCACGGCGGCAAAACACCAGCCCCATGCCTTGCTGCAGGTGCTCGGCCAGGGCGACCCCCTGACGCAGCGGATCGAGCCCGACGATATGCCGCACCCGGACATCCTGCGCCAGATGCCCGGTGCGGCCCACCGGCCTTTGGCCCGGCGGACTCAGCCCCGCCAAGGTCTGGCGTACGACCTCGATGGCCTGCCGGGGCGCTTCGAGCGAAATGGCCAGATCACGCAACAGCACATCCAGCGCAGGCTCGCCGTCAAGTTCAAGCGCCACCAAATCATCGGCGCGGGTGATGGTGTGGGCCGGACCAACAGGCTGGCAGCCCTGGGTGATGCGGGTCATGCAGGCCACCCCGGCGGAAAACGCCACGCCGCTGAGTCCGCCGTCAAAGCAGCCCCCCAGAGCATCATCCTGGACCGCAAATTGGGCGGCCTGCCCCCGGGCCGAGGCCAGGCCTCCGAACAGAAAACCCTCGCTGGTGCGCTCAGCCAACTCGGCCAACAGTTCGGACAGCTCGGGCGTGCGCGGATCGGCATGCACCAGGGCGCAGCGGGCCTCCCAGGCGTTGCCCGCCCGCGGCGGCAGCGGCGCCAGGCCGGAAAACACCCTGAATTGCCCCGCTGGCAGATCGCACAGCAGGATCGCCAGTGCGGGCTCATCCCAGTACTGCGCCTGCTGGGCACAGATACCGATGCCGGTGGTCCCTGCCCAGTCGAGCACATCGGGCAGTTCGGCGCGCAGGTACTCGAGCAGGGCTTGCGCCTGGCTGGCGTAATGATCAGTGATGTAGAGCAGGCCCAGGCCTCGCGTGCCGGGTTTTGGCGCAGACCTTTGGGCGCGCAGCTGCGCCACGGCCAGGGCCGCAGCCATGCGCCATTGCGGGTGCGTGGCATGCCCGCAGGCAAAAGGCTTCATGCCCGGGGGGCTCGGCGCTGGCGGGCTGCAGGCGACGGGGTGCCGGCTGATCGGCCGCTTTTGCGCGCTGCGGGCCCGCTCGCCGGGGCCGCAGCAGCAGGCGTGGTCTCGTCACCGGCCGGGCTGGCCGGGGCAGCCGCCTCCCTGAGGGCCGAAGCGGCAATGCTCTGGAACTGTTGCGTGAGCGAACCCCACCACTGCAGCGGATCCACCACCGGCGGGGCCGCCTGGGCACTGCGGGCCTTGCTGCGCGTGCGAGGCCTGGCACCGGAGGCCCGGGCTGTGGTCGCAGGTCTGGCAGCAGCCCCTGCGGGGCTGGATGTCGCGGCCGGAGCCCCCGATGCATCGTGCGTCGCAGGCGCAGCGGCCGGACTGGCCGGCGGTCGGGCGGTGAACGCGCGGGCCAGATCCTGCATGTTGACATTCATGCCCTGCAGGGTGCTCAGGGTCATTTTCTGCACCTCCAGCGCCTGAATGGTGGCCTTGAGCGCGGTCGCGTTTTGCTCCAGCCAGAACTGCACCGCCTTGAGCTCCTGGATGCGTTTGTCGATCTCCTGCACACTCAGCGTGGGGGCCACCCAGCTGGCCATGCCCGGCACGGCAGCGCCAGCAGCAGCGGGTTGACCGGCCGTTGGGGCCAGGCTTTGCAGGAAATCAAACCCGGGCACGAATTTGCCAAAACCGAACGCGGATGGGTCGCTCATGGGGGCTCCTGGAGGTGAACGCCCTTATTACAACAGAGCACAGCCCAAAACCGTCTGACGCCCACCGGCGCAGGCCCGCCTTCGTCAGTGCCTGTGACCGCCTTGCCCGTGACCCTGCTTCACGCCGGTCGCGGCCAGGCTACGGGCAACCGCCTGGACCTCATGCGTCTGGCGCTTGCCGTCCTTGCCCTCGACCACCAGGGTCACCGGCACGGCATCGCCTTCCCTGACCTGGCCCTTAAGGTCCATCAGCATGATGTGCAAGCCGCCAGGCTTGAGTTCAACGCCCTGGCCTGCGGGCAGCGCCAGGCTGGAGACAGCGCGCATTTTCATGATGCCGCCGTCCATGGCCATTTCGTGCACCTCAACCACCCCCGCCACGGGCGATTGAACGGCCACCAGTCGGGCGTCCTGGACAGATTGCAGCTGCATGAAGGCGCCGGTGGCCTTTTGGGAGGCCACGGTGGCGCGCACCCAGGCGTCCTTGATGATGAGCTGGGCCTGGGCATTGGCCGAAGCCAAGACGGCCCATAAAACGGCCCAAGGGATGAGGTATGAACGAAGCATGGTGAGAAATCTCCGGATGAAA
>CAYMMK010000007.1:22411-47342 GCA_964391575.1 uncultured Limnohabitans sp.
CGGCGATCACGCCCGGGCCTGGCGCGGCCAGGGGCATGCACAGGGGACAGTCCAGACTTGCCGGCAGTCGGGTATCGTCGCCGGCGCCGACATCCACCATCTTCACGCCGCCCAGGGCCGAACAGACCCTCTCGCCGGTCTGGGGCTGAAGCATCGGAGAGGCCACGGCCGCCCCGATGAACAGGACACACCAGACCAACAGCCAGCGCGCCCGCAAGGTCATGCGGTCAGGTCGAAGGTGGAGGTGGGTTCGATGCGTCCCGGACATGGCTCAATTATCGCCGCCGGTTCACAGGGCCCTGGACAACCGCACCCCGGCCATCCACTGCCGGGGCATGCCCGGTTCGAAGTATTGTCCACCCGCCTGGTTGACGATGACCGAGCCCACGTAGGTCCGATGGCCGAGGTTTTCCCAGGCCGCCCAGGCTTCCAGATCGGCGCCCCGCCAGTGGCTGCGGTGGCGCAGTCGCAGGTGCAGCAAGCCGTAACCCGGCGCCCGCGAGACCGCACTTTGCGCGTCAGCGGCCCACATCGCCGAGCGTGCCAGCCCTTCCACTGAACCCGACCAGCCCAGGGGCATGCCCGGCGCACCCGTGGCAAACCCCTTCTCGGCCCAAAGCACGGCGGCCTGGCCCTGGGTGGCTGGCAGGCCAGGCAAGGCCTGGCCTGCGGGCACCTGCAGGCTGCCGCTGGCGAAGGTCGATTCGTATCGGGCCGTCAGGCGCGACAGACCGAGGCGGGCCTGCCAGTGCCGCGAGGCGGCATAGCGGGCAAACAACTCGGCCCCCTGCCGGCGAGTGGACGTGGCATTGGCAAACACCGAATTGCCCTGGGCTGAGCGGGCCAGCACGATTTCGTCGGCAACATCGATCCGGAACAGCGCCGCTTCGAGGCGGATGGCCGCCGACGGTGCCCATTTCAGGCCCACCTCGCGGTGCAGGCTGCGGGCTGCCCGCAAGTGCGGATTGAAAAGCGGCTCGATGCCCGTGCTGCCCAGGGAGTAGGCCGCCTCCGCCAGCGTAGGCGTTTCAAATCCGCGCCCCCAATTGGCATACAGATTGAGGGTGTCCTGCAAATGCCAGGTGGCGCCCAGCACCGGGGCCTGATGACGATAGTCCACCCGGCCCGAACCGTCGCGCCGGTCGGCCACAAAGCGGTCTTGGCTTTGCAGCACCACATGGCTGTGCCGCCAGCCTGCCGTCAGCGTCCATGGTGCACCCGCCAGTGCATCACCCAGATGCCAGCGGATCTGCCCGAAAGCATCGGTGTTGCCGGCCCGGTTGTTTTCATCGCGGGTCAGGGGCCCGGTTTTTTCACCCGCTGTGGACAGCCCCCCCTGGCGCAGCTCGTCCGAGCGGTCCAGATCGAAACCCAGCACGGCTTCGATGCGTCCTCCCACCCCGGCCGCCAGCGTCTGCTGCCACTGCAGGCCGGTGCCATGAAAGACCCGGCTGAGGCCGACCCAGCGGCCACTGGCCTGGTATTGCAGATTGTCACGACTGCCGGCATAGACCCGCCATTGCAGCCGCCGGCTGTCGTCCACACGGTGCTCAACTACCGCTCCGATCTGATCCTGTGCGACCAGCTTGCGGGTGCGCTGGGCCATGGCACCGGCACCGGCCTGGCGCGGGTTGTCGCGCCATTGGGTCGATCCCAGACCCAGCGGGTCGAGGGCCAGCGGCATCTCGAAGCGGTTGGCCACCAGCCGCACACGGCTGCCGGTGGGCAGATCGGCAGTGAGCACGCTGTTGAACTGCCTGCGGATGGCCGCGCTGTGCTCACGCCAGCCCTGTAGGTCGAGCGCGCTGTAATCGGCCACCAGACCCAGCGCGCCGCTGCGCCCGCTGGCCTGCAGGTGCTGACGTTGCAGGCCCGCGCTGCCCAGGGTGAGACCCGCCAGCACCTGCGCCTCTTCGCCGGCTTCCCGGGTGAAGGTCTGGATCACGCCCCCCGAAGCATTGCCATAGAGCTGCGCCAGAGGCCCGGCAAGCACTTCAATGCGCCCGGCGGAGGTCAGGCTGACGGTGGAGGCCTGCCCCTGCCCATCGGGGGTGGTGGCCGGAATGCCGTCGGCGATCAGCCGAACGCCCCGCAGGCCAAAAGGTGCGCGGGCGCCAAAACCGCGGATCGAGATCTGTACGTCCTGGGCAAAGTTGTGGCGGTTCAGGGCCACCACACCGGGTGCATGCATCAGCGCCTCGGACAGATGGACCTGCGCGCCTGCAGCGCGAAGTTCTTCGGCGCCGATCACGCTCAGGAACGCCGGCGTGTCCAGGGCTCGCTGCTCCAGGCGCCCACCCTGCACCAGCAGCTGGGCCTGGGGCGGCTGCGCGTCGGTGGTCTGCGCCGTCGCAGGGGCAGCCGCTCCCCCCACCAGTGCGGCCAGGATCAGCGACACCGGGCCCGGCCGGGACTGGAAACTCTGCATCATCGTGGCTGCCATTCTGGCAAGTCTGTCCACCCCACGGGGTCGACTCGGCGACGCCCGGGACACAGAGCACCCTTTAAGCTGCGGGCTCACTTTCAGGAGACGCCCATGCTCACCCTTTGTGGCTTTGCCGCCAGCAACTACTACAACAAGGTCAAGTTTGCACTGCTTGAAAAAGGGGTGCCCTTTGAAGAAGAGCTCGCCTGGGTGGGCGAGACCGACCCCGCCGCCAGTCCGCTGGGCAAGGTGCCCTATCTCAAGACCGGGCAGGGACCGCTGTGCGAGTCGGCAGTGATGATGGAATACATCGAGGACTGCTATCCCCAGCACCCGCTGCGCCCGGCCGATCCGTATGCCGCCGCCAAGGTGCGCGAGCTGGTGACCTTTGTGGAGCTGCACCTCGAGCTGGTGGCCCGCAACCTCTACCCCGCCGCCTTTTTTGGCGGCAAGGTCAGCGACAGCACCAAGGAAAAAACCCTCGTGCAACTGGAAAAGAATGTCGCCGCCTTCGGCCGGCTGGCCCGCTTCGACCCCTATGTGGCTGGCGCTTCAATGACCCTGGCCGACTGTGCGGCGGTGGTGCATCTGCCGCTGGTCAGCGGGGCCAGCAAGGTCATCTATGGCAAGGATGTGCTGGCTGATCTGCCCGTGCGCGACTACCTCAAGCGCATGGGCGAGCGCCCGGCACTGCAAAAGGTCAACGCCGATCGCAAGACCAATCTCGAGCTGATGATGGCCCGTACGCGGGCCAGGCCCTGATCAGAAACGCGGAGCGCGTCGCTCGCGCAGGCTGGCAACGCCTTCACGCACATCCGGGCCGGCAAAACCCATGAATTCCAGCGCCAGCGAGGTATCGAAACTGGGTCCCGCCTGGCGCAGCCAGTTGTTGAGGGCGTACTTGGTCCAGCGAATGGCGCTCTGGCTGCCGCCGGCCAGGCGGTCGGCCAGCTCGTAGGCCCGGGGCAACAGCTGGTCATCGTCGACCGCGAGCGAAACCAGGCCGATGCGTTCGGCCTCCTCGCCGCTGAGCGGCTCGCACAGCATCAGGTAGTACTTGGACTTGGCCATGCCGCACAGCAGCGGCCAGATGATGGCCGCATGATCGCCTGCCGCGACCCCCAGACGGGTGTGGCCGTCGACAATTTTCGCGCTGCGCGCAGCGATCGAGATATCGGCCAGCAGACCTGCCACCAGCCCCGCACCCACGGCCGGGCCGTGCATGGCGCTCACAATGGGCTTGTCGCAGTTGATCACGTTGTAGACCAGGTCGCGCGCCTCTTTCCAGACACGGGTGCGCACTTCGAAATCGTTGGCCATGTCCTGCACCAGCGCCAGATCGCCACCGCCCGAAAAGCCCAGGCCTTCCCCACGCAGCACGGCGCAGCGCACGCTGTCATCCGCCCCGACATCACGCCAGATTTCGGTCAGCTCCCGGTGACCGGCATGGCCGGCGGTGGGCAGCTTGCCGTTGGCGGCTTTCATCTGGATATCGAGCACTCCACCGTCGACGCCACGGCGGCTGATGTGCAGGGTCTGGTAATGGCTGTAATCAGGTGTCTTGTGCATGCGCTTGCTCCAGGGTCGTGCGAATTGCGTAGTGAGAATTGCGGACCCCATTGTGACGGGCAACACACAGACAGCTGCTGGCCCCACGGTGACGATCAGGCACCTTGCATCCCGGATTGAAAGTACCCATGGACAGCTTTACCACCCAGCAATTCAGACAACGTTTGCTCGATGAACGACGGCAATTGCTGGCCCGAATCGCCCAGCAACGTGGCGGGACGGTGTCTCGGGTGGAGATGGCCGCCCAGCACGATGTACGCGCATCGGATGCCAGCGCGCAGGCCCGTACCGAACTGGGTGAGGAGCTGGCCATGAACGAGCATGAGACCGCCGAACTCTCGCTTTTCGAACACGCCCTTGATCGTCTCGACCAGGGCCTGTACGGCCAATGCATGGATTGCGGGGTGGAGATTTCCTTGCAACGCCTGCAGGTCTATCCCCTGGCCCTGCGCTGCATGGCCTGCCAGAGCGCCCAGGAAAGCAGGCACTGAGCCTGCCCGTTGCGGCCCGGCTGGACAATGGCGCGGCACGCCAGGTGCCTCAAAGGAGCTGCTATGCTGTTCAGATGCGCAGCTTGTTCCATCTTGCCTTCAATGTGACGGACCTGAACGAAGCGCGCCGTTTTTACGGCGATGTGCTGGGTTGCCGCGAGGGACGATCGACCGAGACCTGGGTCGACTTTGATTTTTTCACGCACCAGATCTCCCTGCATCTGGGAGAGCCTTTCCGGACTGCACGCACCGGGCATGTGGGCGAGCATCTCGTGCCCATGCCGCACTTCGGCCTGATTTTGCAACGCGCCGACTGGCAGGCCCTGGCCGATCGCCTGCAGGCCCAGGGCGTGGCGTTCGTGATCGAACCCCAGTTGCGCTTTGCCGGTCAGCCGGGCGCGCAATGGACCATGTTTTTTCTTGATCCGTTTGGCAACCCGATCGAAGTCAAAGGCTTCGAGTCGCTGGAGACGGTCTACGTCAGCTGACCCGCCTTGCCGGCATTTCCGATGGTCCAGTGGACACTGATCAGGGGTTCAAACCCACCACCTGCTGGTCGATCGCGCCAAACAGGCTCTGCCCATCGAGCCCCTTCATTTCGATGCGGATGGTGTCACCGAACTTCATGAACCCAGTGCTGGGCTGGCCGTCCAGAATGGTTTCGATGGCGCGCTTTTCCGCAATGCAGCTGTAGCCCTTGGGCCAGTCCTTCTTGCCGTTGACCTCGACGCCCCGGTTGCTGACGGTGCCGCTGCCCACGACCGAGCCTGCTCGCACATTGCGCGTCTTGCAGATGTGGGCGATCAGCTGACCGAAGTGGAACGTCATCTCGGGTCCGGCATCACACAGACCCACCTTTCGCCCGTTCCAGCTCGACTGCAAGGTGAGATGGACGCGCCCGCCCTGCCAGGCCTGACCCAGCTCGTCGGGGGTGACCGCGACCGGGCTGAACGCCGTGGCCGGCTTGCTCTGGAGGAAGCCAAAACCCTTGGCCAATTCGTCGGGAATCAGATTGCGCAGGCTTACATCGTTGGCCAGCATGAGCAGACGAACCCCTTCCAGCGCTTCGTCCGGTGTGGCGCGCATCGGCACATCACCAGTAATGACGGCGATCTCGGCCTCGAAGTCGATGCCATAGGCCTCGTCAAAGCAGACCACCGGGTCGCAAGGCCCGATAAAGTCGTCACTGCCGCCCTGGTACATCAACGGGTCGGTGTAAAAGCTGTGCGGCACATCGGACTTGCGCGCAGCGCGCACCAGTTCGACATGGTTGATGTAGGCCGAGCCATCGGCCCACTGGTAGGCGCGTGGCAAGGGGGCCATGCACATGCGGGGATCGAAAGGGAAGGCGTGCCGCGCCTTGCCGCTTTGAAGGGTCTGGAACAGGTCCTCAAGCTGCGGGGCAATGAAGTTCCAGTCGTCGAGCGCATGCTGCAAACGAGACGCGATGCCGGTCGCATAATGGGCCAAGCGCAAGTCGCGCGAGACAACGACCAGTTGACCGTCGCGCGAACCGTCTTTGTAGGTGGCAAGTTTCATGGTGGCACAGCATCCAGAAAAAGGTGACACACCCGCCAAACCGGGCGCCCGTGTTTACGCATTGGTAAACTCATTTATCTAAACGAAACTCCATTCTAGAGGACATGACGTCCCTGAGCGCCCTTCCCCAGCACAAGGCCCGTGCCGGCATCCAGTCGGTCGAGGTGGGCTTTGCCCTGCTGGAAGTGCTGTCGCAGGCCCACGGACCGCTGATGTTGCGCGACCTGGCCGCAGCGGCCGCAATGAGCGCGGCCAAGGCCCATCGCTACCTGGTGAGTTTTCAGCGTCTGGGGCTGGTGGTGCAGGACCCGACCACCGCCCGCTACGAACTGGGGCCGGCCACGCTGCGCCTCGGGCTGGCCACATTGTCCAGACTGGATGTGGTGAAGATGGCGCGTGAGCGCTTGCCCACTTTTCTCCAGGCGAGTGGGCACACCCTGGCCCTGGCGGTCTGGGGCAACCACGGACCGACCATCGTGCACTGGCAGGAATCGGCACGCGCCCCATCGGTCAACTTGCGGCTGGGCGATGTCATGCCGCTGCTGTCCTCGGCCACCGGCCGCTGCTTTCTGGCGTTTGGCCCTCGAGGCGGCCGCGCTGACCGCAGTGCCCCCCTGCTGGAGGCCGAGTTGTCGCTGGCCCGCAAACAGGGTCGCAGCGATGTGCCCACCAGCGCAGCACTCGTCAGGGCGATGGTGCATGAGACCCAGGAGCGCGGCTACGGGTGGGTGCGCAATGTGTTGTTGCCCGGCATTTCGGGAGTGTGCGCCCCGGTGTTCGATGCCAACGGCCAGATGGCGCTGGGGGTACTCTCGATGGGCGTCACGGCCAGCTTTGACATCGATCTGCAGGCCCAGCGCCTGCTGGCAATGACCCGCCAGCTCTCGGCCGATCTGGGCGGCTCTCACACCTGAGTCATGGGAGTTCCGACATCGGGTCAACCCGCCATGGGCACGCCATCGGCTCGTGCACTGGGTTTGCTGGCCCTGATGGTGCTGGCCGCGCACGCTGTACTCCTGATCGGCATTGCGCCCATGACCGCCTGGATGAGCACGGCCGATACAGCGGGGCGTCCCCAGTTGCAGGCGCGTTTGCTGGGTGCGACCACCGTGGCCCCGCCACCCGCAGCCCACACCCCAGCAGCCCCACGCCCGCAGCGGTCAGGTGCCCGGGCCCCAAGTGAGATCAGCGCTGCCGGCGTGAACGAAACAAACGACACCCCTGCATCGCCCCCCCTGGCTGCGGCCTCGCAGCTCACGCCTGCCGGGATGCCCCCCGAGACGGACGGCGAGGCTTCTGCCCCCGCTGCCGCCCCACCTGCCAGCGTCTACTCGGCCATGGAAACGCCCGCCCCACCTCCCGTGGCAGCCGCTTCCGACAGCAGCGCTGCGGTCCCGGCGGCTGCCGGTCCGCCGCTGCTGGCCGATCCCCGGTACCTGCCCCCGCCGGTGCGCCTGGTCTACCAGATGACCGGACAGGATCGGGGACTGCATTACCAGGCCAGCGGCGAGATGGTGTGGCAACACAACGGCCGCGCCTACACGCTCGGACTGTCGGTCCGCGCATTTTTGGTCGGGGCCCGTCACTGGCGCAGTCGCGGCACGATTGGGCCCGAGGGCTTGGAGCCGGCCCGTTTTTCCGATACCCGGCGCAGCGAGCAAGCGACCCACTTCGACCGCCCGGGCCAGCGCATTGTGTTCAGCAGCAACGCTCCTGCTGCACCCCTGCTGCCGGGCGCGCAGGACCAAATCAGTCTGTATGTGCAACTGGCCGCCGCCCTGAACGCTCGGGCCGAGCGCTTCCCGCCTGGCACCGCGGTGCTGCTGCAGACAGCCACGGTGCGCGATGCCTTGCCCTGGCGCATCACCCTCGAGCAATTTGAAGCGCTGCAGATCGCTGGCGAATCGGTCATGACCGCCAAATGGGTGTGTCAGCCTCGACAGCGCTTTGACGCGCGCATCGAGTTCTGGTCCTCGCCGCGGCACCACCAGATGCCGGCGCGCATCCGCATCACCCAGGCCAGCGGCAGCTTCATCGACATGCATTTGCGCGAGATGCACGGTCTGCCGGAGCTGGCCCCGGATGAAGGCGTTGGCACAAAAACCACAAGCCCTTGATTTGCGTGGCTCAGTCCCTACCTTGAAGTGAACTTCAGGCAGAATGAATCCATGAACTTGCTGTACGACTCCGAAGCCTTTGCCGTCATGCATGTGCTGGCCAACGCCGATGCGTGCAGTCCCCACGCCACCGGTCCCGCAACGGTCCTTGAGCGGCATGGCTTTGAAATCGTGGACAAGCGCTCGGGCAAAGAGGTCTACCTCGACGGCTCCTGGGCCGAGATGTTCCAGCAGCAAATCCAGGCCTGGCAACAGCGCACGCCAACCCAGGAAGAAGTCGAGGATACCCTCGAGGGCTACACCGGCCTGGCCCAGCAGCCGGTGCTGGTCCACTGAAGCACCCCGGGCCGGCAGTGTGTCCGGCGCTGGCTCACTTGCTCACCTGCGGCCACTGCAGCCACCGGTACATCGGTTCGGCCAGCACCAGCACAGCCACCAGCCGGCTGACCTGAAACGCGGTCACCACCGGCACCCCCAGCGACAGCACCTTGGCGGTGATCGCCATCTCGGTAATGCCGCCGGGCGAGGTTCCCAGAATCAGTGTGACCGGGTGCAGGCCAGTCAGGTGCGACAGGCCCCAGCCCAACAGGGTGCACAGCGCCAACATGACCAGCGTTCCCCAAGCCACCGAGGCCAGCCAGCGCGGTGCAGTGCGAATGAATTCGGGCTGGAAACGCACCCCCAGGCTGACCCCGATGACCAGCTGCGCCGCATTGGTGAGCGCCACCGGAAGGGCTGATGAAGGCCCCTCCATCAGGGTGATCAGCAGCGCGGCGAGCAAAGCCCCCATGAACCAGGGGTTCGTGCGCCCGAGCCGCTGCATGAGCCAGCCTGCGGCCAGCGTGGCCAGGGCCAGGACCAGCAAGCCGGGCGGGTGCACCGGTCCGACCGGTGGCAACAGGGACGGGTTCACCACCAGTCCCCAATGGGACTGCGCCCATTGCATGGCAAAAGGAACGATCAGTACCACCAGCACCAGCCGCAGGCTGTGGGCTGCCGCCACCAGGTCGGTACGTGCGCCGGCGCGTTCGGCCAGCAGGGTCATCTCCGAAGCGCCGCCAATTGCACTGGCAAAGTAAGTGGTGGCCCGCAGGGACCTCGCCGGCAGCTCGTGGGCATGACGGCGCTGCAGCCAGCGACCGAACGCCGCCCCCAGCGCCAGCGCCCAGACCACCCCAAGCGCAATGGCCCACCACAGCTCCACCAGCAAGGCCCCCACCTGGGGCGTGAAATACAGACCGAGGGCGGCGCCGATGATCCATTGCCCGGCATTGCGCAACAGGTCTGCACTGGCCGTGGGTGCACCGGCCAGGGAAGCCAGCCCCGTCACCAGCAGGGGCCCAAGCATCCACGGGATCGGGGTCTTCAGCTGCACACACAGGGCGGCCGCCGCCCATGCAGCCAGCAAGGTCAGGGCCCATCGCAGCAGCAGGTGCAGCCGTGGGTGTCGCGCCATCAAGCGTGTCGGCGAATGCTGTCAGCCAGGGTCTGGACCATTTGCTCGATGTGGGTCTTCTCGACGATGTAGGGGGGGCACAGCACCAGGTTGTCGCCGGCGGCCCGGGTCCACACGCCGTGGTGAAAGCAGTCGAGCATGACGTCGTAGGCGCGTTTGCCAGGCCCTGCCTGAGCGGGTGCCAGTTCCACCGCACCGGCCAGCCCGAGGGTGCGGATGCCCACCACATTCGGCAGCCCCCTGAGCAGGCTGTGCATGGCATCGCCCAGCACGGGACCCATGGCGCCAGCGCGGGCAAACAGGTCTTCCTCCCGCATCAGATCGAGCGTGGCGACCGCAGCAGCACAGGCCACCGGGTGACCGGAGTAGGTGTAGCCATGAAAAAACTCGATCACATGGGCCGGCGCAGCCGCATTCATCATGGTCTCGTAGATGAAGTCGCGGCAAATCACACCGCCCAGGGGAATCACGCCATTGGTGACGGCCTTGGCAAAGTTCAGCATGTCGGGCACAACGCCATAGAAGTCGGCGCCGAAATTCACCCCCAGCCGCCCAAAGCCGGTGATGACCTCGTCAAAAATCAGCAAGATGCCGTGCTTGTCACAAATCTGGCGCAGCCGCTGCAGGTAACCCTTGGGCGGGATGTACCAGCCAGCGCTGCCTGCAACGGGCTCGACGATGATGGCCGCCACATTGCTCGGGTCATGCAAGGCCAGAATGCGGGTTTCGAGCTCGAGCAGCGGATCCTCGGCCCAGACCGGTTCTTCGTGGTGGATGTAGGCGTGGCTCACAGGGTCGTGAATGAAGCGCATGTGATCCACCCGGGGCAGCAGCTGCGCGCCATAGACCTTGCGGTTGGCCGGCAGGCCGCCCACACTCATGCCGCCGAAATTCACGCCGTGGTAACCCTTTTCACGGCCGATGAAGACATGCCGGTGACCTTCGCCGCGCGCCCGGTGGTAGGCCATGGCGACCTTCAGGGCTGTGTCGGCCGCCTCGGAGCCTGAATTGCAGAACAACACCTTGTTCAAATCGCCCGGGGCCATCTCGGCAATCATCTGCGAGGCGCGGAAGGCCTTGTCGTTGCTGGCCTGAAAAGCGCTGGCGTAGTCGAGGGTGTCGAGCTGGCGCTTGATGGCCTCGTTGATCGGCTTGCGGTTGTGACCAGCCCCGACACACCAGAGGCTGGAGATACCATCGAGCACCTTGCGCCCGTCATGGGTGGTGAAGTGCATGCCGTCGGCCGCCACAAACACGCGCGGGTCCTGCCGGAAGTGACGGTTGGGGGTGAAGGGCAACCACTGGTGGTCCATGGTCAGCTCGGTCGTGGCCATTTGTCTCTCCTGTCGGGTATGGGTACTGGCCAGCGCAGTGTACGCCCACATGCCGGCTTGACGCATCCCCCGATCAGTCCGGGCGGCATCGGCGAAAATGCCTCTCATGACCGCTTCGCCCACTTCGACCTACATCCTGACCCTGTCCTGTCCCGACCGCACGGGCATCGTGCATGCGGTCTCGGGTTTCTTGCTCGAGCGCGGCGGCAATATCGAAGAGGCTGCCCAGTACAGCGATCCCGATACCGGGCTTTTTTTCATGCGGGTGCAGTTTGCATGCCCCGTTGAGGCCACAGGATTGCGCCAGAGCTGGCAGGCCCTGGCCGCCAACTACAGCATGCAGTGGCAGCTGCACAACGCCGGCCAGCCCATGCGCACGGTGCTGATGGTCAGCAAGGAAGGACATTGCCTCAACGATCTGCTCTTTCGTGTCAGGAGCGGCCTGCTGGCGCTGGACATCCGGGCCATCATCAGCAATCACCGCGACTTCTACCCGCTCGCTGCAAGCTACAACGTGCCCTTTCACCATATGACCGTGAACCATGACCAGAAGGCCCAGGCTGAGGCACGGCAACTGGAAATCATCGAAGCCGAGGGTGCGGAGCTGGTGGTCCTGGCGCGCTATATGCAAATCCTCTCGGACGATCTGTGCCGCAAGCTGGCCGGGCGGGCCATCAACATTCACCACAGCTTTTTGCCCAGTTTCAAGGGCGCCAAGCCTTACCACCAGGCACATGACCGCGGCGTCAAGCTGATCGGCGCCACGGCCCACTATGTCACGGCCGATCTGGACGAAGGCCCGATCATCGAACAGGACGTGACCCGCGTGGACCACAGCAAGACGGTGGAAGACCTGACGGCCATGGGCCGTGACACTGAAAGCCAGGTACTGGCGCGTGCCGTCAAATGGCACAGTGAACACCGTGTGCTGCTCAACGGCCACAAGACCGTCATCTTCAAGTAAATGGTTTTACGGGACCGATCTTCAGATCTGTCCCTCACTGATTTGAAAAGGGGTTCACCTGTGAGTCTGCGCATCCCCCCCATCCAGTGCCTGCAGACGTTCGAGGCCTTGGCGCGGCTACGCAGCGTCACCCAGGCAGCCGACGAGCTGTTTGTCACGCCCAGCGCCGTCAGCCACCGCGTCAAGCAACTCGAGCAGATCCTCGGCACCAAGCTTTTTGGACGGGCTGATTTTTCCCTCACCACCGAGGGCAGCGAGTACCTGGCCCATGTACGCGAGGGCTTGGCCTCACTGCAACGGTTTCCGTCGGCCCAGGCGGCGCCAGGACGGCGCAAGCTGCGACTGGCGGTCACCCCCACCTTCGCGCGCTCCATGCTGATGCCCCGGCTGCGCCATTTCTTCGAGGCCTACCCTGAAATCGACATCACCCTTCAGGTGAGCATTCCGCTGCTCGATGTGGTGGCCGAGGACGCCGACCTCACCGTACGGTTTGGGACCGGCCGCTACGCCGATGTCGAGCACACCTGCCTGTTCAAGGATGAAGTCACCCCTATGGCCAGCGCCGCCTGGGTGCGCGAAAACGGCCCTTTCGGGGCCCCCGAAGACCTGCAAGGCATGTCCTTGCTGCGCAGCCCCCTGGAACCGTGGCGAACCTGGTTCGCCGCTCACGATCTCGATTGGCCCGAACCGACCGAAGGCTCGTCCTTCAATGATGTCGGCCTGATGTGCGATGCCGCCGCCCAGGGCCTGGGTGTGGGTCTGGTGCGGCTCAAGCTGGCCGCCCCCTGGCTGGAGTCAGGCCAGCTGGTGCGTCTGTACGGGCGCAGCGTCCCCAGCCCGCATGCCCACCACCTGTGCTGGCGCGCCGGCACCATGGAGCGCTGGGAATGCGCCACCTTTGCCGACTGGCTCAAAAGCGTGCTCCATTGAACCCCTTTTCACGAAGGCTGCGAAGTTTCTTCAAACCACGGATCCGCGTGAAGGCGTACAGTGAGGACCCATGAACCGTCCGATACCCCTTGACGCCGCCAGAGATGCCGAGTTGGCGGCCGAGCGCGCCGCCCTGCAACAGCGCGTGGTGCAGGCCCTGGGCCGCGTGCTGCCCGCCGACTGCATCCTCTACACCCTGGAGGACACCACGCCCTACGAATGCGACGGCCTGACCGCCTACCGCGAGCGTCCCCTGGTGGTGGCCCTGCCCGAGACCGAAGCACAGGTACAGGCCGTGCTGCGTGCCTGCCACGCCCTGCAGGTGCCGGTGGTGGCGCGTGGGGCGGGCACGGGCCTGTCGGGCGGCGCCATGCCGCACCGCCTGGGTGTGACGTTGTCGATGGCCCGCTTCAACCAGATCCTGCGCGTGGACCCGGTCAGCCGCACAGCCGTGGTGCAGTGCGGCGTGCGTAACCTGGCCATCAGCGAGGCCGCAGCTCCCCATGGCCTGTACTACGCGCCCGACCCATCCAGTCAGATCGCCTGCACGATTGGCGGCAACGTGGCCGAGAACTCGGGCGGCGTGCACTGCCTCAAATACGGCCTGACCGTTCACAACGTTCTGAAAGTCAAAGGTTTCACCATCGAGGGCGAGCCGATCGAGTTTGGCAGCGACGCGCTGGATGCACCGGGCTACGACCTGCTGGCCGTGCTGATCGGCAGCGAAGGCATGCTGGCCGTGACCACCGAAGTGACTGTGAAGCTGGTGCCCAAGCCGCAACTGGCGCGCTGCATCATGGCCAGCTTTGACGATGTGCGCAAGGCCGGTGACGCCGTCGCCGCGGTCATTGCAGCCGGCATCATTCCGGCCGGTCTGGAGATGATGGACGGCCCCATGACCGCCGCCGTTGAAGACTTTGTGCACGCCGACTACGACCTGAGCGCGGCCGCGATTTTGCTGTGCGAGAGCGACGGCACACCCGAAGAGGTGGAAGAAGAAATCGGCCGCATGAGCGCAGTCCTGCGCGGCTGCGGCGCCACCGCCATCACGGTCAGCACGGGAGAAGCCCAGCGCCTGAAATTCTGGAGCGGACGCAAGAACGCCTTCCCGGCCTCGGGCCGCATCAGCCCTGACTACATGTGCATGGACTCGACCATTCCGCGCAAGCGCCTGGCCGACATCCTGCAGGCCATCGCGGAAATGGAAGAAAAATACAGGCTGCGCTGCCTCAACGTCTTCCATGCGGGCGACGGCAACCTGCATCCGCTGATCCTGTTCGATGCCAACGACCCCGACCAGCTCAGGCGTTGCGAGCAGTTCGGTGCCGACATTCTGGAGACCAGCGTGGCCATGGGCGGCACGGTGACGGGCGAGCACGGCGTGGGGATCGAAAAAGTCAACAGCATGTGCGTGCAGTTCTCCGCCGAGGAAAACGAGCAGATGTTCGGCGTCAAGCGCGCCTTCGATCCGCAGGGACTGCTCAACCCAGGCAAGGTGATTCCCACGCTGAACCGCTGCGCCGAGTACGGCAAGATGCTGGTGCGCGCCGGGCAGATCAGGCATCCGGATTTGCCGCGCTTCTGAGACCAGCGGGCAACCGATGGTGTGTGCCCGCAGTCACCAGCTGTCGATGGGCAACGATGCTCCGATGGGTCGCACCTGCGCCGCCTGCAGGGCTTGGAGCAGCCAGTTGCGGGTGTCAGCCGGGTCGATCACGGCGTCGATCTCCAGCGTGGCGGCCATGTTCAGGGCGTGCCCTTTTTCATAATGCTCGGCCACCAGGCGCTCGTACAGGGCCTGCCGTTCGGGGCCTTCGGGCACGGCTTCGAGCTCCTTGCGGTACCCCAGCCGCACCGCTCCTTCAAGGCCCATACCGCCGAACTCGCCGGTCGGCCAGGCCACGGTGGCCAGGCTTTCGTGAAAGCCGCCGGCCGTCATCGCCATTGCGCCCAGGCCATAGCCCTTGCGCAGCACCACCGCCAGCAGGGGCACACGCAGGTGCCCGGCGGCAATGAACAGGCGCGCGACGTGACGCACCTGCGCGGTGGCTTCGGTCTCCGGCCCGACCATGAAGCCGGGGGTGTCCACCAGGCTGACGATGGGCAGGCCATGGGCATTGCACAGCTGCATGAAGCGCGCCACCTTGTCGGCTGCGTCGGCGTCGATCGCGCCGCCCAGGTGCTGCGGGTTGTTGGCCATCAGCCCCACCGCCCGCCCGCCCAGACGGCCCAGCGCGGTGTGGACACCCGACCCGAAACCGGTGCGCAACATCAGCAGGCTGTCGCCATCGACCAGGCCCTGCATGACCAGGCGGCTGTCGTACACCCGCAGGCGGTTTTCAGGCACCACGGTGCGCAGCGCCATCGGGTCCGGCGCCGGGCCGGCTTGAGCGGGGCCCGCCAGCAGGCCCAGGTACTGCTGGGCCGCTGCCACCGCCTGCGCCTCGTTGTCGACCAGCACGTCGATCACACCATTGGCATGCTGCACGCTGCTGGGGCCGATCTGCCCGGGGGTGAAGACACCCAGCCCGCCACCTTCGACCATGGCCGGCCCGCCCATGCCAATATTGCTGTCCCGGGTGGCGATGATCAGATCGCAACAGCCCAACAGCGCGGCGTTGCCGGCAAAACAGCGGCCAGCGACGATGCCGACCACCGGCACCCGGCCATTGAGCCGTGCAAAGGCCGCGAAGGTGCCCAGATGCAGCCCGGCGACGATGGGCAGGTCGACATCGCCGGGCCGGCCCCCTCCCCCTTCGGCCAGCAGGACCACGGGCAACCGTTGCTGCAGGGCCTGCGCCAGCAGGCGGTCGGTTTTTTGGTGGTTGCGAAATCCCTGAGTCCCGGCCAGCACCGTAGCGTCATAGCCCAGCACGGCCACCGGCCGACCCTGCACCTGACCGATACCGGTGACCATGCCGTCGGCCGGTGTCTGGCGCATCAGTTCCTCGGCACTGCGGCGACGGCTCTGGGCGGCCACCGCCAGCGCACCGTATTCGATAAAACTGCCGGCATCGCACAGCGCGGCAATGTTTTCGCGCACCGTGCGCAGGCCGCCCGCGTGCCGGCGCGCCACCGCCTCGGGTCGGCGCGCATCCTCGGTCCAGGCCAGCCGATCCTGCAGGCGCTGCAGGTCCGCACGCACAGCCTGAGCGGCCACAGAGTTCTCGCCTGACAGGGACACACCGGTGGTGGCCGCAGCCCGCTGGGGTGCTTCGACCGGCGTCAGCATGACCAACAGTGCCCCTTCGTCGACCATCGCATCCATGGCGTACTGCCAGGGCCCCAGACAGCCGGTTGCAGGCGCACGCACCTCATGCTCCATCTTCATGGCTTCGAGCACCAGCAGGACCTGTCCGGGCGCCACCACGGTGCCCGGAGGCACGCACCATTGCACGATGCGGGCCTGCAAGGGTGAACGGACAGCATGCATGCAGGGATTGTGGAAGGCCTGCGCTTGGCGGGCCCGTCAAGTCGGCGACAAGGACTGCCGTGGACACTCTTGCTCCCGAGGGGCCTGCGGCATCCGGTTGCTGCGCCGGTTCAGGCTATGCTTGCCCACTCTCGTGCCGCCCATGACCAGCTTGCACCACCCGGTTGCGGGTGTGCGCTGTGGCCATGGCCGGCTCGCCCTCACCCTCTTGTCTCCGTCATCCGATGATCCAATCCTTTGTCCCCATGGTCGAACTCAGCCGCAACGGCACCCCGGAATGTCTGCATCTGGGCGCATTGGCGGTCACCGACACCGAAGGTCGGGTGCTGGCTCAGGCCGGCGATCCGCACTGGCTGTGCTGGAGCCGCAGCACCCTCAAGCCGCTGCAGGCCCTGCCGCTGGTGCACAGTGGCGGCATGGCGGGTCTGGGACTGCGCAGCACCGAGCTGGCCGTGATGTGTGCCAGCCATAACGGCGAGGACATGCACCTGGCCGAGGTCGACAGCCTGTTGCACAAGGCCGGCGCCAGCCACCGCCAGTTGCGATGCGGCTGCCATGTGCCCTACCGCTTTGCCACCCCCGAACAGCCCATGCCGGACGGCTTCGTGTTCGACGAGCGGCACCACAACTGCAGCGGCAAGCACAGCGGCTTTCTGGCCTACTGCCGCTTGCATGGCTTGCCCATGGACAGCTACACCGAGGCCGGTCACCCGCTGCAGGTGGCCATCCGCCGCAGCCTGTCCGAGGTGGCAGGCTGCCCTGAAGAGGCCATGGCCGCCGGTGTGGACGGCTGCTCGGCACCCAACTACGCCCTGCCACTGGCCCGGCTGGCACGCTGTTTTGCCCGGCTGGCCCGGCCGCAAGCCGATGCCCAGTACGGCGAGAGCCTGCAACACCTGGGCCAGGCGATGAGCGATCACCCCGCTCTGGTGTCGGGCACCGGGCGCAACGATGCCGATTTCATGCGCGTGGGCCGTGGCGACTGGATCACCAAGATTGGCGCTGATGGCGTGCAGGTGGTGGCCAGTCGCTCACGCGGTCAGGCGCTGGCGCTGAAGATCATGGACGGCAACAAGCCGGCACTGCATGCGGCCACTGTGCATGCACTGGATCTGCTGGGCTGGCTCGATGATGCGCAACGCATGGCATTGCAGTCCTGGCGCGGGGAGACCCTGTGCAATGTGGCTGGTCACCCGGTGGGCACACGGCAGTGCGTGTTCAGCCTGCAGTCCCATTGAGCGGGCGTTCGCCCGGCTCGCGAGCTCCAAACAGGGCGGTGCCCACCCGCACCAGCGTGCTGCCCGCCTCGATGGCCGCCTCCAGGTCGGCCGTCATGCCCATCGAGAGCGTGTCCCATGCCGGCAAGGCCAGGCTCTCGCCAATCTGTGCAAAGAGCGCGCCAGCCCGGCGATGCACCGCCACCTGCGCCGCATGCCCCTTGACCGGGTCGGGAATGGTCATCAGCCCGCGCAGTTGCAGGCGCGGCAGTTGGGCCACAGCCCGGGCCAGCTCGAGTGCCTGCCCGGGAGCCACGCCCGATTTGGTGGGTCCGCCATCGGTGTTGACCTGCAGACACACCTGCAGCGGCGCCAGCTCGAGCGGGCGCTGCGCAGACAGTCGCTCGGCAATCCGGAGCCGGTCCACGCTGTGCACCCAATCGAAATGCCCGGCCACCAGGCGCGTCTTGTTACTCTGGACAGGACCGATGCAGTGCCACTGCAGCGGCAGGTCTCGCAGCGCGTTGATCTTGTCGACCGCTTCCTGGATGTAGTTTTCGCCAAAGGCCGACAGCCCGGCGGCATGGGCCTGACGCACCGCCGCGGCATCAAAGGTCTTGGAGACGGCGAGCAAACGCACGCTGGCCGGGTCGCGGCCTGCGGCCAGGCACGCGGCCCGGATACGGTCCTGCACCTGCTGGAGCCTGTCGGCGAAGGGATTCATAATCTCCCGAGATTAACAAAAGCTGCCCGCCGCTGCGCACAAGGCGACAGGGCCGCCCCAGGGAGACCTTGCATGGACATGCTTGACCTGCTGCAGCTGGCGCGCGAGCGCGCCGCTTCGGATCTGCACCTCACCTGCGGGCACCCGCCCCATCTGCGTATTGACGGGCGCCTGCAGGCCCTGCCCCTGCCTGCCGCCACGGCGCACGACCTTGAACGCTGGCTGCAACCCTTTGTCGAGCCTGGCCAATGGGACCGGCTGCAGGCCGGACAGGAGTTCGATCTGGCCTGGGCGTCGGCGGCTGCGCCGGCCCTAGGGCGCTGCCGACTGCACCTGTACCGGCATCGCCTGGGCCTGGCGGCCGCGGTGCGTTTGATCGCGCACACCATTCCAAGCCTGCAGGCGCTGCAGGCGCCGGCGGTGCTGGCCAGCCTGTGCGCGCGCAGCCAGGGCCTGATGCTGGTCACCGGAGCCACCGGCTCGGGCAAGTCCACGCTGATGGCCGCCTTGCTGGCCGACCGTTGCCAGCGCGAGGCCCTGCACGCCATCACCCTTGAAGACCCGGTGGAGTTTGTGCATGCCGATGGCGCAGGGCTGGTCCATCAACGCGAGATCGGTCGCGACAGTGCGGGGTTTGACAGTGCACTGCGCGCCGCGTTGCGCGAGGACCCTGATGTGATTTTGCTGGGAGAGCTGCGCGATCCGCCCACCATCCGGCTGGCACTGACAGCCGCCGAAACCGGGCATCTGGTGCTGGCCTCTTTGCATGCCGGCAGCGCGGCCGGGGCGGTCGAACGTATCGTCGATGTGTTTGCCGCCGAGGAAAAGGCGCTGGTGCGCACCCAGCTGGCCGACAGCCTGGTGGGCATCGTCACCCAGGTGCTGTGCCCGCACATCAGCGGCCAGGGCCGGGTGGCCGCTCAGGAAATCCTGGTGGCCACCCCGGCGGTGCGCAACCTGATCCGCGAAGGCCGGGGCGCCCAGCTGCCCACCACCTTGCAAACCGGTGGCGCCCTGGGTATGCAGACCCTGGCCCAGGGGCTGGCCCAGCGCATGCAACAGGGGCTGATCGCCCCCCAAACCGCTGGGCAGATGCAGATCTGAGACGCCTGCAGCCAGGCTGCGGGAACGTCACCGATGCAACCCCGGGCGCACCAGGCTGCTGCTACATTGAACACTTTGCCTTTGCCCACAGGAGCGTTTCCCATGAGCCAGATCGGCCCCAAAACCTATGAACCCGTGGCCCGCCAGCGTGTGGCCTTTCTTGGCCTGGGCGTGATGGGTTACCCCATGGCCGGACACCTGGCCCGCGCCGGACACCAGGTCACTGTCTACAACCGCACCCCCGCCAAGGCACAAGCCTGGCTGGCCGAGTGCCCGGGTCAGGCCAGCGCTGCCACCCCACGCGAAGCGGTGGCCGGCGCCGACCTGGTGTTTGCCTGCGTGGGCAATGACGACGATCTGCGCAGCGTGGTCCTCGGCCAGGACCTGGGCAGTGGCCAGCGTGGCCAAGACGGTGCCCTGGCGGGCATGAAGGCCGGGGCCATCTTTGTCGATCACACCACCGCCTCGGCTTCGGTGGCCCGGGAACTGGCCAGCCAGGCCCAAAAGCGTGGCCTTCAATTCATCGATGCCCCGGTGTCGGGCGGCCAGGCCGGGGCCCAGAACGGCCTGCTGACGGTGATGTGCGGCGGCGATGCGCACGCCTTCGAAACTGCGCGTCCGGTGGCCATGGCCTTTGCCCGTGCCTTCACCCGGCTGGGTGACTCCGGTGCCGGCCAGCTGGCCAAAATGGTCAACCAGATCTGCATTGCCGGCCTGGTGCAGGGCCTGTCCGAAGCCATCGCCTTCGGCCAGCGTGCCGGCCTGGACATGAAGCAGGTGCTGGAGGTGATTGGCAAGGGGGCTGCACAAAGCTGGCAGCTGGACAACCGCGGCAAGACCATGGTCGACGACCAGTTCAATTTCGGCTTTGCCGTCGACTGGATGCGCAAGGATCTGGGGCTGGTGCTCGAGGAAGCCAAGCGCAACGGCGCACGTCTGCCGGTGACCGCACTGGTCGACCAGTTCTATGCCGATGTGCAGCATCAAGGCGGCGGTCGCTGGGACACCTCCAGCCTGATCCGTCGCCTGCGCTAGAGATCTGGGGCAGCGCTCAGGGCCGCGCTGCGGGCGCAGGCGGGCTGGCCGTGGGCTGGCTGATGCGACGCAGCTCTTCTTCGGAGATGTCCTCGAACACCCGCACCACCTTGGCCACACCGCCGATGCCACGCGCAATGTCGGTCGCACGCTTGGCCTCGCGCGCGGTCACCCGGCCCATCAGGTACACCACACTGCGCTCGGTGACCACCTTGATGGCATTGAACTGCAGGTCCTTGGCGTCCAGAAAAGCCGCCTTGACCTTGCTGGTGATGACGGTGTCGCGCGAGCGCTGGGTGAGGGTGCTAGGCAGGGTCACCTCCAGGTCGTTGACCACCAGCCGCACATTTTCCTGGCTGCGCGCCAGCCGCTCGACCTGCGCCTTGTCGGCCTCGGTGCGGGCCTCGCCGGTCAGCAGCACCTGGCGGTTGAAGCTGGTCACATTCAGATGCACCCGCTCACCCAGGGTCTGTCGCACCGCCGCCGCCACCTTGAGCTCGATACCCTCGTCCTCCAGCTGGGTGCCCGCCGTACGGCGGTCGGTCGCCACCACACCGGTGACCATCGCGCCACCAAGGACCAGCGGTGCGCAACCACTGAGCGCCGCCGACAGCGCGGCAACAGCCATCAGCCAGCCGGCTTTTTTCAGGCAATGATCGTTCACAAGGGCTCCTGTTCTCCCAACAACTGGGTGTCGATGGCATCGCACAGGCAGTGCAAGGCCAGGTGATGGACTTCACGCACACGGGCTACCCGCTCGTGGGCCACGGATATATGGACATCGGTCTCGCGCAGCCGGCGCGCCCACTCGGACGATAACGCAGCCGTGAGGGCAATGACCGTCATGTCGCGCTCATGGGCGGCCTCGACGGCAGCCAGCAGCGCCTCCTCGGGGGCCGCCGCACTGATGACAAACAACACATCGCCAGCCTGACCGAGCGCCTCCAGCTGGCGCACCAGCGGCACGGCCGCAGGGCCGGCCCCCTCAGCCTCCAGGGCCAGAGCCGGCAGGCCCGGACGCTCGCGTTCAAAACCGGCCACCAGCAGGTGAGCCAGGTATCGTGCCTGCAAGGCCGCCGCTTGGCTGCCCAGGGTGAATATCCGGCCCCCGCCTGTCACGCTGGCCAGGACGGCCTGCACCGCTGCGTCCAGCGGCTTGGCCAGGCTCTCGGCCAGCTGGTAGTGCAGGTCAGCACTGTCAATGAAATGTTGCTGGATGCGCAGGTCGAGCATGGGGGTGGATCATACCTGTCCGAGGGCCCTCGAGACCCCTTCAAAACCCCTTTAATCTGCGGTGAAGGCCGCCTGCAGCCACTGCAATGCGCCGGCATCCAGGGTCACCACATCGAAACGGGTGGGCGGCAGGTTTCGCCAGCGCAGCAGGTAATGGTGGGCAGCGCGGATGATGCGCTGGCGCTTGACCGCAGTGATGCTGGCAGCCGCCCCGCCAAAATCGTTGCGGCTGCGCTGGCGCACCTCGACAAACACCACCGTGCCGTCGGCAGCCTGCATGATCAGGTCGATCTCGCCACCGCCACGCCCGGGCGTCCGATAATTGCGGTGCAGCAGGCGCAGTCCGCGGGCCTGCAGCCACCGCAGCGCCTGATCCTCGGCCGCATCACCGCGCGCCTTGGTGCTGGGCGCGGCGGTGTCCTGTCCGCGCCCACCTTGCCGGAGTGGCTGTGTCCCCATCGTCTTCCTCCCTGTCGGCGTCTTATGCGCTGGCCCTGCAGGCCGCCCGTCAGGCCGCCGGTCACCAGGATTTTCCTGCCGGCACACTGTACGTGGTGGCCACCCCGATTGGCAACCTGGCCGACATCAGCCTGCGTGCCCTGCAGGTGTTGCAGCTGGTGGATGTGATGGCCTGCGAGGACACCCGCCATACCCGACAGCTTCTGCAGGCCTACGGGCTGGACCGTCCCGGCCTGGTTTTGAGCGCCCTGCACCAGCACAACGAAGCCGAAGCTACGCAGGCTTTGGTCGAGTTGCTGGCCCAGGGCCAGCGTGTGGCCTGTGTCAGCGATGCCGGCACCCCCGCCATCAGCGATCCCGGGGCGCGGCTGGTGGCTGCCGTCCAGTCGGCGGGCCTGCGGGTGATGCCCCTGCCCGGCGCCAGCAGCGTGACCACCCTGCTCAGTGCCAGCGGCCTGAGCGAAGACAGCGGCTTTGTCTTCATGGGCTTTGTGCCCCACAAAGGCGCGGCCCGCGACCAGGCCCTGCACGCTCTGGCGCAGGAAACACGTGCCGTGGTGCTGCTGGAGGCGCCGCACCGCATCGAAAGGCTGGCTGCCGGATTGTCGGCGCTGGGGCTGCGACGCGTAACCGTGGGTCGAGAACTGACCAAGCAGTTCGAGGAGATCGTGACCCTGGCCGCCCAGGACCTGCCCAGCTGGCTGCGCGCCAGTGACGAGCGCCGGCGCGGCGAATTCGTGCTGACCGTTCATGCCGCCCCGCCCCTGAAAGAGGTGGCCACCGAAGGTTTGCGGGTGCTCAGGCTGCTGCTGCCTGAAGTACCCCTGAAAACGGCGGTGCAGCTGGCCGCGGAGATCACCGGCGAGCCGCGCAATCATCTCTACCGCCAGGCCCTGGCCCTGCAGGACCCTCCCGGCTGAACCGCACCCCCCCTGATCAGCCCAGCCCGGCAAGCGCTCAAAGCACCAGCGTGGGTTCTTGCATGGCTTCGGTCTGTTCCTGCAGCATCAACACCTGACCGCGCCAGTAGTCAGGGCTGCCAAACCAGGGAAAGCTCGGCGCAAAGGCCGGGTCGCTCCAGCGCCGCGCCAGCCAGGCGCTGTAGTGCACACCGCGCAACGTGCGCAGCACCTCGATCAAGGGCAGTTCACGACGGTCAAAGTTGCGCATCTGCTCATAACCCTCGAGCAGGGACGACCACTGCAGGGTGCGCTGGCGTCGCTCGCCCGAGGGCAGCATCCACAAATCCTGCACCGCCGGCCCCATGCGGGCGTCGTCCAGGTCGACAAAATGGGGCCCGCCGCCGGCCTGGCCGGTGGGGGTCCACAGAATGTTGCCCGGGTGGCAATCGCCGTGAAGGCGCAACACCTGCACCGGCAAGTCGGACGGCCACAGGGCCTGCATCACGCTCCAGGCCTCTTCGAATGCGTTGTGCCAGGCGCTTTCCACGTCCAAGGGAATCTGGCCCTGAGCGAGCAGCCACCGGGCCGGCTCCTGGCCAAAACTGTACAGATCCAGCGCCGGGCGGTGCTCGAACGGTCGGACCGCGCCGGTGTTGTGCAGGCGGCCCAGATACCGGCCAATCCACTCCAGCGTTTCGGGGTCATCCAGCTCGGGCATGCGGCCGCCGCGCACCGGGCTGACCGAGTAGTCAAACAGGCCCTCGTGATGAAGGGTCTGCCCCTGCAGCAGCAGAGGGGCCACCACCGGCACCTCGGCTTCGGCCAGTTCGGCCGCAAAGCGATGCTCCTCGAGAATCTGGTCACGGCTCCAGCGCCCGGGGCGGTAGAACTTGAGCACCACCGCCAGATGACCCTGAACAGGCTCGTCCAGATGGACCCGGTAGACCCGGTTTTCATAGGAGGACAGGGCCAGCAGGCGGCCGTCGGGCCACAGGCCCAGGGCCAGCAGGGCGTCCATGACGCGGTCCGGGGTGAGCTGGTGGTAAGGATGCGCAAGGGATTCGGCCATCGGGCGATTGTGCATGCCCGGACGGCCCGATGTGGCCCTTGAAATCAGGCTGGCCGCCCCCATATCTCTGCGGTACGAGCGCCCATGTGGGGCGCTGATCCGTTATCCAGTCCCTGATTTTCATGAGCAAACAAACCCATGCCTTCCAGGCCGAAGTGGCCCAACTGCTGCACCTGGTCACCCACTCGCTGTATTCCAACAAGGAAATCTTCCTGCGCGAGTTGATCTCCAACGCCTCGGACGCCTGCGACAAGCTGCGCTTTGAGGCGCTCAACAACGCCGCCCTCTACGAAGACGCGCCCGAGCTGCAGGTGCGCCTGGCCTACGACAAGGACGCCAAGACGCTCACCATTACCGACAACGGCATTGGCATGAGCGCGCAGGAAGCGATTGACCACCTGGGCACGATCGCCAAGAGCGGCACCAAGGACTTCATGAGCCGCCTCTCAGGCGACCAGAAGGCCGACGCCCAGCTGATCGGTCAGTTCGGCGTGGGCTTTTACTCGGGCTTCATCGTGGCCGACAAGATCACCGTCGAGTCGCGTCGTGCCGGACTCACGCCCGAAGAGGGCGTGCGCTGGACCAGCGGGGGCAGTGGCGATTTCGAGGTCGAGACCCTCGTGCTGCCGCAGCGCGGCACCCGCGTGATCCTGCATCTGCGCGAAGACGCGCTGGACTACGCCAACGCCTGGAAACTCAAGGACATCGTCGGCAAGTACTCCGACCATATCAGCCTGCCCATCCGCATGGAAAAGGAAGAGTGGAAGGACGGCGAGCTGATCGACCCCAACGATGAAAAAGCCGGCCGCAAGCCCGGCGGCATGGTCAAGACCGGTGAGTGGGAAACCATCAACCAGGCCAGCGCCCTGTGGACCCGTGCCAAGAAGGACATCACGCCCGAGCAGTACCAGGAGTTCTACAAGCAGATCA
>CAYMMK010000007.1:47352-55382 GCA_964391575.1 uncultured Limnohabitans sp.
CAGCTGCTTTACATCCCCTCCAAGGCGCCGATGGACCTGTACAACCGCGACAAGAAAGCGGGCATCAAGCTCTATGTCAAGCGCGTGTTCATCATGGACGATGCCGAGGCGCTCATGCCGACCTACCTGCGCTGGGTCAAGGGCGTGGTCGATTCGGCCGACCTGCCGCTCAACGTCAGCCGCGAGTTGTTGCAGGAAAGCCGTGATGTGAAGGCGATCCGCGATGGCAACACCCGCCGTGTGCTGTCCATGCTGGAAGACCTGGCCAAGCACGACAAGGAACCCAAAGCCAAGGATGGTGTTACAGACGTTCTGAGCGACGAAGACAAGGCCAAGCTGGGCCAGTACTCGAAGTTCTATGCCGAGTTTGGCGCCGTGCTCAAGGAAGGCCGGGGCGAAGACTTCGGCAACCAGGAGCGTATTGCCAAGCTGCTGCGCTTTGCCTCGACCGTCAGCGACACGGTGAACGTGAGCCTGGCCGACTACAAGGCCCGCATGAAGGAAGGCCAGGAGGCCATTTACTACATCACGGCCGACACGCCGGCCGCAGCCAGAAACAGCCCGCAACTGGAGGTCTTCAGGAAAAAGGGCATTGAGGTGCTGCTCATGACCGACCGGGTGGACGAGTGGGCACTGTCCTTCCTGCACGCCTTTGACGGCACCCCGCTGCAAAGTGTGGCCAAAGGCGCCGTCGACCTGGGCAAGCTGCAGGACGAAGCCGAGAAGAAGGCCGAAGAAGAAGCGGCCGAGGCCTTCAAGCCGGTGCTGGCCAAGCTCAAGGAAGCCCTGAAAGACAAGGCCGAAGATGTGCGGGTGACCAGCCGCCTGGTCGACTCACCGGCCTGTCTGGTGGTCAAGGACGATGGCGGCATGAGCCTGCAGCTGGCGCGCATGCTCAAGGCCGCTGGCCAGAAGGCACCCGAGGTCAAACCGGTGCTGGAGGTCAACCCCGAGCACCGATTGGTCAGGAAACTCGACGGCTCGGTGCACTTCCACGACCTGGCGCACATCCTGTTCGATCAGGCATTGCTGGCCGAAGGGGGGATGCCCGACGACCCGGCGGCCTATGTCAAGCGCGTCAACGCGCTGCTCAATAGCTGAAGCGCCGACCCAGCTGAACAAACGCGTTGACCATCCCGCCCGTGCCCCGGGCCAGACCGAGGTAGACATCTCCGATCTTGCTGTCGACCGCCAGGAAGACAGTACCGCTATAACGGCTGCTGTGTGGCTGCCCGGCAAACCAGACATCGCCAGCCTCGAGCACGAGGCCGGCAAAACTTTTCTGGCGCAGCAGGCCGCCATCGGAGAGCCGGTACATGTAGGTCACGTACCCGTGGGCCAGCCGGTTGCCGCTGAGTTGGCCCATGCGCCAGGCGCCCATGTTCTGGAAACCGCCCAGGTACAGGTGGGTCGGCGAAAAGCAGTCGGCGCAGTCGTCACGTGCCCGCGTGACGCCCAGGTTCAGTCCGGTATTGAGTACGTGGGCGCCCTGCGGGTAGGCCCAGCGGACCGACAGCCGAGCGAGGCTGTAGTCATCGCCCCGTACACCACGTTCAAGCGTTGCATGGAGCCCGTAACCGCGCTGCGGAAAACTCACCGAATCCAGCTGGTCGGCCACCACCTGCAGACGCCAGCCCCGATAGCGCAGCCGTGAAGGATCGAGGGTCAGCCACTGCGCCGAGCCGCCCGGCTGGGACACCTGCACCTGCGAGGCGGTTTCGATGCCGTAACGCAGATCGTTGCCCACCCATCCCAGACGCCACAAAGCGGTTCGACCCCACTCGCGCGAAAGCATCAGGCCCCACTCCCGCTGGGACACATTGGCCAGGGCCAGCTTGGACGTATCGTCAAGCCGGTAGGCCGCCGGCGCATACACCGGCTGCAGATTGCTCTGGTAGAGACTGTGGGCAGCCAGCCCCAGGCGCGAGCCCAGGGGCTGGTACAGACGCACGCCCAGCTCGGACTGGGTGCCCGCACGCGCATCCACCCCCAATTCCAGACCCTGCGCCGTCAGCCAGGGCCGTCGGTAACCCAGCCCGAGCGAGAACTGGTTGACGCCGTCACGTTCGGCAGAAAAGCCGAGCGAAGTTTTGAAAAAGTGCGGCCCGTAGGACTTTTCCTGCACATCGACGACCAGGGCGTACTGGTCATCCTGCACCTGTTCAAGGCGGTAGCTGACCCGCTCGAAAAAACCGCTGGTGTAGAGCGTATCGACACGCCGGGCCACCGCAGAGGCGCTGAAAGTCTGGCCGATCAGCGGGGCAAATGCGTTGCGCACAAAGCGCTCGGACACATCCTCCGTACCGCTGACGCGCACCTGCCCAATCAGGATGTCACGCTGACTGAAATCGCTCACCGCAGCGACTGCGACCTGCACAGCCTGTGGTGTGCCCAGTGCGGCCAGACGCAAGGCGTGTTCCTGCACCGCACGTTCGCCGATAGCCTGCATCTCGGCAGCGCGATTGAAATCGCCAAACCCCAACCCCTTGAATTGCGGCGCCACCAGCACATCCTGCGGACGCAGCAGGGCCAGGTTGCGCTGCTCGTTCTGGCGGATCAGGATGTCGAGCATGCGGTTGGCTACCGCCAATGCGTTGGCCGGCTCGGGCGCACTGGCATCGTCCTGTCCGAGGTAGGACGCCACAATGACCTCGGCCCCTTCGGCCAAGGCCACCTCCACCGGCAGGTTGGCCACCAGCCCGCCGTCCACATAGGTCTCGCCCTCGATTTCGACCGGCGCAAAAACCGCCGGCGCCGCCATGCTGGCACGAATGGCCAGATGCAGCGAGCCCTCTCGCAGCACGGTCATCCTGCCGTCCCGGTAACGGGTGGCCACGGCGCGAAACGGAATGCGCAACTGGTCGAAGTCCACACGCGGCGGCACGTGGGCCGTGAGCTCCTGCAACAGCATCAGAAAGCGCTGGCCATCGCTCATGCCGCGAGCAAAACCGAGGGTACCGTCCTTCAGACCGAACTCGATGCCGATCGGGTACTGGCGCTGTTCGGCCCGTGCACGCTGCGGCAATTCGAGCCGGTCAAGCTGATCAAGGGCCACCCGGGCCGGATCGAGGCTGGAGATCACCTGCTCGATCCGGTCGGGACTCAGCCCGCTGGCGTAAAGGCCGCCAATGACGGCGCCCATGCTGGTGCCCACCAGCCTCGCCACGGGGATGCGTTCCTGTTCGAGCCGGCGCAGCAAGGCCAGGTGGGCAAAGCCCTTGGCCCCCCCGCCGGCAAGCACCACCACCACGCCGGGTCGTGCGGGCGCAGGCAGGCTCTGCGCCCAGGCCGGCAATGCCAGGATCCAACCGCCCGCCAGACCGGCCAGAACCGTCAACACCCTGGACCCCCAAAGGGTCTGCCACAACACCATGGCTTTCCTCCTCCAGCCAGGACGACCCCGGCGGGGACCCTCCAAGGCGCCAAGGTTAACCGAGTGGAGCGATGAGGTTGCGCAGACAGCCGCTGCGATCAACGGCCTTGAAAGCGGGCCGGTCGTTTTTCAACAAAGGCCCGCAGGCCTTCGGCTGCATCGGCGCTGCGCGAAAGGCCTTGCTGGACCGACAGAAACTCCTGCATGGCCACCTGCGGGCCCATCTCGATGGCCTTGCGCACATTGTGCAAGGTGGCCTGGACGGCCAACGGGGCCTGGGCGGCAATCGCCCGGGCGATGCAATGGGCCTGTGCAAGCTCCTCCCCAGCAGGCACAACCTGTTGCACGAAATGCAGGCGCAGGGCCTCGGTGCTGTCAAAAATGTCGGCGGTCAGCAGGTGCAGCAAGGCATTGCCGGCACCAGCCCTCTCGGCCATGCGCAAGGTGGCTCCACCCGTGGCCATGATGCCGCGTTGCACCTCGAGCTGGGAAAATCGGCAGTCTGCAGCCGCCACCACAATGTCGGCCGCCAGCATCAACTCGATGCCCAGCGTGTAGGTGATGCCCTTGACGGCCACCACCATGGGCTTGGTGCGACGCCGGTAGCCCTCCATGCCCAGATCGAGCGGATCGACCAGACCTGCAGGTACGGCCTTTTCGCCGCGCTGCATCAGGGGTGCCATGCTCGGCAGGTCGAGTCCGGCGGTGAAGTGCGCACCTTCGGCGCACAGCACCCCCACCCGCAGGTCGGGGTCGTCATCGAGCCGGGTATAGGCCTCGCCCAGTTCCCGGAACATCTTCGGCGTGAAACCGTTGCGTTTGGCCGGGCGGTTGATGCAGATCTGCAGCACCTCACCCACCACGCTGGTGTCGATGCATCCCTCAGAGGAAGAAGCCGGGGTGTTCATGCCCGCATGCTAATGCCTTACGGCCGCCGTGCGCTTCACCGGCGAGACAGCCTCAGGGGCGAAAACGCGGCTCGCGCTTTTCCAGAAACGCCCGCACCCCCTCGCGAAAGGACGGTCGCTCGATCAGCGCGCGCTGGCGTTCGGCCTCCAGCTGCAACTGGGCGCTCAAATCCTGCTGCGCTGCCCGGTCGTACACCTGACGGATTTCCAGCGCCGCGTGCGCGGGCAGCGCGGCGAGCCGGTGTGCGGTGACCAGGGCCTGCGCCAGCAACTGGTCATCGTCCACGCAGGCCCAGACCAGACCCCATTGCGCGGCCTGTTCGCCCCCAATGCGCTCGCCCAGCAGGGACATCGCCACCGCACGCGGGCGGCCCACAAAACGCTCGAGGAACCAGGTGCTGCCCAGATCGGGCACGATGCCCAGGCGCGGCATGAAGGACAAAAAGAAGTAGGCCGACCGCGCCGCCAGCACAATGTCGGCCGCCAGCGCCAGACCGACCCCGGCGCCGGCACAGGGGCCATTCACGGCGGCAACCACCGGAAAGGGCAGCCCACGCAGGTCTTCGACCAGCCGGTTGGAGAGCGACACCATGGTGTCGTGCGTCCACTCGCCCAGGCTGCGCCCATCGCCCGGAGGCTGCATGCCCGAGAGATCAGCGCCGACGCAAAACGCCTTGCCCGCGCCGGTCAACACCAGCGCATGCACCGAGGCGTCACTCGCCAGTGCGGCCAGCACCTCGCGCAGGCGCTGCTGCAGTGGCAAGGCCAGCGGGTTGAGCCGTTCCGGCAAGTTCAGCCTCAGGACGGCCACCGGGCCATCACGTTCGAGCAGCACGGTGTCCTGTGTCATGGCTGCGCCTTCAAAGGTGATTTCACAATCGCTCGACGATGGTGACGTTGGCCATGCCGCCGCCTTCGCACATGGTCTGCAGGCCATAGCGCTTGCCCTGGAGATGCAGGGCATTGACCAGCGTGGTCATGAGTTTGGTGCCCGAGGCACCCAGCGGATGGCCCAACGCAATCGCGCCGCCGTGCACATTCAGGCGATCGGGATCGGCGTTCAGCGCCCGGAGCCAGGCCAGCGGCACCGAGGCAAAGGCTTCGTTGACTTCATAAAGGTCGATATCGTCAATCTTCATGCCGGCTTTTTTCAGCGCACGCTCGGTGGCAGGCAGCGGCGCTTCGAGCATGATGACCGGGTCGTGCCCCATCACACTCATGTGGTGAATGCGAGCCAGCGGTTGCACACCCAGGGCCTTGAGGCCACGTTCGCTGACGATCATCACGCCGGTGGCACCATCGCAGATCTGGCTGGCATTGGCTGCGCTGATGACGCCACCTTCCTGCAAGAGTTTCACGCCAGCAATACCTTCAAGCGTGGCATCCCTGCGGATGCCCTCGTCCGTGGTGTGCATTTCGCCGGTGCCCGCACCTTCGGCATTGCGCACCTCGATCGGCAGGATCTCGCGCTTGAACACGCCCGCCTCGGTGGCCGCGCTTGCGCGCTGATGGCTCAGCAGCGCATAGCGGTCCAGTTGATCGCGCGAGAGGCTGTATTTGCGCGCCAACATCTCGGCACCCATGAATTGGCTGAACACCACATCGTTGTAGCGGCGGTTGATGGCCGGGCTCTGGTAGAAGCCCAGTCCCGCCTTTTGCGGCAGCGCAGAGGAGGTGAACATGGGCACGCGGGTCATTGATTCCACGCCAGCCGCGATCACCACATCCATGCACCCGGACATCACCGCCTGCGCGGCAAAGTGAAGCGTCTGCTGCGACGAGCCGCACTGCCGGTCGATCGAGGTGCCCGGCACGCTCTCGGGCAGGCGCGAGGCCAGTACCGCATTGCGCGCCACATTGCTCGACTGCTCGCCCACCTGGCTCACACAGCCCATGAACACGTCTTCAACAAGGGCCGGATCGGCGCCGGTGCGATCCACCAGATCGTTGAGCACCTGGGCGGCCAGATCGACCGGGTGCCATCCCGAGAGACGACCGCCGCGACGACCGCCGGCAGTGCGGGTGGCGGCGACAATGAAAGCTTCAGACATGACAGGGGCTCCTGAATTGACCGTTGGGATCTTGAGGGCAGGACCGGCGTTCGGCTGTCACGGCGGCGCCAGCCTGGCGACACCTTCTCACAGGGCCCGCGCGATCACTTCCTTCATGATTTCGCTGGTGCCCCCATAGATGCGCTGAATGCGCGCATCGGTGTACATGCGGGCGATCAGGTATTCGTTCATATAGCCATAGCCGCCAAAGAGCTGCAGGCAGGTATCGATCACCCGTCCCTGCGCCTCCGAACCCCAGAGCTTGGCCATCGAGGCGGTGGCCGTGTCGAGCTCGCCGCGCAGCAGCAGTTCGACACAACGGTCGATGAAGGCCCGCCCGACCTGGATTTCGGTCGCCACTTCGGCCAGCTTGAAGCGGGTGTTCTGGAAATCGGCAATCGCCTGGCCAAAGGCCTTGCGCTCGCGCACATACTGCAGCGTGGCCTCGTAGGCCCCTTCCATGGCCGCCAGCGCGGTCAGGCCGATGATCAGGCGCTCATAGGGCAGATCGGCCATCAGCTGGTAAAAGCCCTGGCCCTCCTGCCCGCCCAGCAGCTGGCTGGCCGGCACGCGCACCTCGTCGAAGAAGAGTTCCGACGTGTCCTGCGCCTTCAGGCCCATCTTGTCGAGCACCCGGCCGACACGGTAGCCCGGGCAGTGGTCGGTCTCGACAATCAGGATCGAGGTGCCGGCCGCACCCTTGGCCGGATCGGTCTTGCAGACCACCAGCACCACGCCGGCCAGAAAGCCGTTGGAGATGAAAGTCTTGGCGCCGTTGATCACATAGTGGTCGCCGTCACGAGCGGCGCGGGTGCGGATGCCCTGCAGGTCCGAGCCGGTACCGGGCTCGGTCATGGCAATCGCTCCCACCATCTCACCGCGGGCCATGCGCGGCAAATAGCGACGCTTCTGGTCCTCCGTGCCGTGGTTCAGGAAGTAATGCGCGACGATCGAATGCACCGAGGAGTTCATGCCGGTGAGACTGCGACGCGCCATCTCTTCGTAGAGCACCGCTTCATGGCGAAAGTCACCGCCCCCACCGCCCCAGGCCTCGGGGATGTCGGTGCACAACAAGCCTGTCTCGCCAGCTTTGCGCCACAGCGCGTGACCCACATGCCCCTGCTTTCGGGCCGCCTCGTCGCCGGGCAGCATGTGCTCGTCTATAAAGCGCACCACGGTGTCGCGGTATTGCTCAAGATCGGGATCGGTCCAGGAACGGCGGAAGGTGATGGGCATGGTCGGTCCTCAGCAAAAAGCGGTCTTGACATCAGTACCGGTAAACGCCCTGCCCCGTCTTGCGACCCAAGCGGCCGGCGGCCACCATTTCCTTGAGCAGCGGGCAGGGGCGATATTTGCTGTCGCCAAATTCCTTGAGGTAGACCTCCATCACCGCCAGACAGACATCCAGGCCAATCATGTCGGCCAGGGCCAGTGGTCCGATGGGCTGGTTGCAGCCGAGCTTCATGCCGGCATCGATCGCCTCGGGTTCGGCCAGGCCTTCAGCCAGCACAAAAAACGCTTCGTTGATCATGGGGACCAGGATACGGTTGACCACAAAGCCGGGCGCATTCTTGACGGTGATGGGAGTCTTGCCCAGGGCCAGGGCCAGGTCATGCACCGCGTCGTGAGTGGCATCACTGGTCTGCAGGCCACGGATGATTTCCACCAGCGCCATCATCGGCACCGGATTGAAGAAAT
>CAYMMK010000008.1:0-31584 GCA_964391575.1 uncultured Limnohabitans sp.
AAGATCTGTCCCCAAGGTTATTCGGCAGGGACCGAGCTGAAGATCTGTCCCACAAAGTATTTCAACCCATCTGCCGCAGCTTGAAGCGCTGCAGCTTGCCGGTTTCGGTGCGGGGCAAGGCGTCCATGAAGACCACCTTGCGTGGGTATTTGAAAGGGGCAATGGTCTGTTTGACGTGCTCTTGCAATTCTTTGGCCAGGGCGTCGCCGGCCGTGTGTCCCGGCTTGAGCACCACATAGGCTTGCACAATCTGTCCGCGGTCTTCATCGGGCTTGCCCACCACACCACACTCGGCCACGGCCGGATGCTGCAGCAGCGCGCTCTCGACCTCGGGGCCGGCGATGTTGTAGCCCGCCGAGATGATCATGTCGTCGTTGCGGGCCTGGTAACTGAAGTAGCCGTCGGCATCCATGACAAAGGTGTCGCCGGGCAGGTTCCAGCCGGCCTTCACATAGTCCTGCTGGCGCGGGTCTTCGAGGTATTTGCAGCCGGTGGGGCCGCGCACCGCCAGGCGACCCACCGTGCCGGGCGGCACGGGCTGCATGTCTTCGCCCACGATCTGCGCCACATAGCCCGGCACCACCTGCCCAATCGCCCCCCGTCGCACCTTGTCGCCGGCGCTGGAGATGTAGATGTGGATCACCTCGGTGCCGCCAATGCCGTCGGTCATGACGATGCCAGTGGCTTGCTGCCACAGCTGGCGCGTGGCATCGGGCAGGGCCTCGCCTGCAGACACCGGGTGCTTGAGGCTGGAGAGGTCAAAGTCCTTGGCCAGCGTCGCCATCTGGCGGTACATGGTGGGTGCGGTGTAGCACTGGGTGGCCTTGTAGTGCGCCACGGTGCGCAGCAGGGTTTCGGGCGTGTGCTTTTCCAGCAGCACCGAGCTCGCGCCAAATCGCAACGGAAACGCCAGCAGCCCGCCCAGACCAAAAGTGAAGGCGATCGGTGGTGTGCCACAGACCACATCGTTCTCGCCCATCTTCAGGATGTGGCGCGGGAACAGGTCGCACATGGCCAGCACATCGCGGTGGAAATGCAGGGTGCCCTTGGGCTTGCCGGTGGTGCCGCTGGTGAACGCGATCAGGCAGACATCGTCGCGGCTCGTGGGGTGGGCCTCAAAGGGGCTGCTGTGGCGCTGCATGCGTTGCTCCAGCCCCTCGGCGGCGCTGCTGCGGAATTCGACCATCTGCCGCAGGCTGGGCGCGTGGTGGGCGTGCCCCGGTGTCATGCACTGGCGCAAGTCATCGGCCAGCAGGCTGTCGCACAAGGCGGCACTGACCTGGGCCTTGTCGATGATGGTGGCCAATTCGCCCGCACGCAGCAACGGCATGGTGGGCACGGCCACCAGCCCGGCTTTCATCGAAGCCAGCAGGCACGCGGCCATCATCGGGCTGTTGCCGCCGCGCAGCAGGATGCGGTTGCCACTGACCAGGCCCATGTCGTGGGTCAGCACCTGCGCGATGCGGTTGACCTGGTCCTGCAACTCGGCATAGGTCCAGCTGAATTCGCCGCTGTGCTGGTCGATGTTCTTCACGCCGTGCAGGGCTACGCGCTGGCCACGCCCTTGCTGCACATGCCGGTCCACCAGTTCGGTGGCAGCGTTGAGGGTGTCCGGGTAGTCCAGCTCGGGGCGGTCGGCGATGAACAGCGGCCACTGGTCCTGGGGCGGCAGGCGGTCGCGGGTGAAGGTGTCAGTGTGGCTGCTGGGCAGCAGGTGGTTCCAGTCGCTCATGTCAACCTTTCAAAACGTCCTTGCCAATGATCAGCTGCTGCACCTCGGTGGCGCCTTCGTAAATCCGAAGCGCCCGGATCTCCCGGTACAGCGACTCTACGATCTGCCCCTTTTTCACCCCCATGCCGCCGTGCATCTGCACCGCCATGTCGATGATCTGCTGGGCGTTTTCGGTGGCGGTCATCTTGGCCATGGCCGCTTCGCGCGTGATGCGCTGGCCCTGGTCGCGCAGCCAGGCGGCGCGGTAGGTCAGCAGTGTGGCGGCGTCGAGCATCGTGGCCATCTGCGCGATCTTGGTTTGCGTGATCTGGAAATCCGCCAGATGCTGCCCGAACATGGGCCGCGAACGCGCCCACTGCACCGCCTCGTGCAAGGCCCGTCGGCCAAAGCCCAGCGCGGCTGCCGCCACCGAGGTGCGGAACACATCGAGTGTGGCCATCGCCACCTTGAAGCCCTGACCGGCTTCGCCAATGCGCTGGGCTGCGCTGATCTTGCAGTGGTCGAACTTCAGCGTGGCCAGTGGGTGGGGCGCGACCACGTCGATGCGCTCCTCGATCGACAGGCCGGGTGTATTGGCGTCGACGATGAAAGCGGTGATACCACGCGCCCCGGGCGCCTCGCCTGTGCGGGCAAACACCACATAAAAGTCGGCAATGCCCCCGTTGCTGATCCAGGTTTTGCGGCCGTCCAGCACATATCCGTCAGCCGTGGCCGTGGCGCTGCACTGCATGGCCGCCACATCCGAGCCCGCTTCGGGTTCGCTCAGGGCAAAGGCCGACAGGGCCTGGCCCGAAGCCACACGCGGCAGGTAGCGCTGCTTTTGCTCGGGCGAGCCCAACAGGCTGATGGCGCCGGTGCCCAGCCCCTGCATCGCAAAGGCAAAGTCGGCCAAACCGTTGTGAAATGCGAGCGTTTCACGCAGCAGACACAACAGGCGGGTGTCGATGGCGTCCGAGGCCGCGCCGAATGCACGGCCGGCCACCGCATGGGCCAGCCAGCCACCGCTGCCCAGCAGGCGCACCAGGCGCACGCACTCGGCATCGACCGCGTCGCGGCTTTCGTCGTGGTGGGCATGCGCCAGGTGTTCGGCGCACCAGGCGTCCAGCCGCACTTTGAAATGGCGGTGGGCGTCGTCAAAGAAAGGCCAGTTGAGTTCGGCGGGGTGATTCATCTCAATCCCCTTCAAACACAGGCGTTTGCCGGGCCACAAATGCGTGGTAGGCCCGGTGAAAGTCGTTGGTGGCCATGCATATGGCCTGGGCCTGGGCTTCGGCCTCGATGGCCTCGTCCACGCCCATGTTCCACTCTTGCTGCAGCATCTTCTTGGTGATGCCGTTGGCAAAGGTCGGTCCATTCGCGATCTGGGCGGCCATGGCCTGGGCCTGTGCAAGCACCGACTCGGGCGTACAGACACGGTTGTAGAAGCCCCAGCGCTCGGCCTCCTCGGCGCCCAGGCCACGGCCGGTGTAGAGCAATTCGCTGGCGCGGCCCTGGCCAATGATGCGTGGCAGCAGGGCGCAGGCGCCCATGTCACACCCCGCCAGCCCCACCTTGTTGAACAGGAAGTAGATCTTGCTGCGGTCACTGCCATAACGCAGGTCCGAGGCCATGGCCAAAATGGCGCCAGCCCCCGCGCACACGCCGTCAATGGCGGCAATGATGGGCTGCGGGCAGGCGCGCATGGCCTTGACCAGATCGCCCGTCATGCGGGTGAAAGCCAGCAGGCCGGGCATGTCGAGTTGAGTGAGCGGGCCGATGATCTCGTGCACATCGCCGCCCGAGCAGAAATTGCCGCCCTCGCCGGTGAGGACCACCGCATGGATGTCGGGCGCGCTGGCCAGGGCGCGGAAAAAGTCGCGCAGCTCGGCATACGAATCAAACGACAACGGGTTCTTGCGTTCTGGTCGATTGAGGCTGACGGTGGCCACACCGTCCTGGACAGACAGCAGGAAATGTCCGGGGGTGTAGCCCGCCATGGGCTGGTTGTGACGCGGCAGCTGGTGCGGCTGGCCGGGCAGGTAGCGCTGGCTCATGGTCTCTCCTGGTGGTGTTCGGTCGGGGGGTCCTTGGGGGTGCCGGATTTGAGCGTCCCCAGCAGGCCGTGCAGCTGCTGCTGCTTACGCTCGCTCAAAGGGGAGAGCAGTTCCACCACCCAGCCCTCGTGGGCCCGGGCCATGGCGGCAAAAGCCTTGCGGCCATCGGGGGTGAGGCATACCCGGTAAGCGCGGCGGTCGCCGGCCAGGCTCTGGCGCAGGACCAGCTGCTCTTTTTCCAGCTGGTCCACGATGGCGGTGACGTTGCCGCCCGTGACCATCATGCGGCGCGAGAGTTCGCCCATGCTCAAGCCCTCGCGTTCACGCTCGAGCTGGGCCATCAGGTCAAAACGCGGCAGCGTGATGCCGAACTGCTCGCGCAGACGCTGGCGGATGGTGTCCTCAATGCGGGTGGTGGCCGAGAGCAGCCGCAGCCACAGCCGCAGCGAGGCATGATGGTCGGCGTGCGCCCGCACTTCCATGTCAATGGTGGAGGGGGTGTTCATCCCGCCTGCTCTCCGCCGTCGATGGCGATGGCCTGGCCGTTGATGGCCTCGCTGCCGGGTGCGCACAGCCAGACCACGCTGTGCGCCACTTCAAGGGGCTGCACCAGGCGCTGCTGCGGGTTGCGTGCGGCCAGGCTCTGCCGGGCCTGAGCTTCGGTCTGACCGGTCTTGGCCACGATGTTGCGCACCGCGTCCTGCACGATCTCGGTGTCGGTGTAGCCGGGACACAGGGCGTTGACGGTGATATTCTTGCGCGCCATTTCCAGCGCCAGCGCACGGGTCAGGCCCACCACGCCGTGCTTGGCGGCCACATAGGCGCTCACATAGGCGTAACCCATCAGGCCGGCGGTGCTGGCGATGTTGACGATGCGTCCGGGCGTGCCCGACGCCGCAGCATCCTGCATGCCGGGCAGCACCGCCTGCGTGACATGAAAGGTGCCGCTCAGGTTCACATCCAGCATCTGCTGCCACAGGGCCGCGTCGGTCCGCACAAAAGGCTGGCTGCGCGCCTGCCCGGCATTGTTGACCAGGATGTTGACCGGCCCCAGTTGGCTTTGCGCCAGCTGCACGGCGGCCTGCACCGCCAGCGGGTCGGTGATGTCCATGGGGGCGAGCACCACGGCCAGATCAGGCACCTGGGAGCGCAAGGCTTCGGCCTGTTGCTGCAACTTGCCGTGCGAGCGCCCGGCCAGGGTGAGGCGACAACCTTGCTGCGCCAGCGCCAGCGCCACCGCAGCGCCAATGCCGCTGCCCGCGCCAGTGATCAGGGCATGTCGACCGTGCAGCATCTCAGTCCCCGCGTGTCGCCGTCTGCAGTGCCCGTTCGCGCGCAAACCCGGCCTCGAGCTGGGGCTTGCCCGAAACATAGGGGCGCGGCCAGGCCAGATCGGTGTAGCCGATGCGGGCCGCTTCGGTCAGTGTCCAGGCCGGGTTGGCCAGGTGCGGACGGGCCACCGCGCACAGGTCGGCGCGGCCAGCCGCCAGGATGCTGTTGACGTGGTCGGCCTCAGAGATGGCGCCCACCGCGATGGTGGCGATGCCGGCCTCCTGGCGGATGCGGTCGGCAAACGGGGTCTGGTACATGCGGCCGTAAGTCGGCTTTTGTTTCGCGCTCACCTGGCCGGACGAGCAGTCGATCATGTCGGCGCCAGCCGCCTTGAAGGTGCGGGCGATCTCCACTGCGTCTGCCGGGGTGATGCCGCCTTCGACCCAATCGTGGGCCGAGATGCGCACCGACATGGGCAGGTGCTCGGGCCAGGCTGCACGCACGCCGGCAAACACCTCGAGCGGATAGCGCAGGCGGTTGTCAAGCGAGCCGCCATACGCATCGGTGCGTTGGTTGGTCAGCGGGCTGATAAAGCTTGACAAGAGGTAGCCATGCGCGCAGTGCAACTCCAGCCAGTCAAAACCGGCTTGCGCAGCACGCCGGGTGCTGGCCACGAAGTCGGCCGTGACGCGGTCCATGTCGGCGCGGGTCATCGCCTTGGGCACGATGCCGTGCGGCAGATAAGGCTGCGCCGACGCGGCCAGCAAAGGCCAGTTGCCTTGAGGGTCATCGGCGGCCATGGGCTGGTCCATGCCCGCACCTTGCCAGGGTCGGCAGGTGGAGCCTTTGGGCCCGGCATGGCCAATCTGCAGGCCGATCTTCGCGTCGCTTTGTGTGTGCACCCAGTCGGTGATGCGCTTGAAATCCACCGTTTGTTCATCGTTCCACAGGCCCGGGCAGCCGTGGGTGATGCGCCCCTCTGCGCTGGGCGCGGTCATCTCGACCATCACCAGCCCCGCGCCACCCATGGCGCGCGCACCCAGGTGCACCAGGTGGTAGTCGCCCACGCGGCCGTCTTCGGCCATGTACTGCGCCATGGGCGAGACCACCACACGGTTCTTGAGCGTGACCGAGCGCAAGGAGTACGGCGTGAACATGGGCGGCTTGATGCCGGGGCTGGCTGTACGTCGCGCAAACCAGGCTTCGTAGCCTTCGAGCCAGCCCTTGTCGCGCAGGCGCAGGTTTTCATGGCTGATGCGCTGGCTGCGCGTCAGCATGGAATACATGAACTGCTCGGGCTCGAGCTGGTCGCAGTAGCGCTCGCCACAGACCTCGAACCATTCCATCGCGTTCCAGGCGGCGTTCTGCAGGCGGATCACGTCGATCTCGCGCACCGCCTGGTACTTGCGCAGCACCTCGGGAATGCAGCCGGCCGTGTCGCCAATGGCCTTGAACTGGCGCACCAGCTCGATCGCATCTTCAAGCGCGAGCTTGGTGCCCGAACCGATGGCGAAATGCGCAGTGTGCACCGCATCCCCCATCAGCACCACATGGCTGTGGCCGTTGAAGTGTGACCAGTGGGCGCACTTGACGCGCTGGAAGTTCAGCCACGCCGAGCCCCGCAGGTGGCGGGCATTGGTCATCAGCTTCTGGCCCTGCAGGTTGTGGGCAAAAAGCTTTTCGCAAAAGGCGATCGATGCGTCCTGGTCGGCTTTGTCCAGACCGTGCGCCCGCCAGACATGTTCGGGGCACTCGACGATGAAGGTCGAGGTGTGCTCGTCAAACTTGTAGACATGGGCCTGGAACCAGCCATGTTCGGTTTTCTCGAACAGGAAGGTGAAAGCGTCGTACAGGCGGTTCGTACCCAGCCAGATGAAACGGTTGGGTCGCGTGACAATGTCGGGCTGGAAGACCTCGGGCAGGCGGCTGCGCACTTTCGAGTTGACGCCGTCGCTGGCAATGATCAGGTCGGCGTCGGGGTAGTCCAGGTCGCAGTCGGCTTCCTGTTCGAACAACAGCTTCACACCCAGCTGCTCGCAGCGGGCCTGCAATATATTGAGCAGCTTCTTGCGGCCGATGCCCACAAAACCATGGCCGCCCGAGCGGATCACCCGGCCCTTGAAATGCAGTTCGATGTCGTCCCAATGGTTGAAGGCCTGCTGCACCTCGGCGGCGGTCTGCGGGTCCCACTGGCGCATGTTGTCGAGCGTCTGGTCGGAAAACACCACGCCCCAGCCAAAAGTGTCGTAGGGCTTGTTGCGCTCGACCACGGTGATGTCATGGTGCGGCCCCAGCTGTTTCATCAGGAGGGCAAAGTACAAGCCGGCGGGGCCACCGCCGATGCAGACGATTTTCATGAAGGAATCCGGGTTTGCACTTGAGACTTGAATATTTCAAGTTTCAAGCAATCCTATCGCGACAGTCGCCGGGCATCACGCGTGAAAACCCTCAGATCCCTGACCTTCTCCAGGACTTGCGCGCAAGGATGACGGCGGGGTCGAGGCGGAATCTCACCCGTACCCGCGATAATCTGCCGCTCTGCTTGATAACCACAAGCCTGTCACCATGATTCGCGTTTCCGAACTCAAACTCCCCCTGTCCGCCCTGCCGCTCGAAGAGCGTCGCGCGGTCGATGCACCCTCCGAAACCGACGAAGACCGGCGGCCCCCGCCCCACCCCGAGGCTGCGCTGCGCGAGCTGGCCGCCCGGGCTCTGGGCATTGCCGAGGCCGAGATTGCGTCGCTGCAGGTTTTCAAGCGCAGCTTCGATGCGCGCAAGGCCGACCTGCTGGCCGTCTTCATCGTCGACCTCACGCTGGTTCACCCCGAACGCGAAGCTGCGCTGCTGCAAAAGTTCGACAAGCATCCGCACATCCTGCCCACCCCCGACATGCTCTGGCGCGCTCCAGTGCAGGCGCCGCCGGGCTTTGGCGAGAAAGCAGGCGAGCGCCCGGTGGTGGTGGGCTTTGGCCCCTGCGGCATGCTGGCGGCGCTGGCGCTGGCGCAGATGGGCTTCAAACCCATCGTGCTCGAACGCGGCAAGACCGTGCGTCAGCGCACCCGGGACACCTGGGGCCTGTGGCGCAAGAAAGTGCTGCAGCCCGAGAGCAATGTGCAGTTTGGCGAGGGCGGCGCCGGCACGTTTTCCGACGGCAAGCTCTACAGCCAGATCAAGGACCCGCGCCATCTGGGCCGCAAGGTCATTGAGGAATTCGTCAAGGCCGGGGCGCCGGGCGACATCCTGTTTGCTGCTCACCCGCACATCGGCACCTTCAAGCTGGTCAAGGTGGTCGAAGGCATCCGCGAGCAGATCGAGGCGCTGGGCGGCGAGATCCGTTTCGAGCAGCGCGTCACCGACCTGCATCTGGACGATCAGCACCGACTGCAGGGTCTGCAAGTGCTGGACCAGGCCAGCGGACAGACCAGCACCCTGCCCGCCCGTCAAGTGGTGCTGGCCCTGGGCCACAGCGCGCGCGACACCTTTGTCATGCTGCACCGCCGCGGGGTGCAGATGGACGCCAAGCCTTTTTCGATCGGTGTGCGCATCGAGCACCCGCAAAGCCTGATCGACCGCGCCCGCTGGGGCCGGCACGCCGGCCATCCGCTGCTGGGCGCGGCCGACTACAAGCTGGTGCATCACGCCCGCAACGGCCGCACGGTCTACAGCTTTTGCATGTGTCCGGGTGGCACCGTGGTGGCCGCGACCAGCGAGCCCGGCCGGGTGGTCACCAACGGCATGAGCCAGTATTCACGCGCCGAACGCAATGCCAATGCCGGCATGGTGGTGGGCATCGAACCGGCGGATTTTCCGCAGCACGATCGCGCCGCCTGGACGGCCGCCTTTGGCGCAGCCGATGGCCCGGCGCTGGCCGACCAGGCGCAGCAATGCATGGCCCGGGGTCGGGTGCACCCGCTGGCGGGCATCGTGCTGCAGCGCCAGCTCGAAAGCCGGGCGTATGAAGCGGGCGGCCGCAGTTACGAGGCGCCCGCACAGCGGGTGGGCGACTTCCTGGCCGCCACAGCGTCTTCGCAGCTGGGCGCCGTGCGCCCCTCTTACAAGCCTGGCGTCCAGCTGACCGACCTGGCGCAGGTGCTGCCCGACTATGCGGTGGCGGCCATGCGCGAGGCCCTGCCGGTGTTCGGCCGCAAGATCCGCGGCTACGACATGCCCGATGCGCTGATGACGGCGGTGGAAACGCGCACCTCCTCGCCGCTGCGCATTCCGCGCGGCACCGACTTCCAGAGCGTCAACACCCCGGGCCTGTACCCGGCGGGCGAAGGCGCCAGTTATGCGGGCGGCATCTTGTCGGCGGGGGTGGACGGCATCCAGGTCGCCGAAGCACTGGCCAGGGCCTGCGTCGGCGCCGGCGGCCATTGAGACACCCCGTCCACCGCCTCCAGTTGCGACCGTTCACCCAGCTTCAAGTCTTGCCCGGCCCACTGCCATGCGCTGCAGTCGGTCAGGTGCCGGCAGACCCGGTCAAAGTCCGGCCTGGCCATGCCCAGTGCATGCTGCAGTTGGGCTGCAGGCCAGATCGGCCCCTCGGGGCCGGCCAGCGCCAGTGCATGCAAGCTCCAGGCGGCCGCCAGCGCCGGCAAACGGCCGCGCTGGCGGCATGCGGCCCAATGGGCCATTTGCGCCTGCAGCGCCAACGCACGCGCTGCACACAGTTGCAGCCATCGGGCCATGGCGGGCGTGTGTGCTTGCGGGGGCCAGACCAGCTCGCACACCGTGGCCGCCAGCAAAGCCTGGACCTGCACGCCGGGCATGTGGTCCAGCCAGCCGTCGGCGCCCACCAAAGCCATGGGCACACCTGTGCCGGCTCCTGCCGCGCGCACCCCCAGGACACCCTTCAGGGCAAACCAGGCCTGGCCGGGCGCCGGTGCTCCCGCCTGCCCGGCCGGGTGATGCACCACCTGGCCTTGCAGGGGCTGGCGCTCGCGGGCGTCAAGCAGGGCCAGCAATGGTTGAATCGGCATGCGGTTCCTTGTAGGGGCCTGGCCACTGCGACTGCCGGGCCTGATGGCCGTCACAGGCCCGGGTCTGGACAGACCGAGGACCCAAAGTGTAGTGCCGCGATGGCCTGAATGTTCTGCAACGCACCGAATTGTGTGGCCAGGCCGACCTGTGACCACCGGGCTCCTGCCTATACTGAATGTGGGCTTGGTTTTCCCGAGCCGATTGGAATTGGCACCCCACATGGCAACCCGAGCCAGGATTTCAGGTCTTTTGCGTGCGTGATGTCGGCAATCAGTTGCTGGACGAGCTCGATGGCCCTGATCACGCGGCAGTGATGACGCATGGCCAGCGGGTCACGCTGAAGGCCGGCCAGCTACTCTCGGAGCCGCAGCGGCCGCTGCCCTGGGTGTATTTTCCCGCCGGGGCCACCCTGGTCTCACTTTTGCCCACCCCCTCGTCGGCCGGATTGGCGGTCGGGCTGACCGGCCGCGAGGGGGTGGCCGGCCTGTCCTACGCACTGGGGCTGGGTCCGGGGCCTTTTCGGCTGCAGACCCTCACCGCGGGTGACTGCTGGCGCATGCCGGCCCATGCGCTGGCAGCCCGGATGGACCAGTCCAGCCCGCTGGTGCTGCGGCTCATGCGCCAGCTCTGGCGTTTCAACGCCGAGATGGCCGAGCTGCTGGGCACACAGCCCGCACGGGACATTCCCTCCCGTCTGGCGGTCTGGCTGCATGCGATTGCCCTGCGCGCCGGCACGCCGGCGCTGGCCCTGACCCAGTTGCAACTGTCGCAACTGCTGGGGGTTCGCCGGGTCAGCATCACGCTGGCCACCCAGACCCTGCGCCAGGAGGGCCTGATCGACTGCCGCCGTGGCCAGATCCGGGTGCTCGATGGTCCCGGTTTGCTGCTGCGCGGTCAGGCGCGCTGAAGCTGCTTCATGCCGTGGGCCCGGGTTTGCGCACTGGTTCTGTTCACTGACGAACATTTCTTTAATATTTATGTTTTATTTGCTTTTCGAAAATATAAATTAATTATTTTTTATGAATTGCCCTAGAATGGGACAATCACTACTTCAACTCTTTCGACCGTGTCCAACCACTTGCTTGCTCGTCTGGACGCGCATCTTTTTTCAGCCGGTGTGCCCGCCCCGGTCCCGGTGACCCTGGCGGCCGACCAGATCCTGTGCGAGCCCGGTCAGCGCCTCGAGCATGTGTATTTTCCCGGTGGGGCGATTGTCGGCCTGGTGTACGACCTGGCCGACGGCAACTCCTGCGAGATCGCCATGATTGGCCATCATGGGGTTCTGGGTCTGCAGGACATGCTCGGAGAGGGTCCCCGGCAGCACACAGCGGTCGTGCAGCATGGCGGCTTGGCGTGGCGCATGCCCCGCCAACATCTCTTGGCTGTGTTCGATCGCGACAGCCAGGCACGCGACCTGCTGCTGAAGTTTTCCGGCGCCTTGATCAACCAGATCTGCATGACCTCGGTCTGCCACTCACACCACACACTCGAGCAGCGGCTCGCCCGCCTGATACTCACGCTGTATTTTTCCACGTCCGACCCTGCGCTGCAGATGACCCAGGAGCGACTGTCGCGCTTGCTCGGGGTGCGCCGCGAGGGCGTGACGCTGGCCGCCTTGCGGCTGAGCCAGCGTGGCCTGATCCGCTACCAGCGCGGTCTGCTCGAGGTTGTCGACTGCCCGGGTCTGGTCGCCAGCGCCTGCGAGTGCGTACAGGTCATGCGTCATGCCTATGCCTGGTTGTCTCGGCCTGATCGGTGCTGAATCCGTTCAGGCTGAGACCAGCTGGTTGCGGATGGCGTAGCGGGTGAGCTCGGCCACCTTGTGCAGACCCACCTTGCGCATGATGTTGCGCCGGTGTACCTCCACCGTGCTGGGCGAAATTTCCATGTGGCGGGCGATTTCCTTGGACGACAGGCCGCTAGCAATGTGGCGCAGCACCTGCTCTTCGCGAAAGCCCAGAGGGCAGCGGCCCTGTCCGGGCGGGTGGGGCTGCTCGCGCCGCACCGACTCGACCATGGCCCGGGCGGCCGACTGACACAGGTAGACCTGCCCGGTGGCGGCTGCGCGCACCCCGGCCAGCAATTCCTGGCTGCTGCTGCTGCTGCACACAAAGGCGCGCGCGCCGGTGTCGAGCACACGCAGTACAGCCGAGCGGCTGGCCTGGTCGGTAAAAGCCACGGTGTGGATGGCATGCGCGCTGAGCTCGCGGGCCAGTTGCAAGTCGTCCTGGTTCTGGGCCTGCACCCCCAAAACCACGACGTCCGGCCGCAAGGCATGGCAGCTCTCAAGGGTTGAATCCCCATCATCGACATGCCCCACCAGTTCCAGGCCGGGCTGGTTGCGCAGCAGTGCGCCCAGCCCCTCCGATATGACTTTGTGCCGGTAGGCAACCATTACTCGTAAGGTCATTGAAGCTCCTATTTCAGTGAAAACGGTGGAATCAACTCATGACGTCGGCTGGCGGGCCTTCCATGGTCAAGCCACCGGGCCTGCAACCCCTCCCTGAATACCATGGTGGGTACTGTAGGCAAGCCCTCACCTGAACTGTGTTCGTTATCGAACATTGTTGCAATCAGGTGACACAGGCGGTGTCGGGCGTCATGGGGCATTCGCTGCCAGCCTGTGCAGGGATATCCAGCGCCCTGAGCAGCCCTTCGGCAGTGCGGGCATGGGCCCGGGCCAGGCGGGCCTGGCGCTGGGCGGCACGCCATGCACCGCCTTGGTGGTAGCGCTCGGCCTCGCGGTTGTAGCGGTAGGCCAGGCGAAGGGCTTGGGCCGTTTCGCGAAACCGCGACAGCACCGGATCCTCCGGGGGCGTATGGGGCAGCGTGGACAGAAATTGCATGAGGGTCTCCTGATGTTCAGAGGTGGGCGACGGGCGGGTGCGGCCAGCCGCGGGTTTGCATGAAATGGGCCAGCCCCATGCGACCGGTGCAGTTGAGCTTCTGGTAGACATGGTGCAGGTGCAGCTTGATGGTGCCCTCGCTGATGTTCAGACGCCGTGCAATGAGCTTGTTGGGCAGGCCTTCAACGGCCAGCCGGGCCACCGAAAGCTCGCGCTCGGTCAGCCGCGAGGGCGCCTGTCCGTGGTGCTTTTGCTGGGCCAGCAAGGCCGTCATGGCACGCAGGGTCAGGTCCTCATCGAGCCAGGATTTGCCGGCCTGCACGGCCTGCAGGCATTCCACCAGCCGCGCCGGCGGCTTGTCCTTGGCCACCAGCCCGCGCACGCCCAGATCGATCACCCGCATGACCTCGGGCAAAGGCGCAGCGGTGAACACCACCGGGCGGGTGCGCGCGCCCTGGGCCTGCAGGGTCTGGATCACCGACAGCCCGTCCTGGCCGCGCAGCGGCAAATCGAGCACCAGACAATCCGGCTGTAACTGCGCCACCGCCTGCAGCGCGGCCTCGCCATCGGTCACGCGGGCGCGCACCTGCACCCCGGGCACCGCCTGCAGGCAGGCCTCCAGGCCATCGAGCACCACCGGGTGGGGGTCGGCCAGCACCACATCCATCGTCATCCTTGCTCCTTGGGGCTGTTGAATACGGGGTCCAGCTTAGGCCGCCAGACCGGTAAGCACCATCCACACAAAGGCGTATGCCTGCTCATTGCAAACCGGTACAGGGTGCGGCCGCGTACATTCCATAAAGGCTGCTGAAGTCGTCAACGCGAGGCCAATGAAGGCAGCAGGTTGTGCAGCACCCCCAGCACCGCCGGGCCCAGCAGCACCGTCAACAGGGCCGGAAAAATGCAGAACACCAGCGGGATCACCAGCTGCACCGGCAAGCGTGCAGCCGCCTCCTCGGCACGATGGCGGCGCTGTTCGCGCAGCATCTGCGCATGCACCTGCAGCGACTGGCTCACCGGGGTGCCAAAGCGGTCGGACTGCACCAGCAGCCCCACCAGCGCGTCGATCTCGGGCAGGCCGATGCGCGCCGCCATTTGCCGCAGGGCCTGGGCACGACCGGCTCCGGCGCGCAAGGCCACACCGGTGAGCGCAAATTCGGCCGACAGGGGCGGGCAACTCCAGCGCAGCTCGCGGCCCACCCGGTCCATGGCGGCGTCCAGCCCCAGGCCGGCCTGCACACACACCCGCATCAGGTCCAGCGCACCGGCAAAGGCATTGAAGATCTGGCGCTGGCGCCGCTGCCGGCGCATATAGACCAGCACATCGGGCAGGCGAAGTCCGGCCCAGGCGGCCAGCAGCAGGCCCGCCAGCACACTCGTTCCGGTCAGCGCCAGGCCGCGCCAGGCCAGGCCCAGCGCCAACAGCAGCGGCAGGCCCAGCAGGCCCAGCGCGCAGGCCAGGCGGTAGAGTTCGGGCGCATGCGCCGAGGTCCATCCGGCCTGTTGCAGCAAGGTGTGCAGCCGGGTTTCGGCCTGGGGGTCGATCAGCCAGCGCAGGCGTTGTCGCAGCGCCGGCGGCAAGCGCAGGGCCGGCCCCGACTGGCGCAGCCGCTGCCACCAGCCGGCCATGCCTGCGGCCTGCAGGTCCGGGGCTGCGCCACGGCTCAAGGCCTGCCAGCGCCGCGTGCGCGCATCGGGCCAGGCCAGACGCACCAGCCCGTACACCGCCACCGCCACCGTGGCCCACAGGGCCAGCACTGTTGGCCATACACCCATGCTGTCCATACCCGACTCCTAAAGGCGCACCCGCACCAGCCGCACCATCCACACCACGCCCGCGAGCCACAACAGGACCGACACCATCACCAGCTGCCGGCCCGCCGGCTCGGTCCACAGCCGCTCCATGAAGCGCGGATTGAGCGCTGTCATCGCAGTCGCCAGCCCCAGGGGCAGCAGCGACAGCACCCAGGCCGACAGGCGGCCCTCGGCCGACAGCACACGCACCTGGGCGGCCAGCCGCTGGCGTTCGCGGATCACGCTGGCCATGCCCAGCATCAAACCGGCCAGATCGCCCCCGCTGTCGCGCTGGATCAGCACCGCGGTGACAAAAAAGCGCACCTCCTCGCTGTCCACCCTCTGCGACAGGTCCACCAGGGTCTGTTGCAGGGGCCGGCCGAAGTGGATTTCGTCAAACACCTGTTGCAGCTCGCCCGCCAGCGGCATCGGGGCCTCGCTGGCCGCCAGCTGCAAGGCGCTGCTGAACGCATGCCCGGCCTGCATGGCGCGCGCCATCACGTCCAGGGCATCGGGCAACTGGCGATCCATGCGCGCCAGACGCTGTTGCTGGCGACGCCGCAGCAGCGCGGCCAGCAGCGCCGCCACGCCCAGTGCGAGCCCCGGCACCGCAAGCCCGGGCAGGCCGGCCAGCCATGCCAGGCCAGCCACTGCCAGCAGGGTCAGCCACAGCGCCCCCACGGATTCGGCCAGCGGCCAGGGCAGCCCCGCACGCAGTCGCTGCTGCTCGAGCCATTGCAGCGCCGGCGTGCGCGGCAGCCAGCGGTCCAGGGTGGCCCAATGGCTCCAGGGCGTCTGGTTGCGCAGGGCCAGCCGCAGGGCCGGGGCCGCCGGCTCGGCCGCCCTGCCGGTGGCCTGCCGCAGCCGCCGCGCGCGGGCACGCTCGGCTTGCTGCACACGCCACAACTGCCAGGCACTGGCCAGCAGGCCCGCCAGTGCCGCACTGCCCAGCACCGTCACCCCCCACAGCAAAGGGTCCATCAGTGCACCTCCTGCGCGTGCGGATCGAACAGGTCCTCGCGCAGCCGCACGCCGTGGGCCTGCAGGCGCTGCATGCTGCGTGGCCGGATGCCGGTGGCCCGGAATCGACCGTGCACCCGCCCATCGGTTGCGACGCCGTCCTGCTCGAAACTGAAGATCTCCTGCATCGAGATCACCTCCCCTTCGGTACCGGTGATTTCCTGGATGCTGGTGACGCGGCGCTGACCGTCCATCTGGCGGGCCACCTGCACCACCACCGTCAAGGCAGCGCCGATCTGCTGGCGCATGGTGCGCACATCCAGCGCCAGGCCGGCCATGCCGATCATGTGTTCCAGGCGGGTGATGGCATCCCGGGGTGAGTTGGCATGAACCGTCGACATCGAGCCGTCATGCCCGGTGTTCATGGCCTGCAGCATGTCCAGCACCTCGGCGCCACGCACCTCGCCCAGCACGATGCGGTCGGGCCGCATGCGCAAGCTGTTGCGCAGCAAGGCGCGCTGGGTGACCTCGCCCTTGCCCTCCAGGTTGGGCGGGCGGGACTCCAGGCGCACCACATGCGGCTGCTGCAGCTGCAGTTCGGCGGCGTCCTCGATGGTGACGATGCGCTCGGTGTCGGCAATCGCCGCGGACAGCACATTGAGCAAGGTGGTCTTGCCGCTGCCGGTGCCGCCCGAAATCAGCAGGTTGGTGCGTGCACGCACCAGCCCGACCAGCCAGTCGGCCATGGGTGCGCTCAGGGTCTGCCCGGCCACCAGATCCTGCATGTTCCAGGCCTGCACCGCAAAGCGGCGGATCGCCAGCAGCGGGCCGTCCAGGGCCAGTGGCGCGATCACCGCATTGACGCGCGAGCCGTCGGGCAGTCGGGCATCCACCATCGGGCTCATCTCGTCGATGCGCCGGCCCACGCGCGAGACGATGCGATCGATCACCCGCAGCAAATGCTGCTCGTCTTCAAAGCGGATGGCCGTGGACTCCAGGCGTCCGCGCCGCTCGACAAAGATCTGGTGCGGGCCATTGACCAGAATGTCGGACACCCGGGGGTCGGCCAGCAAGGGCTCGATCGGCCCCAGGCCCAGCATTTCGTTTTGCACCCCCTGCATCACCTGCCGCCGCTCGGCCTCGTTGAGGCTGTAGCCCTGCTCGGCCATCAGACGCTCGCCCAGCAGGCGCAGTTGCAGCCGCAGCTGCTCGGGCGGCAGGCTCTCGATCTGGCGCAGGTCCACCTGCGAGAGCATCTGGCGGTGCAGCCGCGCACGCACATCTTCGAGCCGCGCCAGGGTCGGGGTTTCGGCCATCGCTGACGCAGGCCCGGTCGGTGCCTGCAGCTGTTCGCGCAAGGACATCATGGCTGGACTCCGGGCCTCATGCGGGCTGACCGATCAGGCGGGCCAGCCAGCCCCGTGGCTGCGGCAGGGGCTGGTGCAGCAGGTCGGCGGCCACCCCCACCAGGGCCTGGGTCAGCGCGGCCTGCGGCTGCAGCCGCACCAGCGGCTGGCCGGTGCCGATGGCTTCGTCCACCAGGGCCGGCTGTGCAGGCAGACGGTGGGCGATGCGCAGGCCCAGCATGTCCTGCAGGCTGGCGTCGTCCACCGCCCCCGGACTGCGGTGGCGGTTGATGACCAGACAGATCCGCTCGTCGGGGTAGCCCAGCGAGCGCAACACCAGCAGCAGCCGGCGGGCATCGCGCAGGCCGTGCGTGGAGGGTTCGGTGACCAAGCAGATGCGGTCGGCCAGATCGAGGGCCTTGAGGGCCAGTGCATCGAGCTGGCGCGCAAGGTCGATCAGCACCAGATCGTGCGAGGCCTGCAGCAGCGGCAGCATGCGCTCCAGATGCGCCGGCAGCACGCGCAGGTTTTGCGTCGGATCGGCCGGTGCCGCCAGCAGGTGCAGGCCGGCGGCCAGCGGCTGCAGGAAACTGGCCAGCAAGGCCGCGTCGAGCCGCTCGAAGGCCTGCGCCGCATCGACCACCGAGTGGGTGTAAGCACCGTCACCGGCATAGAACGAGGCATCCCCGCATTGCAGGTCCAGATCGATCAGCACGCTGCGCAGGCCAAAGGTCTGCGACACCACCCAGGCCAGCTGGCTGGCCAGCAGGCTGGCACCGCATCCGCCCTTGGCGCCAATCACCGTCACCACCGGTGCGCGCGGCCCGGGCGTCGTGCCGGCCGCCGCACCCGCAGGCCGCAGGCGCTGCAGGGCCTGCGCCAGTTCGGCCGGTTGCAAAGGCAGGGGCAACACTTCGCACACCCCGGCGCGCATGGCCTGCCGCAACAGCTCGGGAGCGCCGTCCTCGCTGAGCACCAGCACCTGCAGGGCGGGCATTTTCGAGCGCAGGCTGGCCACGGCAGCCAGATCCTCGTTGCGCTGATGGGGCGACAGCTCCAGCAGCAGCACCTGCACATCGCGCCGGTGCAGCAAGGGGGCCAGCGGCTGCTCGGGCGGCCTGTGCACGTCACCCAGCACTTCGGCGCCCTGATGGCGCGCCGCCAGCTGCAGGCTGTGCAGCAGGTCGTGGTCGCAGGCAATGATCTGCAGTTTCATGAAGGCATCCTTGGGCGGGGGTTCATCGGGTCATGGTCGGGGGACGGTTCTGGCCGACGGCGCTGTTGAGCACACCCGCCGGCGCATCGGGGTTGTCCAGGCTGCGGTAGTGGCGCTGCACGATCCGGCGTGCGGCTTCGCCATCGCTGCGCGGCGCGTGCCAGACCGGCACCGGCGCCAGCGGGTCGGCGGTTTGCAGCCACAGGGCCTGGCGCGTGGCCGCGCCAAAGGCGGCCTCGTGGGTATCGGGCATGCCGGTGCAGGCGCCCAGGGCCAGGCAGGCGGCCAGGGCCAGCAAGGGGCGCAGGGGCTGGCGCACAGACGTCTCGGGTGGGGGGCAATGCATGGGTTCTCCTGGGTCAGATGACGGGGTCGGCAGGGTCTTGGTCCTGGTCTTCGCCGGTGCCTGCGCCGGGCAGCATGGGGCGCATGGGCAAGGCCGGAGCAGCAGGAGCGGCCGGGGCTGCAGCGGGGGCCGCAGGCGCAGCGGGCGCCGGCCCGCGGCCCTGCATGCGGCCCTCCAGAAAGCGTTCACTGCGGGTGGGCGGGACAAAGCCGTCGGTGGGCAGGGCCACGCCCGGCGGCAGTGGCTGTGTCAGACGCGGCGTGACGATGAACAGCAGTTCGGACTGCTCGGTCTGGAAGGCCGTGCTGCGAAACAGCGCGCCGAGCACCGGGATGTCACCCAGCACCGGCAGGGCCTTGAGGGTTTCGGTGACGTTGCTCTTGATCAGACCACCGATCGCAAAGCTCTCGCCATCGCGCAGCTGCACGGTGGTTGACGCCCGCCGGGTGGTGATTGAAGGCAGCAGCGCGTTCTGTCCGTTCAGGCCGGTGATCGGCGTGCCCGTCTGCGACAGCTCCGACACCTCGGGCGTGACACGCAATTGAATCAGCCCGTCCTCAAGCACGGTGGGCAAAAAGCGCAGGCCCACACCGAATTCCTTTTCCTCCAGGGTAATGGCCACACCGCCTGCGCCCGATTGCGGCACCGGAATGTAGACCCTGCCGCCAGCCAGGAAGGAGCCCTCCTGCCCATTGACCGCAGTGATGGTCGGCTCGGCCAGGATCTTGACCAGGCCTTTTTTCATCTCGGCGCTCAGGGTGATGGCCGACAGGCCATTGGCACGCACCGCACCCAGGGTGCTGCCCACCGGCGCGAGCAACTGCGACAGCAGCGTCCAGGTGGTGTTGCCGATGCTGCGCGTGAGATTGAACTCCACACCCAGCTGGTCGAGCAGGCTGCGCGAGACCTCGGCCACCTTGACCTCGAGCATCACCTGCTGGCTGCCCTGGACCTGCAGCAGGTTGACGACCGGGCGGCCGCCGCTGAAGGCCTCGCACAAACGCAGGATGCGCTCGACCTTGAAGCCGTCGGCCACCCGTCCGCTGACCACCAGCAGCTCCGAGACCGTGTCCACCCGCAGCTGCTCGACCTGCGGCACCAGCCGCTGGATCTGCTCGCGCAGCGCCTCGACATCGGTGCCCACCTGCAGATCGCGCACCGTCGTGACGCCGCCGGCGGTCCAGACCATCAGGTTGGTGGTGCCGGTTTTCCGGGCCAGCACATACACCTCGGTCGGGTTGACCAGCATGACATCGGCCACCTCGGGGTTGGCGACCGACAGACGCAGCGCCGATTCGGGCAGGCGCAGCAGGGTGGATTTGCCCGGCGTGAGCCGGATCGGGCTGCCCACCCGCACCGGTCCTTGGGTGGCCGGCTGCGCCGCGGGCGGCGTTGCCCCCGGTGCCGGCATGGGGGGGTGCATCGGCCCCGGCATCCTGGCGTGCGGGGCAGCCGCTGGCGGCCGCATGCGCTGGGCCGTGACCAGCACGGTCTGGGCAGCGGGTGCTGCCGGCGCTGCCAGGACTGCAGCGCTGGCGGGAGGGTGCAGCAGGGCGGTCACGGCGAAGAGCAGGACAGGCCCGCAACGGCGCACACGCACCCCCTGCGGGTCTTGGAATCGCGACAGTTTCATGGACTTCCTTGGGGTGATCATTCGAGCGTCATGCGGGTGCCACGCACCACCTGCAACAGGGGTGTCGGCTCGTCCTGCGGCAAGGGGGCCTGCACCGGCACCGCGGGCCGTGCAGGTGCGCGCGTCGCAGCGGCCACCGCCCGAGGCGGCGGCTCGGCCTGCAGGCGAATCAGGTCGGGCTTGCGCGCGCCCGGGGTGTCGACCCGCGCCGTGTCGACCTGGCTGCGCAGCACCAGCGACAAGGTGCCCACGCTGCGGGCCAGATCGAGCCGTTCGGCCTCTTCGGGCGTCACCTCCAGAGTGACGGCGTTGACCACCCGGGGCTTGTTTTCGCTCACGGCAGCGTCCTGTGCGACCGCCAGCACGGCAATGCGCTCGAGCACGATCTTGGACACCGGGTGCTTGTCCACATCCGGGGCATGCACCATCACATCGACATGGTTGCCCGGCAGCGCAAAACCGGCCACACCCACGATTTCATTGACCTTCACGGTCACCGCCCGTTTGCCCGGCGCCAGCAGCGCCGACAGCCCCCCCAGCTCGCCAGGCGGTGCCAGCCGCGCGGCCAGCAGCGGCTCGCCACGCACCACTGCAGCGGTCAGCACGCGGCCGTCGAGTGCGCCCTCGGCCACCGGGCCCAGCTGCGCCACTGCCGCACGCGGCCACTGGGCCGTCTCCCACAGGCCGGCCTGCAGCCGGGCGCCGGCCTTGAGGTCCTGCGCGGCCACCGGCACAGGCACCAGCGCCATCGGGTCGCGCCGCTGCAGCCAGCGCGCCGCCAGCGAGACGGTGGCCAGGGCCAGCAGCACCGAGAGGGCCAGCAGCCACCAGGTTCGGGTTTTGTTCATGAGATTGCGCTTTCGGTTCAAAAGGGCCAGCCCAGGCCCTGCAACAGGCTGCCGCCCGCCACCGCCCAGGCATAGGGCATGCGGGTCGCTGCCGTCAGCGCCCCGTTGTGTTGCGGCCAGCCCAGCAAAGGCGCCGTGCGCCAGCGTTGCCACCAGAGCGCCCCCTGCCACAGCAGGGCCTGCGCACCCCCCGCCACCGCGATGGCCAGGCACAGCCCCCAGACGGCGTCACCGCCGGCGAGCAAGCCGCAAACCGCGGCCAGCTTGACATCGCCTGCCCCCAGGCGGTGCAGCACATAGCCCGGCAGAAAAAACAGCAAGGCCACCACGCCACCGCGCAGGGCCATCTGCAGCCCCATGCCGGCGGGCATCAGGGCCAGCACCAGTGCGGCCAGCGCCAGCGCCAGCAGCAAAGGGTTGGGCAGACGGCGGTGGGCGGTGTCAAAGCCTACCGCCGCCAGCAGGCCCAGCGCCCAGACCGTGCCCCGCAAGGCGTCGTGCAGTCCATCGCTCATGCACCGTTCCTGACGCACTGGGCGGTTTGCACAGTCCGGGTCGCCGCAGCCATCAGGTCAGCGCCGTCACCACGGCCTGGAAGGCCGTGTCAAGCGTGGTGCCCAGGGTGGCCACGGTACCCACAATCACCGCAGCGATCAGGGCCGTGAGCAGACCGTATTCCACGGCCGAAGCGCCGGATTCGTCGCGCCAGAAACGCGACAGGCTGGCAGTCAGTTTTTTCATGCTGGATCTCTCCTGAGGTTGAACAAATGAAATGAACCCTTGGGGTCTGGTCAAACCCTGCAGCGCACCGGCACTCGCCAGAACGCCCATGCACTGTAGGCAGCGCAAAACCATGCGTCTGTGAGTGAGCTCACGCGGACCTGTCGGGGTGCGTGCGCTCACCCGGCGGCGGCCCACCGGTGAACCGGATCACCGACCTGTGCGCCTGCTGCCCCTAAGGTGCAGCGTCCTTGTATGCGTTCAGTCAGGAGGGTCCATGGCCGCTGCAAAAGTGTGGGGGTGTTCAGTGGGTGCAGGCACCGCAGGAGCGGCTGCGCGTGATCGGCGCGGCAATCCCGGGGCCGGCGAGCGCGGCGTGGCGGCGGTGGAATTTGCGCTGGTGCTGCCGCTGCTGCTGGGGGTGCTGATGGCAGTGATCGAGCTGGGCGTGATGCTCTACAACCAGGCAGTGATCACCCAGGCCAGCCGCGAGGGGGCCCGCGCAGGCATCGTGCTGCGGACGCCCAAGCCCGGCACCACCGAGATCCGCGATGCGGCCCTGGCGCAGGCACGCAACGCCCTGATCAGCCTGCAGGGTGCGCCCGAGCCCACCGTCGAAGTGCAGCAATCGAACCCGGCCGCATTTCCCAACCCCTTGCGGGTGACTGTGCGCTACCCCTACAGCGGGCTGGCCCTGGGGCCGCTGCTGACGGCGCTGGATGCGCCAGTGATGCTCAGCGCCACCACCGTGATGGTGAACGAATGAGGCCCCGCTGCCCTGCCCCCGGGCCACACACGGCGCACCGTCAGCGCGGCGCGGTGACGCTGATGGCCGCATTGCTGTTGCCGGTGCTGCTGGGGGTGGCTGCCCTGGCCATCGACCTGGCCTACGTCCGCGTGGTGCGCAACGAACTGCAGAACGCGGCCGATGCGGCCGCGCTGGCCGGCGCCCATCACCTGGCCGCGGCAGTGCCCACCAGCGCCCAATGGAGCCAGGCCGAACAGCAGGCGCGCCAGACGGTGCTGCTCAACCGGGCGGCTGGCCGTCTGCTGACCACCTCGGAGGTGCTGGGCGGCTTCTGGAATCCGCAGACCACGGGCGCGCACCTGCAAAGCCTGCCCTACACGCCCGGCCCGCAGGATGTGGCGGCGCTGCAGGTCACGGTGCGCAAGGCCGAAGGGGTCAATGCCGGCGCCGTGCCGACCTTCCTGGCACGGCTGTGGTCGGTGCACTCGGTGGCCGTCAGCGCCCGTGCGGTGGCGGGCCGGGTGGCGCCCGGTTTGGTGCAGCCGGGTGGCGTATTCCCGCTGGCGGTGTCGCAGTGCCTCTACGACAACTACTGGAACCGGCAGGCCAGCCCGCCCAGCCCGCGGCTGGACCCGGCCACTGGACAACCGATCGTGTTCCGCATCGGCTCGGACTATCACTACGGACCCTGCGATACCGGCCAGTGGACCTCGCTGCATGCCAGTTCGGTCGGTGCCAGCCAGGTCGAGGGCCTGATCTCCAGCGGCAGTCTGGTGTCGCTGGCGGTGGGCGATGCCATCTGGGTGCGCAGCGGCACCGAGGCTTCGCTGTTCAAGGCGGTGCGCGAATGCAGCCAGGCCGGCAACAAGAAATGTGCACAGGTGGTGGTGCCGGTGCTCTCGAGTGTGACCCCGGGGCAAAGCGCGCCGATCCGCGCCTTCGCCTGCCTGGAGTTGCTCGACGCCCAACAGGGCCAGAAGTTTGTCAGCGCCCGCATGAGCCGCAGCTGCACGCCACCCGCCGGGGGCGGCATCGGGCCGGACCTGGGCGTGCAGCTGCCGCCCCGCCTGCTGCAGTAAACCGGTACACCCCGGTTTGCCCCCATGGTGTAGCACCAGCGCAAGCCGCAGCCCCATCCAACGGTGAATAGGCACTGCGGTCGGGCTCACGCACGATCAATCCCCCTCGCGAGATTTTCACGCCTTGTGTGTTCCCCAACGCTTTTGCAGGAGTTTTTTCATGAATGCCTTCATGCATGCCCACCCTGAACCGGGACGCCTGCCGTCCCCGACCAGCCCCTCGGGTCTGCTCTCGACGCTGCCTTCGCCGTTTGGCGTTCCCGCTGCGCACCCGCGCCCGGCCCCTGACAACCATCTGCTGCTGCAACTGCCCGCCCACGAACGCGAGCGACTGCTCGTCGATCTGGAGCCGCTGACCCTGCAGGACGGCCAGGTGCTGTGCGAGGCCGGCGCACGCCAGTCGCATGTGTATTTTCCGACCGGCGCCACGCTCTCGCTGATGTCATTCACCAGTGCGGGCGAGACCTGCGAGCTGATGGCCATCGGCCGCGAGGGCCTGGCCGGTGCCGATGTGGTGCTGGGGGCCGAGCACAGCCTGCACCGGCTGGTGGTGCAGCGCGGCGGGCCGGCCTGGCGGCTGCGCACCCCGGCGCTGCGCGCCGCCCTGCCCGACAGCCCGGCACTGCGCGAGCGGCTGCTGAGCCTGCTGCAGCTGCAGTTGCTGCAACTGGGTCAGAGTGTGGTGTGCCACAGCCACCACTCGATCACCGAGCGGCTGTGCCTGTGGCTGCTGCTCAACAGTGCGGGCCATGCCCCGGTGAGCATTGCCATGACCCACGAGGCAATTGCCAGCCTGCTGGGCGTGCGGCGCGAGTCGATCACGCAGGCGGCAGGACGGCTGCAGGCGCTGGGCCTGCTGAGCACCCGGCGCGGCCAGATCACCCTGCACCACCGCGAGGGCTTGCGCGACCACACCTGCGAATGCCACAGCCGCCTGGAAGCGGCGCGACAGCGCCTGCTCACGCTCACCGGCCAGGAGGACACCGCGCATGCCGGTCGCTGGTGGGGCAGCGACCAGAGCGCCTCGCTGGGGCTGGCGGCCGTGGACGATGGGGACGAGGCCCACGACAGCCTCTATCGCGACCTGTACGAGTTTGCACCGGTGGGATTTGTCACGCTCGACACGCAGCGGCGCATCCTGCAGACCAATCTGGCTGCAGCCATCTTCCTGGGCGTGGCCCATTCACAACTGCAGCGGCAGGTGTTCACCGAGCTGCTGGCCGGCGAAAGCCGCGACGCGTTCATTCGCTTTCACCGCGAGGTGCTCAGCGGCCGCTGCCGCCGCCACTGCGATGTGTCGCTGACCGACCGCGGGCGCGGCGCACCGCTGCGCCTGCGCATCCAGGCCAGTACCGACGAGGACGGGCAGGAGTGCCGCATGGTGATGATGGATCTGGGCGAAGGGGCTGCCCGCCATGATGGTGTGCCAGCCCTGCAGCAGCAGGCCGCCGCACTGCATGCGGCCCCGGTGCCGCAACCGGATGTGCTGCGGGTGTCGATCGACGACGATCTGCCACGCGCTGCGCCGGTCGGCGGCCACACCGGGCCGGGCCTCGCGCCCGGGCCGGCCAGCTGGATCAGCGGCCTGGCCCACTGAACCGGCGCCTGCACCTGGCCTGCATGGACACCCCGGTGCAGGCCCGGGCGGGCGCTGGGCATCACAATGCCGGCTGGGGCGGACCATCGGGGTGCGCCCGCAACGGCCCGGGTCGCCAGCAGGCGGCCGGGGCCATCAAGGAATTGTCATGGTTCAACGCTTTGATGTTGGCGCCCGCCTGTGCGAGATGGCCATTCACAACGGCACCGCCTACCTGGCCGGGCAGGTGCCCGAAGACGCCCGTCTGGACATCGCCGGACAGACCCATCAGGTGCTGCAGGCCATCGATGCCTTGTTGGCGCGGGCCGGCACCGACAAGAGCCGCATCCTGATGGCGCAGATCTTCCTGGCCGATCTGGCCGACTTCGACGGCATGAATGCGGTCTGGGACGCCTGGGTCAGCCCTGGCCATGCGCCGCCACGTGCCACCGTGCAGGCGGCCCTGGCCCGGCCAGGCTGGAAGATCGAGATCGTCGTCACCGCCGCCTGCTGAAGCGCCGGCTTCAGGCTGGCGGCGGCGCGAACACGGCCCCGCTGCCAGCAGCTGCAGCCTCGCCGGCACCGGCACCCGCAGCCGCACCGGCCCCTGCATTCTGCGCGGGCAGATGACCCAGGGCGTTGTGCAGGAACACCGCCAGCAGCAGACGCTGGCGCTGCGCCGCCTCGGTCTGGCCTGCGTGGTGCAACTGCGCGGCCTGCTCGTTGCAGTGCAGGGCCATCAGCAGATGGCGCTGGATCTGTTGGACGTGCAGCGGATCGGCCTGCGGGTGCGGGTTCATGCGGGGCTCCACTGAATGTGCAGGCGCTGCGCGCCCGTGGCAATCACACGCCAGTGCAGCGCGTCGGCCTCGATCCGGGCCTGGCCCTCGATCACCTCGGGCCGTCCGGCCTGCGCGCGATCGAGCAGCCAGGTCATGCCCGCCAGCGTACTGCCCGGCCGGTCCGGCCCGGCCATGGCGCAACAGGCACGCGCCTGCAGGCTGCGCTGTCCCTCGGGGCCTGCGTGCAGCTGCCACACCACCTGCTCGCGCCGGTTCAGAAATTCGGCCAGTGCCTGCATGCTGTAAAAGCGAAAGCGCCCGCTGTCAGACAGGGCCTGTGCCTGTTGTGCAATCGCTTCAAGGGTGGCGCGGTAGGTCATCGCGGTGGCCGGATGAAAGTAGGCCAGTCGCACCACCCCGGCCTGGGCGGTATAGGCCATCAGATCGGTCATGAAGCGGGTAAAGGGCGCCTCGGGCAACGCCCGCTGGGGCAGCTCGTCGAGGGTGGCGATGCGGCCGAAACTGGAGACCGGAAAGCTCCACAGCGCCGAGGTCGGCGCCAGCTGGCCCTGCTCAAAGGCCCGGGTCGGGCCCACACCGTTGTCCGAGGTGGTGTAGTAGGCGCGGAAGTTTTCGCGACGCAGCCAGTCGGTCACCCAGCGCGGCTGGTTGCCCATGGGGGCCGAGTACACCTGCACCGGCGACCCCCGCACCGCACTGACAGCGTCGTGGTTGAGCACCAGCCAGGGCATGAAGCGTTGCGCATTGTCCTCACCGACGCCATAGCCGAACACATTGTGGATCCAGCCGCCATGACTGCCCAGCTCATGCCCGCGCGACTGCAGCCGCTGCAGCAGCGCGTGCAGGTCCTGATTGCGCGGCAGGTCCAGACCGGTGCGGTCGTGCAGCCGGATGGCGTCGGGTCCGGCGGTGACATGGATGGACATGGGCCCCTGGTCAAACCAGCCCTCGCGCTCGAGCACCGCCATCGGCGCCTGGGCCGCATTCGAGTCCACATGCAGGTTGAGCACCATGCCACCCACGCCCTCGGGCACCGGCGAGAGCACCGGCCAGTGCAGCAGCGTGCGGGCCCAGAACGGCAGCAGGCGGTGCAGCAGGTAGCCATCGGTACGGGTCTTGAGATAGCCCAGTGGCAGATTGGCCCACAGCACCTGGCCGCGACCCTGGCGGTGCAGCGTCAGCACCGGGTCACCACCGGCACTGCGCATGAGCACCTGCAACGGCCCGCTGGCCTGTGCAGGCGTGTCCGTGCGGTAGTGGCTGTAGTCCAGGGCCGCATAGGCGTAGGTGGTCAGTTCGCCCCACTGACCCTGCGGATCGACCGAAAAATCCAGCTTGCCCGGCTGCAGCCCCAGCCAGGCCTGGGCCTGGCGGCTGGCCTGTACCGTGTCCACCACGGTGGTGGCTTCCCCCAGGCTCTGGTAGAGCGCATAGCGCACGCCCACCAGCGGGGACAGGCGCGAGGCCCCGGGCGGGTACTCGCCGCGCTGCGGCTGGTGCACCGCAGCGTCGAAAGCCAGCAGCAGTTGCCCGCCGTCAGCCACATGCCGGTAGAGTTGGCTGACCAGCAGGTCGGAGGCGCGGGTGTGCACGGTGTCGGGCACAACCACCCCGGCCAGCCGCTGCCCGTTGGCCATGCGGTGCAGGAACTCATCGGCGTACAGGGGCGTGAGCGGCACCCCCTCCTCGCGCGCCACCTGCAGCCAGGCCTGGGTGACCGGGTGCGCCAGCGCGCGTGCATCGGGCAGCAGCAGGGCCAGCGGCTGCAGGCCGTGGTCTGCCGCCTGCACCCACGACCAGGTCCGCTGGGCCGCCAGCGAGCCCAGCAGCGCCAGCAAGACCAGCAGCACCAGCAGCAGGCGGCGCGAGCGCTGCGGTCCCGGACCGGCCGCCCGGCTCATGGCCGGGGGTCCTTCGCTCCCCCCGGCCCGGCACTGACGGTCTGCGGGCGCAGGCTCAGCAGCCAGCCGTACAGGGCGATGAACACCATCAGGTCGAGCAGAGGGCCCAGGGCGACGTAGAACACCGGCATGTGCACCACCGAGCTGTGCGAGAGCAGCCAGACCTGCAGCAAGGCCTTGTGCGGCAGCAGCACGGCCAGGTAGGCCAGCAGCGCCAGCGGCACCAGCAGGCGTTGCCACAACGGCAGGGCCAGCAAGCCCCAGCCCAGCGACAACAGCACCGGCACCACCGCCATGAAACCGTAGCCCAGGTTGAGCAAAGTGGTCAGGTGGCTGGTGAGGGTGTAGGGAAACTGCGAAGGCAGCAGCACGACAAACAGCAGCGCCGCCAGCTGCACGCCCACCAGGGCACGCAGCAGCACCCGCAGCGGCAGCCAGCGGTCAGGCCAGCGGGCGCTGCCCAGCCACACCAGCGCGCAGACCGCAGCGGTCCAGACCAGCGCCTGCACCGAAGGCAGCAGGGTGCTGTCGCCAGGCGAGTCACCCACCAGCTGCAGCCAGCCGGTGCGGTTCAGGGGCAGGGGCTGCAGTTGCAATTGCAGCGGCAGGCCCAGCGCCTGGCACCACCAGCCCACCAGGGTCAGCCAGCCCAACAGGATCTGCGGCTGCAGCACCCACAGCACAGCCAGCGCCGGCCCGGCGCTCAGCAGCAGGCGCCCGAGCAAGGCCGGCAGGTGCCGCGCCGTCACCACCGGCGCATCCGCCGTCGGCTGGCCATGGCGCACGCGCCAGTCCTGCACCTGCTCGCACGCCCGGCGCAAGGCCGCGCCGTGCAGCGCATGCTGCGCCTGCGCCTGCAGCGACGGCCGGCTGTTCATGGCCAGGCCTTGAAGACCGACAGCTCCACGCCCTGGCGGCGCAGCTGCGGGTTGCGGTAACGGGCGCCGCCCAGGCGCCAGCCCCAGTCCGGGGCCATCCAGTACTGCCAGCCCAGGGTGGTTTCATGGCTGTCAAAGGCGGTCAGGCTGCGCCCCTCGCCGAGCGACAGGTAGCCTTCGCGGCCCCAGCCATGGCGCAGGGTCAGCTGGCGGTCTCCGGCACGGCCCCAGGTGGCCGCCAGCGCGTACTGGCGCGTGTCCACCGATCCGGGGTGGCTCTGGTTGTAGCGCCACTCGCCCTGCAACACCCACGGAGACTCGAACCAGTAGGTCAGCCCGAGCGTGAGGCTCTGGTCGTGGTGCCGGTCAGTGGCGCGGTAGTGCCCCAGGCCCAGGCTGCCGATCCAGCGCTCGCCCGGACCGAACTTACGGTGCACAAAGGCATCGATGCGGTAGCGCGGCAGGTAGCTGGCCCCATCGCCGGCGCCCAGCGCCAGCGAGCCCCACAGGCCCGGCCCGAGCGACAAGGTGTCCTGCAGGCCCAGGTAACTGCCGTCCTCGCCAAAGCGGCGGGCGGTCAAGAGTTCGCCGGCCAACTGGTGCGCACGCCACTGGTACTGGCCGCGCAGGCCGGTTTCGCGCCAGTCGGGCTGCGCGCCGTCCAGGGTCTGCACACCGGCATAAAAAGAGGCCGCACGCAGGCCGCCCTGCAGCAGCGAAGGGTCCAGCCGTGAAGCGCGTTCACCGGCGCGTGCGCCTTCGGGTTCGGCGTGTGCCGTCAGGCTCAGGGCCAGCAGCCCCACAGTCCATGCGGCCGCTGCACAGGGGCGGGCGGCGCTCATGCGGCCTCCTGCAGCGCCCGCTGGCGCAGCAGCACATCGGCAATCCGTTCGGCGGCATGCCCGTCGCCAAACGGACTGCGGTGCAACTGCATGGACCGGTACACCGTCTCGCTGCCCAGCAGCAGCGAGGCGTCTTCAACGATCTGCGAGGGCTCGGTGCCGACCAGGCGCGCCCCGCCCGCTGCGACCAGCTCCTGGCGTTCAGTGCTGTCGCGCAGGACCAGCACCGGCCGCATCAGGGCCGAAGCCTCTTCCTGGATGCCGCCTGAATCGGTCAGGGTGAAATGGCAGTGTGCCAGCACGGCCATCAGTGCCGGGTAATCCAGCGGGCCGGTCAGGCACAGCCGCGCCCGCACCTCGGGCGCCAGCGCTGCCAGCGCGCTGTGGATGTCCTCGCGCACCGCCGGGTTCGGGTGCATCGGCCAGATCACGATCACATCCTCGTGCAGGGCCAGCAAGGTGGCCACCGCAGAGGCGATCTTGCGCATCGGCAGACCCCAGTTCTCGCGCCGGTGGGCGGTGACCAGCAGCAGCCGCGAGGGCAGCCGCTGGCGCAGGAAATCGCGCACCTCGAAGGGCAGCATGTCCGGGGCCTGCGGACGGCCGAGTTCGCGGCGCACCCACAGCGCGGCATCGATCACGGTATTGCCGACCTGCACCACCCGCTCGGGCGCAACACCCTCGAGCAGCAGGTTCTGGCGCGCCTGTGCGGTGGGTGCAAAGTGCAGCTGTGCCAGACGACCGATGAGTTCACGGTTTTTCTCTTCCGGAAACGGATCGTGGGTGCCCGTGCGCAGGCCGGCCTCGACATGGGCCACCGGCACATCATGAAAGCAGGCAGCCAGCGCGCCGACCAGCGCACTGGTGGTGTCTCCCTGCACCAGCACCATGTCGGGGCGGCTGCGCTCGAGCACCTCGTCCACACCGCCCAGCAGCTCGGCCGTCAGGGCCGAAAGTCCGGGAGCACTGCGCCGCAGCTGCAGCCGGTACTCGGGCTCCATGCCGAAAAAGCGGTAGAGCGCATCGGCCATGTCCAGGTGCTGGCCGGTGTGCAGCACCTGCACGGGCTGGCCGCGTTCGCGCAGGGCGCGCACCACAGGGAACATCTTGATGATTTCGGGGCGGGTGCCCATGCAGGCCAGGCAGGTGGTCATTGGCAGTCTTCCTTGGTGGGTGGGGGGTCTTGCAGGGGCGGCAGCAGCTGCGCCACCACCTCGTCGGTGACGGTCCAGCGATGGCCGTGTCGCATCGGGGCGGCGCGTTGCTGCCAGCAGCGCACCGAGGAGGTATCGCCGTGCTGCCAGGCCAGCAGCGCAATCGGCGCCCAGGGGTAGTCGTGCGCCATGTGCGCCAGCCAGTCGCCGCGGTGGGCCTGCATCCAGCGTGCATACAGGGCAGCGGCGTCCTGACCGGGCGGCAGCCAGCCGGTCAGCAGTGGATAGATCTGGGCGGTCTGTTCGGGGTAGAAGCGCTCGGGCCGCTCGCGATGGCCAGGCTGTGTGCTGGTGCGAAACCGCTGCTGCTGCGGCTGCCAGAAATGGGCCATCAGGGCCTCCGACAGGGCGCGCTGGGGCCATGCTGTCCAGACCTCGAGGTTGTCCATCCACAGGCTGTAGGGCAGCTCGGGCGAGACGATGTAGAGCCCGGTGCGTGGGTTGTACAGGGCGCGCAGCTGCTGCTCGGCCCGCGCCTGCAGGAGGTCGGCGCGCAAGCCCGGGCGCTGCGCGGCAGGCACCCCACGCAGCAGGCGCAGCCACAGCGCCAGCGCGGCATCGTCGGCATCGGCGCGGGCGCAGGCCCGCCAGCCTTGCGCAGCGCGGCAGTAGCGGGCCAGCACCCCCGTGGCAGGTTGCGCCTGCGCCAGCCAGTCAATGAAGCGGGCCTGCAGGTCCAGCACATCCACGCCGTGGTCACGCGCCAGCAGCAAGGCCTGCAGGGCAAAGTACGGGTCGACCCGCGGGCCCTGGTGCAGCACGCTGATGGCCCCCTGCGCATCGGCATAGCCTTGCAGGTCGAGGGTGCGGCGAGGCT
>CAYMMK010000008.1:31684-34391 GCA_964391575.1 uncultured Limnohabitans sp.
GCACCGGGGTCAGCGCCCGGCTGTCCGGGCACCAGGCCAGCAACAGCGCCAGCAGCAGGGCCAGTGCCCAGTCCAGCAGCACACCGCTCTTCACAGCACCACCCCTGCTGCCGAGGCCAGTACCTGCCCGTGCACCACGCTGCCTGCGCAGGCACTGAGGTGCCGAGCGCTGGCCGTGCTGGGCGCGCTGATGCGGCCCACCCGCACTCCCCGGGCCAGGTGCAGGTGCTGGCGGGCCAGCACCGGGCCGCTGACCGCACTGCCTGCGCCCAGGTGGATGTTGCGTGCCCCCACCAGTGCGCCGCGCACCACGCTGCGACGCGCCAGCGAGATGTCGCCGTGGGCCTTGACGTCGCCATCGATCACGCAGCCCTCGCCCACCTGCAGCTGTCCACGCACCACCAGCGGCCCCTGCACCCTGCAGCCGTCGGGCAGTCGGGCATCACCCTCGAAACGCCAACCCTGCGCCCCCCAGCGCTGTGCGCCGGGTACCGGCGCGCTGGCCGCCTGCAGCAGTCGCCACAGTGCGCGCTGGGGTTCGGGGCCGGTATCGGCCAGGCGCGGCGTGCCCAGCCAAATGGTGGGCGCACTCAGGCGCACAAATGCACTGCCCACCGGCAGCTGCAGCGCCACCGGGTCGTGGTAGTCAAAGGGCGAGGGCCGATCGGCGGCGCGGTTGGCTGCGCCATCGGCAGTGGCCACCAGGGGCGACAGCGGCAACGGCTGGGCATCGCGTGGATGGCGCCACTCGCGCCAGGCGGGCACAAAGGGCAGCGCCAGCAGCACGCCCGTCAGCGCCACCAGCAGCAGTGGGGCCAGCAGATCCCAGGGAGTGCTCATGCGCCCACCTGCGGGCGGTAACGGGCGGTCTTGGCCCAGACCAGTTCGCGCCCGCTCCAGCGGTCGCGCAGCATGGCCGGCAACGCCTGACTGATGGTGACCAGACTGGCCAGGTGCCCCAGCCACTGCAGAGGCAGCAGGCGCAGCCGCTCGCGCCGGCCATCGGCGACCACGGCGGCCGCGGTCTGCAAGAAGGCGGCAAAGCCGCCCAGCGCAGCCTGTGCAATCAGCAGCGCGGCCGGCACCATCAGGGTCAGGGTGCCGGTGCCGTTGAGAAAATACAGCGCCAAAGCCAGCACCCAGCCGGTCAGCAGCAGAGGCTGCAACAGGAACACCTGCAGCAGCAGCAAGCCATCGAGGCGTTCACGCCAGTGCAGCCGGCGGCTGCGCAGCAAGGGCCACCAACAGCGCAGCAGCACCTGGTTGTGGCCCTTGGCCCAACGGTGCACCTGACGCAGCCGCACCGACCACTCCTCGGGCACCTCTTCGTAGCAGGTGGCGGCGTTGTGGTAGACGGTCTTCCAGCCACCGATCAGCAGGCGAAACGTGATGTCGGTGTCTTCGGCCAGACTGTCGTCGCGCCAGCCGCCCACCGCCTGCACCGCCGACAGCCGCACCCCGCCCACAGTCCCGCCGTACTGCGGTACGCCGCGCAGGTTCATGCGGGCCTGCTGGTCCACCTGGTAGCCGGCCGAGCGCTCCAGATCGAGCAGCCGGGTCAGCAGGTTGCGCCCGGCATTGCGCGGCACCACATGCCCCATCACGGCACCGACCTCGGGATCGAAAAACGGCGCCACCAGCGCGCGCAGCAGCCCGGGCGGCGGGGTGTAGTCGGCATCGAAAATCAGCACGATGTCGCCACGTGCGCGCGCCATGGCATCCTTGAGTGCAGCTGCCTTGCCTGGCTTGCCGCCCTGGCGGTGAAAGGCCTCGATGCGGCCGGGATGGGCCTGCACGAAGCGGTCAATGATGGACGGCGTGGCATCGCCCGAGCGGTCATTGACCGGCACGATCAGCATGCGATCGCGCGGGTAGTCGCTGACCAGCAGGGCCTGCAGGCAGTCGGCGATCACGCGCTCTTCGTTGTGCGCCGCCACGAACACCGTGATCTGGGGCCAATCGACCTGGTGCAGGTCGGGATAGGGGTAGTGCACCGGCGCGAGCCAGCGGCTCAGGGCAAACAGCAGCTGCCGCAGGCCGTAAACCGTCATCACCGTCACCACCAGCATCAGCGCCAGCGCCAGCAACACGCTCAGCGGCCGGGCCTGCCATTCCGCCAGCATCAGCGCCCCCCAGGGGCTTGCGCTGGCGACCTGCGGCCCCTGCGTTGCGGCCCAGGCCATCCATGTCTCGCTCATCGTGTCTCATCCGTTGTCTTCGGGAGAGGGATGGTCGGACGGCGCGGGCCGCTGTTCAGCGCGACAGCGCACCGCCCGTGCGGCTCCCGCACTGTGTGCGGCGGCAGACCGCATGCACGGTGCTTGCCGCCTAGAGTGGTCTGGCAGGGATGGGGTTGCCCTTCCCACGGTCTGCCCGGCGCAGACCCTGCCTGTCGCGCTGCAGCGCCATCGGGCACACCACGAGGCTGCGCCCGTTCGGGCCACGCCCGATCGATCACCCCGTACATCACCCCGTAGGTCAGCGAGGACACCATGCACCCTTCATCCACCCCACGCTCGGTCTGGCCAGGACGCCGCGGCCGCGACCACCCACTGGTGCAGGCCCTGCTGCTGGGCCTGACGTTGACCCTGGCCGCCTGCGGCGGTCAAGGCACGGGTCCCACCGCCGCCCGCAGCGAGAGCGGTCCGACCGCGCCGGTGTTGCTGGCCCGACAGCCGGTGCCCGACGCGCCCGTGGGCGGCGGCGC
>CAYMMK010000008.1:34491-46614 GCA_964391575.1 uncultured Limnohabitans sp.
CGGCGCTCTCGCGTCGGTCACACCCCCCGGCGCTGCCCCCGACAGCCGGGGCACCCAGGCCGTGCAGGTCTCGGCCCTGCCCGCGCCGGACCCCGGCCAGTTGCTGCTGCTGCTGCCCGATGACCTGGCCAGCGACGACCCGCGCATTGCCGCCTGGCGCGATGCGGCCCACGAGGTCGGGGTCAGGCTGCGCACCGTGAGCGACAGCGAGTTCCTGGCGCTGGGTGCGGACGCACGCGGCTTTGCCGGCCTGGTGCTGCCCGACGATCTGCACACCCTGGCCTCGGACGCCCTGATCGAGGCGGTACGCCAATACACCCAGGCCGGCGGTCAGACCTTGCTGGGCTTTGACTTCGGCGCCCTGACGCTGGCGGGCGGGGTGCCGGTGTACCCGGTGCCCAAGTCGCGGCTGTCCGACCTGGCCGGCGTGGACTATGTGCTCTATGACAGCCTGGGCGATCGCACCACCGGCCTGGGCCCGGTGACGGCGCGGCGCAGCACCCTGCGCGCCTTGCTGGTCCCGCCCGGCAAATCGGTCCCCTGGATCGACACCGGCACGCTGCCCACCAGCGCCCAGCCCGCCACGCTGGAGCCGACCACACCGCTGCAACAGGCCGCCGGTCTCGCATCGGGCGGCGCCCTGTACCTGCCGGTGAGCCGGCAGGACCCAGGCGGTGCACGCGGCTTCGATGTCCAGCAATACAGCCAGCTGCGCTACTTCGGCAGCAGCAGCCGTGCTGCCCGCACGGCACCTCGCCAGGTGCAGATCGACTTTGGCCGCGCCTGGAAAGGGTCCGTGACAGGCCGGCAGACCCAGGTCACCCCCGGCCCGGTGCAGGCCGCTGCAGGGGCCGATGACCCGCTGCATGTCTGGCATGGCTACCTGCTCGGCCCGCTGCTCTACCCCTCGTATGTGACCGAAGGGACGTTTGGCACTGCGCCCGGCCAGCAGGTGCTGGCGAGCTCGCCGCAATTCGGGCTGGTGGCCGGCATCAATCCGGTGGGCCAGGGACGGGTGCTGTTTGTCAACCTGCCCATGACCTACCTGAAGGGGCGCACGGACGCGCTGATGATGCACGGCTTCTTGCGCTACTTTGCCCACGAGATGCTGGGGCTGGCGCACCTGTCGGCCATGCCCGACGGCGTGGCCGGCCTGACCTATGACTGGCACCTGGACGCAATGGCTGCGCAGGCGCCCACCCAGGAACTGGTGCGCCTGAACGTGTTCAACGACCGCAAGGCGCTGTTTTCGATCGAGATGACCGCCGGGCCGGACGCCATCGTGGCGGGTGACAAACTGGGCTGGAACCTCACGGGCAACAAGGTGGCCCGCCAGCTGCTGGCCGATTTCGCGGGCACCGGCCATGCGGTGGGCTCGCATGGCGGCTGGATCCACGATTTCTATGGCGATGAGGTCACCGAGGACAACGCCCTGCAAAGCACCGGCGGCGCCTGTGTCAACACCGTGGTCCGGGTCGACAATTTCCTGCAGTGCCTGGTGCTCAACCGGCAGGCGGTCGATGCGGTGGTGAAAAAGCCCGGCCGGAGCTATTCGGCACCCGAAGGCAACAACCCGCCATGGGCCATGGACTGGCTCGAGCAGCAAGGCGTGGTGGCGGCCTATTTCGGTGGCCACACCGGTCTGGGTGCCACGCGGCAGTGGCGTGACGGGGTCCTGCGCAATCCGCGGCTGTGGGTGTTTCCGGTCACGCCCCAGGGCCTGTACGCCACCTTCGAGGAATTCCAGGCCTACGGGGTAACGCAGGCCGAGGTGAGCGCCTGGTACCGCGAGCTGGTGGACTTCAGCCTGGCCTACAACACCAGTCGCCTGGTCTATGCGCACCCACCGGGCGCCGCCCTGTGGAGCCCGGTGCTGCTGGACCTGCTGGCCTACGCCCGCGCCCAGGGCAACCGCTTTGCCTGGTACCCGATGCCGGTGCTGGCCGACTTCCTGACACAGCGCCTGCAGGTGCAGTGGACGCAAAGCGCGGACAGCGCCACCGGCAAGACTCTTTTCGAGGCCAGACACCCGCTCTCGCTGGCACGCATGAGCTGGCGCCTGCCGCGCTCGCGCTTTGCCAGCGCGCCGCAAATCGTTTCGGGCAGCGCCAGCATCGACACCAGCGACCCGCTGTACTGGACCGTGCGAGCCACCCGCGGCACCCGACTGCAGTTCCGGGCCTGAACCCAGGGAGTACCACCATGCAACGCAGAGACTATCTTCTGGGCGCCCTGGGCGCGATGGGCGCCCTCGCCGCTCCCTGGGCGCAGGCCAAACGACGGTTGCCGCCGGGCATCAACGCGCTGGCCCGCATCAAGGACTTGCGCATTGCCACCGGCCCGCTGACCGACGGCTACCGGGTGGCTCCCGATGGGCGGCTCAACTGGTATTTCAGCAACCTGGGGCTGATTGCCATCGTCCAGTACCTGACCACGCAGGAGCTGGACCTCTACATCCGCCGCTACCTCGACCTGTACCTGTCAAGGCTGGAGAGCAACCTGTCGATCCAGGATGTGCTGTTCAACGATGCCAGCCTGCAAAACATCACCCTGGTGGAATCCGACTCGGAAAACTCCTACACCGCCACCCTGGTCTCGCTGGCCGTGCGTTATTTGCGCGCCACCGGCAACTGGTCCTGGTGGGAAGCCCGCAAGGCACTGCTCAAAGCGATGGTGCAGGCCAACATCGTCAACCTGATCAAGACCAATGGCCTGGCGCGGGTCTACCAGACGGGCAACCCCTCGCCGCTGGCCGACTTCGGCTACATGATGAACAACGCCGAGGACTACCGCTGCCTGCGCGATCTGGCCACACTGCTGAGCTTGCGCGGGGAGTCTGCCGATGCCAACTATTTCAACAGCGTGGCGGCGGGACTGGCTCAGGCCATAGGTCTGGTGCTGTGGGACAGCGCGCTGCAGGGCTTTCGCACCAGCGACCAGGACTTGCGGGCCGACCCCAACACCTTTTACGCCGGTTGCGCCTGCCAGGTCTTTGTTCAGGCCTTCGGGGTGAGCGAGTGTGCGGTGTATTTCACGCCGGCCTACCGCTTCCTCAACACCTACAGCCCCCAATGGCCCAGCCTGGCCTACGACCCGTTTCCGTGGTGCATTCTGGGCACGGTGGCGGCCAAGCGCGGCGACAGCCGCCGCGCACTGGACCAGCTGGCGGCCACCGACCGGCTGTTCGCACAGAACCCGGCCCTGCTGACGATCAACGAACTGGGCTTTTACCAGCGCACCCGCAGCATTCTCAACGGCTATGGAGAAATCTGATGAACACCCGCAAGACCTTCACCCTGCGACGGGGTGCCCTGACCTGGTGCTGGTGCGCCCTGCTCGCGGGCTGTGGCGGACCCGCCGACGAACCGGCCCCGCCCCCAAGCGCCGCACAGCCCGCCGGCGACAGGGCTGACGATCCGGTGCCCTTGCACCCGCTGCCGCTGGCGCCGGGCGAAGTGCGTCCGCCTGCAATCGGCTCATGAGGACTGCGTCAATAGGATCGGGGCAGGCCCAGCACATGCTCGGCCAGGTACGCAAAAATCATGTTGGTCGACACCGGGGCGACCTGGTAGAGACGGGTTTCACGGAACTTGCGCTCGATGTCGTATTCGCAGGCAAAGCCGAAACCACCATGGGTCTGCAGGCACACATTGGCCGCCTCCCAGGAGGCCTTGGCGGCCAGGTACTTGGCCATGTTGGCCTGGGCCCCGGCGCTCTGGTGGCTGTCGATACGCTCGCAGGCCTGCCAGCGCATCAGGTTGGCGGCCTCGACCTCGATGAGCGCCTGCGCGATCGGAAACTGCACGCCCTGGTTCTGGCCGATGGGGCGCCCGAACACCACCCGCTCGCCGGCATAGCGGCGGGCGCGCTCGATGAACCAGTAGCCGTCGCCGATACATTCGGCGGCAATCAGGGTGCGCTCGGCATTGAGTCCATCGAGGATGACCGCAAAGCCCTCGCCTTCGGGGCCCAGCAGGCTGTCCTCGGGGATCTCGAGCTGGTCGAAAAACAGTTCATGGGTTTCGTGGTTGACCATGTTGGGGATCGGGCGCACCGTCAGGCCATGACCGATGGCCTGACGCAGATCGATCAGGAAACAGGACAGCCCCTGCGAGCGTTTGCGGACCTGGTCGGCGGGCGTGGTGCGCGCCAGCAGGATCATCAGGTCGCTGTGCAGGATGCGCGAGGTCCAGACCTTCTGGCCACTGATGACCCAGCGCCCGTCCTTGCGCACAGCGCTGGTCTTGAGCTGCGTGGTGTCGCTGCCGGCGCCCGGTTCGGTCACCCCCATCGACTGGATGCGCAATGCGCCGCTGGCGATCCGGGGCAAAAGCTGCTCTTTCTGCCGGGCCGAGCCGCTGCGCACAATCGCATTCATCACATACATCTGGCCATGGCAGGCACCGGCATTGCCGCCCGAGCGGTTGATTTCTTCCATGATGACCGAGGCTTCAGCCATGCCCAGGCCCGACCCGCCGTAGGCCTGCGGTATGAGCGCAGCCATCCAGCCCGCCTGGGTCAGGGCATCGACGAAAGCCTCGGGGTAGGCGCGCTGCTGGTCGATCTGGCGGTGGTAAGCGTCAGGGAAACGGGCGCAGAGGTCGCGCACCGCATCGCGGATGCTCTGGTGGCGGTCGCTTTCATTGAACATCGCATCTCTCCGGGGTCAGGCCAGATCGGCGTGGGCGTCCATGGCCAGATGGCCCTCGGACGTGAGCGCCCAGAGCCGGACCGCCTGGTCACCGGTCATGCGGCCACAGACGAAAAATGGGGCCAGGTCAAACACCGGCTGCAGGGCTTTGAACGAGAACACACGCACCCTGGCCGCGGGCAGCTGGCGCTGCAGCAGGTCGAGCAGCAGCGTGGCGATGAGCGGGCCGTGCACGACCAGGCCGGGGTAGCCTTCGACCCCGGTCACATAGCGGCGGTCGTAGTGGATGCGGTGGCTGTTGAAGGTCAGGGCCGAATATCGGAACAGCAGCACATCGTCGGGGACGATCTCGCGCGTCCAGGCGGCATGTTGCGGGGCAGGCACGCCGACTGGCATCGACTCGCCAGGCTGTGGCTTGTCGCGGTAGACGATGTCGTGCTGTTCACGGATCGCCAGCTGGCCTTCGGCCCGGATTTCGTGATGGACCTGAACGAACACCAGCGGACCGGTGCGGCCGTTTTTCAGTCGCACATCTTCAATGCGCGAGGTGCGGTGGATGGCCTGCGCAGCGCGCACGGGTGCCAGGAATTCAAGGCGACTGCCCGCCCACATGCGACGGGGCAGCGCAACAGGCGGCAGGAATCCTCCGCGCCGGGCGTGGCCGTCGGCACCCATGTCGGACTGACGGTGCAAAGGCACAAAGTACAGCCAGTGCCAGCACGGCGGCACCTCGGCGCCCGGCTCCAAGCCCGAGCCGTCCCGATCGAGCGTGGCACACAAGGCCCGCAGGGGCTGCAGCGCGGCGTGGTCGTGCGCCGTTTCGGTGCGACCGATCCAGGTGCGCAGGTAGTCGATGTCGAGGTTCATGCGCCAGGTTACAGCACGAGGGGTGTGGCTGCGCCGTCCAGGCTCATGTTGACCCCGGTCACATAGCTGGCAGCCTCCGAAGCCAGAAACAGCACCACGCGGGCAATTTCTTCGGGCTCGGCCATGCGCCCCAGGGGAATGCGGGACACCGCGCGCTGGCGGGCCTCGTCGGCGCCAATGCCCTGCAGCCGGGCGTCGGCGGCCAGACCCTCCTGCAGCCGGTCGGTCAGGGTCAGGCCGGGGTTGACCGCGTTGACCCGGATGCCCTGGGGTGCATAGGCCGCCGCCAGTCCAGCGGTGACGAGCATCAGCGCTGCATTGGCGGCCCCGCCGGGCAGGTGGATCGGGCTGGCCACCTTGCCGCCGTTGCCCACCACATTGACGATGCAGCCACGTCCGCGCTGCGCCATGCGCTTGACCACCGGGTCGATCATGTGGATGTAGCTGAAGTATTTGGCCTGCATCGCGTCGTGCCAGGCCTGCGGACTGAGCTCGGCAGCCGGAGTCCGCCGGGCGGCGCCGGCCGAGTTGACCAGCACATCCACCGGGCCGAGCGCGGCCTCGGCGGCGTTGAGCACGGCCAATGCAGCGTCGGCATCGCGCAGGTCGGCCGCATGGGTGTGGATGCGTTGAGCATCGTGATCGGCCAGTTGCTGCCGTGCGCGCGCCAGATTGGCCGCATCGCGCGAGACCAGGGTCACACGGGCACCTTCGACCAGAAAGGCCTGGGCACTGGCCAGGCCAATGCCCTTGCTGCCGCCGGTGATCAGGATGTGCTTGTCGCGCAGGTGAAGGTCCATGGAGGCTCCGTTTGTTTCAATAACAGTATTGCTGTCTATTCAACCACCGAACACGGAACCCCGCTGTCATGAACGAATCACCACGTGCAACTTTGCGCCAGCGCCTGAACCAGCCCGGCCTGGTGGTGGCCCCGGGGGTGTTCGACATGGTCTCGCTGCGGCTGGCCGACAGCTTCGGCTTCGACGCGCTGTACATGACGGGCTATGGCACCGTGGCCTCGCACCTGGGCCTGCCCGATGCGGGTCTGGCCACTTACAGCGACATGGTCGGCCGCGTCACTGCCATGGCCGGCATGGCCCGCACGCCGCTGATTGCCGACGCCGACACCGGCTACGGCGGCCTGCTCAATATGCGCCACACCATCCGCGGCTACGAAGCCGCCGGTGCAGCCGCCATCCAGCTCGAAGACCAGGAGTTCCCCAAAAAGTGCGGCCACACCCCGGGTCGCCGCGTGATCCCCATGCAAGACATGGTGCGCAAGATCAAGGTGGCCGTGGAGTCGCGCACCGACCCCGACTTCCTGATCATCGCCCGCACCGATGCGCGCACCTCGCTGGGGCTGGACGAAGCGCTGCGCCGCGCCGAGGCTTATGCCAAGGCCGGCGCCGACATCCTGTTTGTGGAGTCGCCCGAATCCGAAGAGGAGATGCGCCGCATCGGCCGCAGCTTCGATGTGCCGCTTTTGGCCAACATGGTCGAGCGGGGTCGCACGCCAGTGCTCTCGCGCGAAGCCCTTGAATCCATCGGCTACAAGCTGGCCATCTTTCCGGTCACCGCGCTGCTGGCCGCCGTGCAGGCCATGACGCAGGTGTATGGCCAGCTCAAGGCCCAGGGCTCGTCGGCCGGTGGCAGCACGCCGCTGTATGATTTTGGCGCGCTGACCCAACTGATGGGCTTCGAAGACGTGTGGAACTTTGAAAAGCGCCACGCCGAAACCGACTGATTTTTTCCCCAGACCATGAACCCCCAGGAGACAGCCATGCCCATGTTCAAATCGTTGCAGCGCCGCCGCGGGCTTCAAACCCTGCTGGCCCTGAGCCTGTCTCTGGCCACAGGCGCCGCCTTTGCGCAGGCGGCCTACCCCAACAAACCCATTCGCTTGGTGGTGCCGTTTGCCACGGGGGGTGTGACCGACACCAGCGGCCGCCTGATTGCCGAACACCTGTCGAGGCGGCTGGGCCAGCAGATCATCGTCGACAACAAGCCCGGGGCCTCGGGCAACATTGGCACACAAATGGTGGCCACGGCCGAGCCCGATGGCTACACCCTGCTGCTGGGCTTTGACGGCACGCTGGTGATCAACCCGCATGTGTTTCCCAAAGTCGGTTTTGACACCCTCAAGGACTTCGCCCCGATCGGCAAGATCGGCGACGCCATCCTGATCCTGGTGTCCCACCCGGCGGTGCCGGCCAAGACGCTCAAGGAGGTGATCGCCTTGTCGAAAACCCAGTCGGGCGGCCTGTCGTATGGCACCTCGGGCACGGGCGGCACGCCGCACATCGCCGGCGAATTGCTCAAGCAGCGCACGGGCGCCAACCTCACCCACATTCCCTACAAGGGCGGCGGCCAGGCCATGACCGACCTGCTGGGCGGCACCATCCCGCTGGTCTACACCGCGGTGGCGGGGGCCGTGTCGCACGTCAAGGCGGGCAAACTGCATGCGGTGGCGGTGTCGAGTGCCCAACGCGCTCCTTCGCTGCCGGAGGTACCTACCTTCATCGAGGCCGGCGTGGCCGATTTCGACATCAACTCCTGGGTGGGTCTGCTGGCGCCAGCCAAAACCCCGCGGGCCATCGTGGACCGGCTCAACACCGAACTGAACGCGGTGCTCAACGATCCGGTGGTGCGCGAGCGCCTGGTCACGCTGGGCATCACCGCCAGCCCGGGCGGTCCCGAGCGCTTCGGCCGCGACATGGCGCGTGACCTCTCGCGTTATGCCGGCGTGGTGAAGTCGGCCAACATCAAGGCCGAGTAAGCGCGCAAGGGTTTCAGGCCAGCGGGGGCGGGCAGACGCACTCGGCCGCGATCAGGTCGAGCGCGGCAAACCCGACCGACTTGAACACCGTGATCGCCTGAGCGCTGCGGCGCCAGGGGTGCGCGGGGCGGGCGGCCAGTTGGGCCAGTTCGGCCTCGATGCCATCGGCCGGCATCAGGCCCTGCTGCAGGGCCTGCCAGACCTCGCCGCCTTTTTCGATCACCGCCGAACGTAAGTCGGCAAACACCTGGGCCTGTCCCATCAGGGCTGGTTCGGCCTCGGCCATGTGCGGCGTGAAGGCGCCCACCAGTCCCAGATGGGTGCCCGGCCGCACCCATGCGCTGCGAATGAAGGGGGTGCTGGCCGTGGTGGCGGCCGCCACCACATCGGCTTGCGCCAGCGTATCTTGCAGGTCCGCGGCCGCGCGGGCCGGCAGGCCCTGCGCTTGCAGCCGCTGTGCCACCGCCTGGGCACGGGTCGGCTCGCGCCCCCAGACCAGAATCTGCTGCAGGGGCATGACACTGGCATGCGCCTGCGCCAGGGGGGCGCTCAAGGCGCCGGTCCCCAGCACCGCCAGCGTGCCGCTGTCGGGGCGCGCCAGCGTGCGGGCTGCCAGGGCGGCGGCGGCGGCGGTGCGGCGCAAGGTCAGTTCGGTGCCATCGATGACGGCTACCGGTTGCCCGGTGCTGCAAGACAGCAGCACATACAGCCCCGAAACGGCCGGCAGGCCCAGGGCGTTGTTGTCCGGCCAGACCGAGACCAGCTTGACCCCCATGCGCTGATGCGCCTTCCAGGCCGGCATGACCAGCACGCAACTGGCGTCGCCATTGGGGGTGAAGTGGCTGCGGGCGGGCGCCTCGATGGGCTGTTGCAGCCCCTGGGCCAGGGCCTCGACCAGCATGGAATAGGGCAGCGCGTCGGCGACGGCCTGGGCGTCGAAATGGTGCATGGGTGTAGGGGCTGGGCTATGCTCTAGTGTAGGTTGATTTGATTGCCTGACGAGCCGATGCACACCGATGTCCTGATTGTGGGCGGCGCTGCCGTGGGCAGCGCGGCCGCCTTTTTTCTGGCCTCGCAGCCCAACTTTCGGGGCCGCGTGCTGGTGCTTGAGCAGGACCTGCGTTACGAGCGCTCGGCCACCGCACTGTCGGCCGCCTCGATCCGGCACCAGTTCTCCACCCCCGAGAACATCCGCCTGTCGCAGTTCGGGACCACCTTTCTCAAGACCATGGCTGAACCGCTGTCGGTGGACGGGCAGGCACCGGATTTCGGTTTCAAGGAACGCGGCTACCTGTTTCTGGCCACCCCGGCCGGATTGCAGGTGCTGCACGACAATCACAAGGTGCAGTGCGCCGAGCAGGTCGAGGTGGCCCTGCTGAACCCGCAGCAACTGCGCGAGCGCTTTGCCTGGCTGGCGGTGGACGACCTGGCGGCGGGCTCGCTGGGCCTGCGCGGCGAGGGCTGGCTGGACGCCTATGGTCTGATGCAGGGCCTGCGCCGCAAGGCCATCGCGCTGGGCGTGGAGTACCGACAGGCGCAGGTGGTGTCACTGCAGCGCCAGGGGCGACGGATTGTCGCGGCCACGCTGGGCGACGGCAGCCGGGTGCCGTGCGGCACCGTCATCAATGCTGCCGGCACCGGCGCCACCGCGCTGGCGCATACAGCCGGCATTGCGCTGCCGGTCCAGGCGCGCAAACGCAGCATTTTTTATGTCACCAGCAGCGCCCGCTTGCCCGGCTGTCCGATGGTGATCGACCCCTCTGGGGCCTATTTCCGACCCGAGGGCGAGGGCTTCATCTGCGGCATTGCGCCGCCCGCTGATCAGGATCCGGAGTGCCACGACTTCGAGGTGCAGCACGAGCTCTTTGAGTCGGTGCTGTGGCCACTGCTGGCCGCGCGCGTGCCGGGCTTCGAAGCCCTGCGAGTGCAGCGCAGTTGGGCCGGTCACTACGACATGAACCTGTTCGACCACAACGTGATCCTGGGCGCCCACCCCGAAGTCGACAACCTGCTGTTTGCCAACGGCTTCAGCGGCCATGGCCTGCAGCAGTCGCCGGGCATCGGGCGGGCGCTGTCCGAGCTGGTCACCTTCGGCGGCTACCGCAGCCTCGACCTGCAGGCCCTGGGCTGGGAGCGGGTGCTCAATGACCGGCCCTTGCGCGAGCTCAATGTTGTCTGAACCCGATGCTCCCGCCCGCCCCGGGCCGCCCGGCGAGCGCCGGGCGTTCATGGCGGCACTCGCCCTGGCGGCGCTGGGTCTGCCGGCGCACGACAACGCCTGGGCCCGGGTGCGCCTTGCAACCAACCCCTTCGGCCTGGGTGTGGCCAGCGGCGCCCCCACCCACGAGGGCATGGTGTTGTGGACCCGACTGTTCGACCCCCTCCACCCCCTGCCTGCGCAGGACCTGCCGGTGCGCTGGGAGGTGGCGCTTGACCCCAGCTTCACCCGGACCTTGCAGTCCGGGGTGACCCTGGCGGTGGCCGCTCTGGCCCACTCGGTGCATGTCGAGGTCAGCGGTCTGCCCGCCAATCAATGGTTTCATTACCGCTTTGTGGTGGGCGAGCATGTCAGTCCTGCGGGCACCACACGCACCTTCGCCGCGCCCGGCACGCCGCAGCAGGCGCTGCGCATCGGCTGGGCTTCGTGCCAGCATTACGAACACGGCTACTTCTCGGCCTACACCCATCTGGCCCGGGAACAACCCGACCTGCTGGTGTTTGTGGGCGACTACATCTACGAATACGCACCCGGCAAACACGGTATGCGCACACACAGCGGCAGCTGGTGCCTGGACCTGCCGGGCTACCGCGAGCGCTACGCGCAATACCGGCTCGAGCCCGAGCTGCAGCGGATGCACGCCGCCTGCCCCTGGGTGCTGACCTGGGACGACCACGAGGTGCAAAACGACTACGCCGGACGGCACCCCGGCAATGCCGGCCCGGCCACCGATTTCGGGGCTCGTCGGGCCGCCGCCTACCAGGCCTACTACGAGCACATGCCGCTGCGCACGAGCGCCCTGATCGCCGGCCTGCAGGGGCTGCAGACAGGCGCGGAGCTGCGGCTGTACACCCACCACCGGCTGGGTGACCTGGTGAGCCTGTGCATGCTCGATACCCGCCAGTACCGCGACCCGCAGGTGTGCACGCCCGGCGGCCGCCCCGGCTCGGGCCTGGTGGCCCCGCAACTGTGCGCGGCCCTGGGGGACCCGCAACGCAGTCTGCTGGGCCGGGCGCAGGAGCAGTGGCTCGAGCGCCAGTTGGCCGAGGCGCAAGGATCGCTCTGGCACATCCTGGCGCAAGCCACCTTGCTGGGAGCCTGCATCACTGGCACGCGAGAGGGCGAGAAAGTTTGGAACGACGGCTGGGACGGCTACCCGGCGGCCCGGTCGCGGCTGACCACACTGCTGCACCGCCACCGTGTCCCCAATGCGGTTGTTTTGGGGGGCGACGTGCATGAAAACTGGGTGGGCTACATCAAGCGCGACTACAGCGACCCCGACAGCGAGACCCTGGGGGTGGAGTTCTGCGGCACCAGCATCAGCAGCCGCAACAACCGCAGCACCCAGGCCCGGCTGCAACGCAATCCCCACTTCATCTTTGCCGAAGGCACCCGCCGGGGCTACGGCCTGCTGCACATCAACCACGAAGCGCTGGTGGTGCACCTGCGCACCCTGATCGACCCGCGCGATCGCGCAACCGGCATCGAAACCCTGGCCAGCTTCCGCCTGGCCAGCGGGGCCAGGCAGCTGCAGGTCTTGTGAGGCTTACTCCACCGTCACACTCTTGGCCAGATTGCGCGGTTTGTCGACGTCTGTCCCTCGCGCACAGG
>CAYMMK010000009.1:0-22901 GCA_964391575.1 uncultured Limnohabitans sp.
CCGACCTCGGGGCCGCCGAGCTCCATGGCAAAGACGCCATCACGCTTGAAGCAGACATCGCTGATGCTGACCGCCTGGCCCGCGAGCTTGAGGCGCGAGGAGGTTTCGATGATGGTCGGGCAGGCTTTGCCGCCAAACAGCAGACTGGTGGTGTCGCTTTTAGGGTCGCAACCGATCAGCAGCACCTTCTTGCCCTGCTGGGCCATCATGTACGACAGGTTGGCCAGCGTGAAACTTTTGCCGATGCCCCCCTTGCCGTAAATGGCAATGATCTGGGTCTCTTTCTTGACCTCGCCGGTGGCGACCGGATCGAGAGGGACGCTGGCTTCCTCGCGCAATCGCTGCACGAACTGGACAGGTTGGGCCGTGGCCTGGGTGGTGTTCATGCGTTTGCTCTCCAGTCGAGGATCATCTTGAGACAGGACGCGTCGCCAAAGGCTGTTTCATAGGCCTGTGGTGCACGTTGACAGGGTTCGGTGTGGGTGATCAGGCCATCGAGTGACAGCTGGGCGCTGCGCACCAGGGCATCGACAGCCAGCAGGTCCGGCCGCTTCCATTCAGCCGCCACGCGGATGCGGGCCTCGCGCATGAACGCCGGGGCATAGGCAAACTGCAGTTGCTGGCGGTAAAAACCAGCCAGCACCACTTCACCGCCCGGGCGCAGTCGCCCGATCAAGGCGTCCAGCAAGGACGCATCGCCACTGACGTCGTAGATGGCGCGGTAGTCATGCCGGGGGTCCTCATCGGGATGGATGACCTCGTAACCCTGGGCGCCAGACTGGCGTTCGGGGGCGGTTTCCCAGACCGTGGGCGGGGGCAGACCCGCGGCCACGGTCAGGCGGGCCAGCAGCCGGCCCATGACTCCGTGGCCAATGACCAGGTCCGGCGGAGTGTGAGGCTCGACAGCACCGCCACCCGACACCGCGTGGTAAGCCGTAGCCGCCAGCGCCAGCAACACGGCCTGCGGCCCCAGAGAGTCGGTCACCGGCACCACCTTGCTTTGCTGCACGACCAGTCGGTCGGCAGCGCCACCAAACAAGCTGCGCACCCCACTGCCGTTGAAACAGCTGGCGCCCGGTACAAACACCGTTTGTCCTCGCGCCAGCGTGGCCGCGGGACCGCAGCGCACCACGCGTCCGGTGGTCTCGTAACCAGGCACCAAGGGATAGCCCATACCCGGAAATGCAGGCATGCTGCCGTCCCAGAGCATGCGCTCCGTGCCGGTACTGATGCCGCTGAAATCGACAGCCACCTCGACCTGGCCCTCCTGCAGATCGGGCAAGGCCAGGGACTGCACGGAAAGCTCACGCGGGTGATGAAAAACAACAGCCTGTGCGTTCATGGGTGAATTGTTGGCTTTACATTGTTTAGTGTCAAACTGGATTTACACAATGCCAGTAAAACTAGGGTAAACACTGAGACTTGCGCCCCACCACCAGTTGCCCATGGATGGGCATGGGGTTGGGCACCTGCTCGATGGCGATGAATCCAGCTTCGCGCATCAGGGCTGCGATTTCCTGAGGCGTACGCAAACGGCCAGAACCCATAGCCATCAGATAGAAGTGGTAGTAGGCATCGGCTTGATCGGCCGAAGGGGCTTCAGGGGGCTGGGCCATCGGTTCGGCCACCAGCAGCACACCGCCCGCGGGCAATGCGGCATGTGCCTTGGCAAACAGCTGGCGGACCACCGCATCTGGGTGGTCATGGGCCACCCGCACCAGCGTCACCAGATCGGCACCGGACGGTAGCGGATCGTCCAGAAAACTCCCCGGGTGCAGGCTCACACGCTCAGCCAGGCCGGCCTGCTCGAGGCGTCCGCGGGCTTGGGCCAATACCGGTGGCAGATCGAACATCTTCAACTTCAGATGCGGAGCATGGCAGGCCAGGGCGCTGGCAAACCGGCCCTGGCCGGCGCCGACGTCCAGCACGCACCGGTGCTCATCAAAGTAGTAACTCGACAAAATCTCCTGAACCAGAAAACCCTGCGATTGGGCCATCAAGTCGGAATAGCGACCGACTTGTTCACGCGCACCGGTCGCTTCGACAGCGGCCTGGCCGCCATGGGCATAGGGCCAGTAGCTGGCCATGTGTCCGTCACGCGCCTTCCGCAGGAAGGCCAGCGGATCGATCAGGTCCTGATAGAGCAGCTGGTTGTGTTCGACCATCTGGGCGATGCCATCATGGGTACTCAGGGGCACACCCAGCGGGCCCAGCCCGAGACGACCGCCGCTGCGGTGCTCCAGCAGCCCCAGGCTGACTGCCGACAGCAGCAGCCGCTGGAGTTGAGGTTCTGGCACCCCAGTGCGCTGCGCCAGCGAAGCTGGGGTATCGGGCTCTTCACGCAGACAGGAAAACAGCTGCAGGCGCACACAGGACAACAGCACCTGGCTGTGCACAAAGCCTGCCATCAGGTCGAACAGTTGGCGCGTGCGCCTGCGGGTGATGAAGCGGGTCAGAGGGTTACCCAGCGACCAGCGGTAAAACCGCTCGCTGGCATACAAGCGTTGCAAGGCGCTGCGCAGGCTGTCCTGCCAGGAGGAGCCCGCCGGCAGGGGCGCTGAAAGATCCAGCGGTCGGCTCATGGCAACACCAATCTCAGCTGCGGTGCGGTGCGTGCACCGGCTGCTTGTTTGCGACGCGCCTGCTCGCACAGGGCGGGCGGCACCAGCCGCTCGGCTTCACGCTGCACCAACTGGCGCAACATGTCCCGGCAGGCACAGGCCGGGATCGAGGCAGCCGCATTGGCAATCAGGCGCTGGAAATGGGCAATCGCCCCCTCCAATCCAAGGGCACGGGCCGCACTGGGCCGCGCATGCAGCACGTCCTGGCCGGCCGGCTTGCCCAGACTGTCAGCATCGACCATCACGTCGCGGATGTCATCGGCCACCTGGTAGGCCTCACCCAGCGATTCACCCAGCAAGGACCAGGGCGCCGGGTCACTGCCGCTGCTGATGGCACCGGCACAGGTGGCCGACACAAACAGCGCACCGGTCTTGGCGCGCTGGTACTGCGACAGGTCGGCTGCGCTTTCGCATTCCCAGGCCTGTCCGGCCACGATGCCGGCCGGCAGGCCCACCCCCCGGGTCAGGTTGTCCATCAGCAAGGCCAGCCGCTGGTGATGGCCACCGGCAGCCTGCAGCATGACGCGGTAGGCCATGACGATGAGTGCGTCACCGGCCAGCAGCGCCAGCGGTTCGCTGAAGGCCTTGTGGACGGTGGGTTGGCCGCGGCGGATGTCGGCGTCGTCAAACGCCGGGAGATCGTCATGGACCAGGGAGGCGCAATGCATCAGCTCCAGGGCCACGGCGGCCGCATCGGTCAGCTCGGGTTGCGTATCGCCACAGGCCACTGCCACCGCCATGCACAGCTGGGGCCGGATGCGGGCGCCGCCAGAAAACACCGCATGGCGCATGGCCTCGACCAGGCGAGGGGGAGCACCGCTGCCGCAAGCGGCCTCGAAATGCCGGGCCAAAGCGTGTTCGGTGCGTGCCATCAGGCTCATCGGGACCTCCGATCCGTCTGTGTCAGGAAAAACTCACAGACACATCTGTCAATATAGACTTATATTGACAGATGTCAATAGAGATTGACAGTTGGTCCCCTCTTGAGCCACAAGGAGCCGGCATGGGCATCTGGATCGAACTGGGCGTTTTCGTGCTGGCACTGGCCTTCGGCTGGTGGCAGATCCATGACGTCAAAAAAGCGCGCGAGGCCACCCAACGCCAGCGCCAGGCAGAGCGGGAGGCCCGGGAACGGGCCATGCAAGCTCAGCAGCAGCCCCCCGATCCGCCTCAAGGATCTTGAGCGGGTGGTGGCTGTCGAACCGCCTCAGGCGGGGTCGTTGAACTGCAAGGCGGCCAGGCTCGCGTAGAGGCCGCCACGGACGGTCAGCTCGGCATGCGTGCCCTGCTCGACCAGTCGTCCATGGTCGAGCACCCAGATCACGTCAGCGCGCTGGACAGTGGCCAGACGGTGCGCGATCACCAGGGTGGTGCGCCCACTCATGGCCTGCTCGAGGGCGGCCTGCACCATTTGCTCGCTGTGTGCATCGAGCGCGCTGGTGGCCTCGTCCAGCAGCAGCAGTGGAGCGTTCTTGAGCATCGCCCGGGCAATCGCCAGACGCTGGCGTTGTCCACCCGACAACCGAACGCCACGGTCACCCAGTTCGGTGTCGTAGCCTTGTGGCAGAGCCTCGATGAATGCGTGCGCATGGGCTGCCTGGGCTGCAGCCTGCACGGCCTGCAGGCTGGCATCGGGGGCTCCGTAACGGATGTTCTCCAGCACGGTCCCGGTGAACACCACCGGGGTCTGCGGCACCAGGGCGATGCGCTGACGCAGGTCATTCAGGGCCAATTGCGTGATCGGCACGCCGTCCAGGGACACGGTCCCCTGCTGCGGGTCATGAAAGCGCATCAGCAAATCAAACAGGGTGGTTTTGCCGGCGCCGCTGGGCCCAACGATGGCCACCGTCTGACCGGCCTGGATGGTGCCGCTCAAGCCGTCCAGCGCCCAGGTGTCGGGACGCGAAGGATAATGAAATCGCAGGGCATCGAGCTGCAGACGGGCCCCTGCGGCAGGCCATGGGGGCTGCAGGGGATGGGCCGGCTCGGGGACCCCCGAACGGGCATGCAGCAATTCCATCAGGCGCTCGGTGGCGCCAGCGGCACGCAGCAAGTCACCGTACACCTCTCCCAGCACCGCAAAGGCGCTGGCCAGCAGGATGACATAAAACACGGTTTGCCCCAACTCGCCCGCGGTGGTCGTGCCCGCCCGCACGGCCAGCGTGCCCATATACAGGCCCCAGAGCAAAACGGCGCTGGAAGCCATGATGACAAAACCCACCAGCAGTGCACGGGCACGGATGCGGCGCAGGGCCGTGCCCAGTGCACGCAGGGTCGAATCGACAAAGCGCTGGCCCTCACGCGGCTCGGCGGTGTAGCTTTGCACCACCGGGATGGCATTGAGCACCTCGCCAGCGAGGGCGCTGGCATCGGCCACCCGGTCCTGGCTGGCGCGTGAAAGGCGGCGCACCCGCCGCCCCAGGGTGATGGCCGGCAACACCACGAGCACCAGCACCGCCAGCACCTGCAACATCAGCATCGGGCTGGTCCAGACCAGCATGACCATCGCACCGACGCCCATGACCAGATTGCGCAGGCCCATCGACAGTGAAGAGCCCACCACCGTCTGCACCAATGTAGTGTCGTTGGTCAGGCGCGAGAGCACCTCGCCCGATTGGGTGGTCTCGAAAAAGGCGGGGCTTTGCTTGAGCACGTGGGTGTAGACCGCATTGCGTACATCGGTCGTGATGCGTTCGCCCAGCCAGCTCACCGTGTAATAACGCGCCGCAGAAAACACCGCCAGCGCCACCGCCACTGCAAACAGCCGCATGAAACCGGCGGCCAGCGCCGCCTCGCCGGCCGAACTGGTCAGCCCTTCGTCGATGAGCTGGCGCAAGGCCCAGGGAAAGGCCAGTGTGGCCGCCGCAGCCAGCACGAGAAATACCGCAGCGAACATCAGGGGCAGCCGGTACGGTCGCAAAAAGGGCCGCAGCCCCGACAGGGAAACAGGAGATGCCATGGGTGCAAGCATAGCGCCCCCCCACGACAGCCCCGGGCACGACAGTCGGGCAGGCGCTCGGCTACAGTCGGCGGTGCCGCCAATGACTGCACACCCTCATGAATCTCAACGCCCTGGATCTGACCCTTGGACTGGTTGCGGCCTACCTGCTGGTGCTGGCATGGTCGATGCGCAAGGGCTCTCGAGAACTGCGCGGCCCCTGGCTGTTTCTGCTGCGCGCGTTTTTCCCCAACTGGAAGTTCTATCACGCTGTCAGCCTGGCCCCACGACTGTATGTGCGGGCGCAAAACGACCAGGGTCAATGGACACCCTGGCAAGGGGTCTACCCCCGTGTGCAACGACAACTGCGACATTTATGGCACAACCCGGCCGTCAACCTGGCTTTGACCCACCAGAACCTGGTCGAACATCTGGCCAGCGACGTCCGTGATCTGCCCGAGGGTGCCGATGCCCGCACGCTGGTGACCTACCGGCTGGTACAGCGCCTGGCCTGCGAAGCGGTCCAGGGAGGACGCTGGGGCCTCACACCGATGATCAATGCCCCCGACTGGCCCTCGGCTGTCATGGCCTGCCAGTTCGAAGTGCGCATGGAAATGTCCGTGCCCGCGCGCAGCGAGTCCCTGCTGCTGTCCCCGGTGATCCGTGCATGGAACTGAGCACCGCTTACCGCATCTTTGAGCTGCTGCTCGGCTGGAGCCTGGTGCTGCAGACGCTGGAATACCTGCGTATCGGGCCCATGGACCGGGTGAGTGACTGGCAGATCCAGCGCGACGAGGTGCCCTTGTCGCCGCCCGGCATTCGCACCGTGCTGGACGCCTTGCTGCGCCCGCCCCGCTACACCGCCCTGCTGGTGCTGAGGTTGTGCCTGGCCCTGTGGCTCATGTTTGCGGGCCTGGGGCTGGGTGGCGCCGTCCTGCTGTTTGCGATTGCTTGGGTGCTGTTGATGCGATGGCGTGGCGCATTTAATGGCGGCAGCGATTTCATGACCCTGGTGGGCATCAGCGGCCTGCTGCTGGCGCAGGTCGTGGGCGCATTGAGCAGTCCAGAGGTCGGTTGGCGCGCTGCGCTTTGGTACGTCACCGTTCAGACCCTCAGTTCCTATTTCGTCTCGGGCTGGGTCAAGCTGCTGCGTCCCGAATGGCGCAGCGGCGCTGCGCTGCCGGCATTTCTGGACAGTGGCATTTATGGACCCCTCCAGGGCAACAGCCGGTACCGTTCACCGCGTGTGGCACGCGTGCTGAGCTGGGGCTTCACGGTCTGGGAGGGCTGCTTTGTTCTGGCGCTGATCAATATCCACTGGGCAATGGCCATGTGTGTTGGCGGCGTCCTGTTCCATTTCATGGTGTTCTGGCATTTCGGCCTGAACCGGTTCTTCTGGGCCTGGCTGGCCAGCTATCCGGCGGTGATCTATTGTGCGCAGTGGCAGGTCCCCGCAGGCTGAACCCAGGCCTCAGAAGGCCTCCTTTTCGGCCTCCAGATAGGCCAGGCTGGTGTACTTGCCAATGTTGCCGTCAAAACCCGCCATGGTCCTGGCGCGGACGGCAACACGCGGATCCGCGAGCACCATTGCCTTGGCCTCGGCCTCGCTTTTGCCATCCTTGACCGCCTGCAGGGCGTTGTCCCAGATGCCCGCCAAAAAAATGCCGTAGGTTTGCAGCAGGTCCCGTCGCGCATGACCGTGCCCGGGCACCCACAACTGCTCACCGGTCGCCTGCTGCAAAGCCTGGTAATACTTGAATGTGCCCAGGTAAGAACCGTCGTCCATGTTGGCAATCCGGTTGGTCATGGCGATATCCCCCACCGTGGTGACCTTGTCCTGCACCACCTCGACGCACAGATCCGAAGGCGTGTGCGCCTTGCCGTAGTGGTGCATGCGCAGCGTGGTGTCGCCAAACTGCAAGGTCTGGCCATGCTGGACGGCCATGCTGGGCGCCACCACCCGGGTACCGGCCGTGGATTGGTTCGTCCAGCGCTCCATCAAACTGCGCCAGAGATGGCCTTCGGTACCCTTGATCTGCTCGATGGTGTGCGGCAAAGCGTAGATAGGCAGTGTGTCGCCATACGCTTTGACGAACGCATGGTTACCCAGCCAGTGGTCGCCATGGTAGTGACTGTTGAACACTGCCACCACCGGCAGGCTGCTGACCTTGCGGATCATGCGGATCGCCATCTCGCCGATCTGTAGCGAGGCACCGGAGTCCAGCACCACCACACCCGCCGTGGTCACCACGAACACGATATTGGCCATCATGCCGCGGTTCTCGGGCGTGGGAAATCCATCCGGGGAGTGGATCATCCACACCCGCGGCGAAAGCTGCTGTGCAGGAAGGTCCCTGACGGGCGGGCCCTCCATGAAATCGTGCATCTGCTGCGCCAGCAATCGCGCCTCGGGCCAGAGGGTGACCGCACCGATGGCGGCCATGCACGCAAGAAGATGACGGCGTTGCATGGCGATCGGGGGCATCAATCCATGGCTTTCAGGCCACGTACCCCGGGTTGGGGTGCACGCCGCTGACCTTGGGCGCATTGAGTCTGCGTGTCCCCACCTTGCCGCCCTGGGACTGGAGCCACTGTTCGACCACCTCCCAGACGGGTTTGAGTTTTTGGTGGCGCGCCTCTTCGGCCACCGGCGCCCAGCCGGCCACCTTGTACCGCTTGCCGGCCTCGATCAGCTGGCCCTTCAGGCGCATGTCACTGATGCGGCTGCCCATTCGTGCGCTCGGATCCACGGCATAGCTCATGCCGCCCACGCGCACCATGTCGCCGCCCTGCTGGTAGTAAGGGTCGGGGTTGAAGAGGTTGTCAGCGACGTCTTCCATGATGGTCTTGATCATCTCGCCACTCATTTCGGTCACAGTGGCATACGAGTAGGTGGTAGCGGTCATATCCAGCAGCCACTCACGCGTGATGGCTTGCCCCGGCAGCAGGGTGGTGCCCCAGCGAAAGCCCGGTGAAAACGCAAGATCGGCGCCTTGCACATCCATCAGCGCGTCCACCAGGAGCTGATCGCCCGTGCCGTTGAAGTTGCCACGCCGGTAGAGCAGGCCCTCGCTCACGGCCAGCACTTCATTGAGCTGCTTTTCGTAGGGTGCACGTACCCGGGCAATCAGCGCGTCCATGGCCGGGTCGGCCGGCAGCATGTTGGAGAACACGGGCAGCAGCTTGTAGCGGAAGTCGCTGACCTTTTTGTCCTTGACCTCGAAGTCGAGCACGCCGAGGAATTTGCCGTTGGAGCCGGCATTGGTCACGATGGTCTTGCCAGTTTTGTTAGGCACCAGTGTGGCCACCGGCATGCCATCATGGGTGTGGCCGCCCATGATGGCATCGATCCCGCTGACGCGGCCCGCCATCTTCAGGTCCACATCCATGCCGTTGTGGCTGAGCACGACCACCACCTGGGCCCCTTTGCCGCGGACCTCGTCAACCATCTTCTGCATGTTCTCGTCCTGGATGCCGAACTCCCAGTCGGCGACCAGGTAACGCGGATTGGCAATCGGGGTGTAGGGAAAGGCCTGGCCAATGATGGCGCAGGGCACACCGTTGATCTCGCGGATCACATAGGGCTTGAACACCGGGTCACCAAAGTCAGTGGTCTTGACGTTCTGCGCCACGAAGTCGATCTTGCCGGCAAAATCTTTCTCGATGATCGCCTTGACCCGCTCCATGCCCAGTGTGAATTCCCAATGGCCGGTCATCACATCCACCCCCAGCAGCTTGCAGGCGTCGACCATGTCCTGACCTTGGGTCCACAGGCAGGTGCCCGAGCCCTGCCAGGTGTCGCCGCCGTCGAGCAGCAGTGCGCCGGGGCGGCTGGCTTTCATGCGCCGCACCAGGGTGGCCAGGTGCGCAAAGCCGCCGACCTTGCCATAGCGGCGGGCGGCCTTCTCGAAATCCAGGTAGGTCAATGCATGCGCCTCGGCCGAGCCCGGACGAACCCTGGCAAACCGCAGCAGATGCTCGCCCACCAGATGCGGCAGCTGACCTTTCATGGACCCGATGCCCAGGTTGATGTTGGGCTCGCGGAAATAAATGGGCTTGAGCTGGGCATGGCAGTCGGTCATGTGCAGCAGGGACACCTGGCCAAATTTCGGTAGGTCATACAGACCGTTGGCGGCCGTGGCAGCGCTGGCCTCGGCCCAGGCGCCCAGATTCATGCCAGCCATGGTGCCGGCACCCATGACCTGCAAAAATTCACGCTTGGAGAGATTCATGAATTGGTACCCACTGATATATACAGGGTGAAAAAACCCGGCCGGGCCGGGTTGGAGGCGGGGTCACTTGTTGACCGGTGAATGGGGGTCCAGCAAAAGGGCCACCAGGTGCCGCACCTGCGACTCGTTGAGAATGCCCATGTGCCCGGCGCGGGGCATGTTGGAGCAGGCGTTGTAGGCCTTGGAGTTCCAGATCTTGCCCCAGGTGTATTCCACAATGGGTCGGGACGCCGCGCTGTTGGGGTCGGTCACACCGCGGATCTTGCCGTAGTTGTACAAACTCGGGCCCAAGGTGCCAAACGATATTTCTTCCTTGCTGATCTGGTGGCAGTTGTAGCAATTGCCGCCATTGGCGCTAGTGGCCGAATCGGTCCAGGTCAAACCGCGCCCGCTTTGGGCGATCGACTCCCCCTGCTTCCAGTCGCCAAGGAACTTGCCATCGGCGGGCCATTTGACGGCCTTGAGGTTGGCCTCCTCGATGCGCTTGGCGGTTTTTTCGTCGAGCGGCTTGCCGGCCACATCGGCCTCGCTGCACAGGCGGTTGGTTTCATCCACCGCCAGCACCCGGTCGACCTTGGCGATCCCCTCGTCTCGGAAGGACGCCTTGACGATCTGGTCGGTCAGCGTGTTGAGCTCGGCCACCGAAGGTCCGGAGGCACAACCAGCGACCACCAGCGCGGACACCAGGCCTGCAAATATCAGTTGGGTTTTCTTTTTCATGGGCAATGTCTCGTCTCAACGCTTGATGGCCGGGGCCACGGACTTGGCGCCCTGGGCGTTCACACCCAGGTAGGTCGACAGGGCAATCGTGGCATCGCTGCCGAACCCCGGGTAAGGAAATCGCTGCTGCCGATAGCAGTCGTTCAGGCGCAACTGCATGCCCCACATCTGGCCGTTGGAGACCCGGTAAGCGGGCCAGGCCGCAAAGCCCACGCCATCTCCGGGGTTCTTGGTCAGCAACGGCAGGTCCTGCAGTCGGATGCGCTTGCCCTCCTCGCCATGGCAGGACGCGCATGAGAAGTCATGCGATCCACCGCGCTGGAAAAACAGCCGCTTGCCCACTTCGTAGAAGGTTTTTTCCTGGGCATGGGTATTGGGCAGATTGAATTTCATGCCCTTGGATTCGGCCGCAATCCAGGTCGCCAGTGCGGTGACGTTGGCCATCTCGCCCCGGCCAAACGGGGTTTTGGCGATTTCGGCACCGTTGAAACCCTGCAGGGTTTCCATGCAGGTGACCAGGCGCGACTCAAGGTCCTGCACCCGTCGGGTGTCTGCAAAGTAACGCGGCAATTCCACAAAGGCGCCTTTGAACACTCCCGGTCCCTTGCCCAGATCGCATTTTTCGAGGGATGCATTCCTGGGCCCACGCTTTTGCTTCCAGAGATCCTCGCCCTTGGCCTCGAACAGGTCGGCCGGATTGCCGTCCTGCAACATGGCGCGGTATTCGTCAATGCCCTGGCTGGCCGATTTTTGCGCCCAGCCAGAACCGGCGGCCAGCGCCAGTCCGATGGTCAGCGCCATGCGGGAATGCTTGTTCATCGTCACCTCGTTGCAGTTCAAGAAAAAATAGGTGAAGGCCCGCATGTGGACTTCACCCTGGGCAGACAGCCGTCAATCAGGACACCGTGGCTTCGTCGGTCCGCGTGGCGCCCTTGTTGTCCTTCCAGGTCACGGCGATCTTGTCGCCGGCCTTGGCACCCTTGACGGTGAACTGCAGGAAGGGGTTTTTGGAGACCGCCGGACCCCATTCGGCAGCCAGTACCGGCTTGCCATTGTGGGTGGCCGTCACCTCCTGGATGAACCAGGCAGGCACAGTATTGCCGGCCGAGTCCTTACGCTGGCCGGTTTCCATTTCGTGGCTCATGAGCACGCGCACGGTGGCCTTGTCACCGGAGGCCTGGGCACGGATACGCATAGGATCTGACATGTAATTCTCCTGAAGGGTTCTGTGAATCGGTGTGAGCTATGGGTGCCGGGAATCAGCCGCCGCAGCCCCCCAGGGTGACCTTGACTTCCTTTTTCGCCCACAGGGCCCGACCGTCATTCATGATCGCCACGGCATAGACATCGGAAGACTGCCCCATCTTGGCGCGGGTTGAAAAATTGGCATCCACCGCGTCGCTGACGTGGAACATGGCGACCAAAGCTGCGGGGTTTTTCTCGACCAGGATGAGCATGCGCTTGACACCCGCCAGGGTGGTGGAGGCGCCCAGCGGCACCACGGCACCGTTTTCTGCGATGTCCGGACCGATCACGGTCACCTCCTTGCTTTCCGCAAGGCCAGTGCCGCCAGCGGCCTTGACCGCATCCTGAACGTTTTTGGCATCAAAGGCCGCCTTGTTGAAGGCCGCCAGTGCGAACTGGGGATAGCCGGCAGCAGCCAGCAAACCGGCCAACACCGCACTGTGCTTGAGAGTCTCTCGACGGTTTTGCATCTGAAATCTCCTTGGATGATGAATGATGCTATTGAAACAGATTCCGCCCTGCAAGGGGTATACCCCGAATCACTGGCCAGCCCCTTTGGAAATCCATACCGCAATGGTTCTGGCATCGGCCTCGGGCAGTGTTTGCGCAGGCATCGGAATCGCGCCCCAGACGCCCACGCCACCCTTCCTGATTCTCTCCGCAAGGTAATCGACCTTGCCGGCCTGTTTTTTGGCGATATCGAGAAATCCGGGGCCAACGATTTTCTTGTCGATGCCGTGGCATGCGGTGCAACTGTATTTCCCAAGCAAGGCCACGGCGGCCTTGTGGTCACTGGACGGGGCCGGGGAAGGAGACGCTGCCGGTGGGGATGACACGGGTGCACCGGCCTTGCTTTCGGGCCGGGAGGTGTCGGCCCCCCGCTGCGGACCGACGCTGCGGTTCTGTTCGGCCAGATTGCCGTGTGCATTGCGTGCATAGTCAGGCAGCAAAGAGGCCAGCCGGGGCTCGGTCGCACAGTCTTTCATACAAAGGGTGTTGGCGGTATCGGGCTTGACAGCCCCACCGAATTCCTTGCCCGGCCACAGGGCATGCTGTGTCGTCATGCCGTTGCGGTTGGGCATGCGCTGTTGCACTTGGGCAATATTCCTGTCAGAGAGGACAAAATTGTCAGGCACGATATTGCCCAGGTTGAGCATGAAAGCAGTGACCGCATAGACCTCTTCGGTCGTCAGGGTCTTGGGTTGGGTCCAGGGCATGGCGCGATTGATGTAATCCCACAGGGTCGACAGGGTGGGCACCTTCATCAAGGTGGTCCGTCCGGGATAGTCGGTGCGTGAAAGATTGGCCACGCGGCCATTCTTGATGTCCTGGGTGGTCGTCCCGCCAACGAGTGGGCTGAACACTTCGTTGGATTCACCAAAGATGCCATGGCATTGGGCGCACTTGGCCTCCCACACATCCTGCCCTTTGGCCACCGACCCCGAACCCGGGGGCAGACCCTTGAAATCGGGGCGCACATCGATGTCCCAAGCCTTGACTTCCTTGTCAGTTGCTGCCCGGCCAATGCCCGGGTATCTGACCGATTGCCCCAGCGCAACGCCAGCGATCGCCAGCAGTGCGAAGGTCAGGATCGCCTTATGACAGCTGGACATTTTTCACCTCGCCGTTCTCCTGCACCAGCCACGACTGGATGGCGTTGTTGTGATAGATGGAGCGTGTGCCTCGCACCTTGCGCAACTGCTGGTAGGTCGGCTGCACAAAACCGGTGTCGTCCTGCGCGCGGCTCTGGATGATGGCGGGCTGGCCATCCCAGACCCAGTCGATGTTGAAACGTGACAGACATTTGGAGAGCACCGGGCTTTCCAGCCGGGCGGTGCGCCAATTGCGGCCGCCGTCCACCGACACGTCCACCCGCTTGATCTTGCCCCTGCCCGACCAGGCCAAGCCGGTGATGTTGTAGAAGCCCTTGTCGAGCAGCACCTGGCCTCCCGAAGGTGTGGTCACCACGCTCTTGCATTCCTGGATGCTGGTGTACTGGCGGTGCGTGCCATCAGGCATGAGGTCAATGTAATGAATCGCCTCGTCCTTGGCGGCATAGGGCATGTCACCCACCTCGATGCGGCGCAGGTACTTGACCCAGCTCACGCCCTGCACGCCCGGCACCACCAGGCGCAACGGGTAACCGTTTTCGGGCCGCAGCATTTCACCGTTCTGGCCAAAGGCCACCAGCACCTCGCCCGAAGCGATCAGGCTCATCGGGATGGTACGCGTCATGGATGAACCATCCGCACCCTCGGCGAGGATGAACTTGCCCTTCTTGAGATCGGCACCGGCCATCTGCAGCAGGGTGATCAGCGGCACGCCCGTGAACTCGCTGCATGAAATCATGCCGTGGGTGTATTGCACGGTGGGCACGGCCACATTGCCCCAGTCGACCGCGGTGTTGGCGCCGCACTCGATGAAGTGAAAGCGTGAGACCGAGGGCAAGCGCATGATTTCGTCCATGGTGAAGACCATCGGTGTCTTGACCAGACCGTTGATCATCAGGCGGTGTTTCGAGGGGTCGATGTCCCACCAGCCCTGATGGTGCCGCTCAAAGTGCAGCCCGCTGGGCGTGACGATGCCAAACAGCGACTGCAGCGGCGCAAACGACACCGAGGCCTGGGTGGTCTGCGTCAGACCCGGGCTCTGGCGGCGCTGCAGGTTGGCCTCGTACCTGGAGGGCTTGCCATACCCTTCGGTGGCCACGCCCTGCCCCAGACCTGTGCTGTGCTCAGGCAGGTTCAGAATATTGGGGTCCCCGCCTTCGCTGGGCACCGGATTGCCCTGGGCAAGAGCCACTGGCGCGGTCGCGCCGGCCGCAGCTGCGGCAAATGCCCGGCGAATGAAATCGCGACGCCCGTTTTTGCCCTCGGAAAAAACGGTCCTGATACCGCGCGGGTCAAGGAAGTTTTCCGGCGCTTTGCGCACCCGTCCCGATGGTTTGTGCTCGTCCAACTTGCACTCCTTGTGCTGGTCTTTTCAATCCACCGCCTTCCGCGTGGCCATTCTCATGGCCATCTGCATGCATGCAGACCCCCTGACACACTGTGGCTGCCCATTCATCGGCAGTCGGGTGGAAAATCTGCGCCCCCTGTCTTCTTATGCCCACCAGCCTGGCAGGGATTGTGATCGGCCAGGGTATTATGTTCTTATATTCGAATGTGCGGATATTTTATTCTTGACGCTTAACCTGAATGCGAAATTACAGCGGACAAGACCATGAATCCGCACTAACCCTGATTGAGGCCTGTCCGATCACGGTTTGAACTGGTCATGATCGCGGTTGAGCACGGCAGCCACGGCCGTGACCTCACCGGGAAAGAATCCCAGGTTCAGTCGGGCGTGGCATTGTTCCACCATGCCGCGCAGAAAGCCTGGCGTGTGGATCCGACCCCGTGGCCGGTCAATGGCACGACCGTCTCCGCCAACCCGTTCGATAGGGCGCCGGGCGCATTTGCCCTCGGCAATCAGACGCGCCCCGAGTGCCAGGTCACCATCCTTGAAGATCTCGGGTTCGCCCATGGCCAGGGTGTGGCAGAGCATCAGGGCCGATCAGAGCAACAGCTGGTGCATGGGGCAACGCCATGAAATGCAGGTGCGCGTGGCCCTCCTGAATGGACAGGCGCACCCGCAGCATGTCGGCACACCCCCCGGCCGAAGGGGCTTCAGATCGAACCGAAAGCGACCCGGGCGTTCACTTGGCGCCAGCCAGAATCCATTGCGCCAAAGTCAAGGCCTCGGCGTCACTGAGCGCGGCCTGCGCAGGCATGGGGACCGGACCCCACTTGCCCGAACCGCCGGCCTTGATGCTTTTGGCCAGGGCCGCCGCATCCATCTTGCCCGCATACTTTTTGGCCACATCTTTGTAGGAAGGTCCCACCAGTTTCTTCTCCACTGCATGGCAAGCCATACAGGCATTTTTCTGGGCCAGGGCCGAACTGGCAAAAGCAGGCACTGACACCGCAGCCGCCATGATGAACGTACACAGGATTTTCATGCAATCTCCAACATTGGACAGAAAAATAGAACCATACGCTAATTTCATCGAAAATTTGTGGGCGGCATCAGCCGTGGATGTTCAATCGCTCAGGGGTTTGACCGAAGCCTGCGGGTCAAGGCCAGGAAGGGCCAGGCGAGCCCATGGATTTTCCCCCTGCAGATCGGTAAAGATGTTCATGGTCGAAGGATCCACCATTTTCAGACCGTTTGCGCTGACGATTCCAATGGACCAGTTCCGGGTAAGGAATAGCCAGACGACAGGGCGTCATCGGAACGGTCAATCCGACCAGACCTTTTTGAAGTTAGCACCGACTTCGGCCATCCCCTTGAGGCTTGAGCGAAACGGCAACCCGGCCCATTCACCGGGGCAGTCCTGAAAGGCCGGACGTTTATATTGCGGTCATCCTTTCAACCCGCCCGACGGCCCATACCCCCATGCCCCTCCCCCCCATGCAAGATACGGCGTCATCCACTGACACGCCCGCCCGGGTGTTTCTGGCTTTCCTGCAACAGGGGCTCACGGCCTTTGGTGGGCCGGTGGCGCATCTGGCCAGTTTCCATCACGAGTTCGTGCAGCGACGGCGTTGGCTCGGCGAGGCGGCTTATGCCGATCTGGTGGCGCTGTGCCAGATATTGCCGGGTCCGGCCAGCAGCCAGGTGGGCATGGCGTTGGGGTTCACTCGGGCGGGCTATGCCGGTGCACTGGCCGCCTGGGCCGGCTTCACCCTGCCCTCGGCGCTGACGCTGATGGTGCTGGCCGGACTGCTGGTGGCACAGGGCCAGAGTCTGCCCGCAGGCCTGCTGGCAGGCCTGAAGGTGGCGGTGGTGGCGGTGGTGGCTCAGGCCGTCTGGGGCATGGGCCGGCAGCTGTGCACCGATGCCCCACGAATCACGGTCATGGTGCTGGCCTGCTGCCTGTCGCTGGTGATCCCCCACGCGGGTGGACAGGTGGCTGCAATCGTGCTGGCCGCAGGGGTGGGTGCACTCTTGATCCGGCCTGTCCAGGCCCGCTGGCCCGACCCGCTGGCTGTGCCAATCAGTCGCCGTGCAGGCAGCGGCTGGCTGATTCTGTTTTCGACGCTGCTGCTGGGACTGCCCGTGTTGTCAGCCCTGTTTCCCGGGCCCCTGATCGCGCTGGTCGACACCTTCTACCGCAGCGGTGCACTGGTGTTTGGCGGTGGCCATGTGGTGCTGCCCCTGCTGCATGCCGAATTGGTCACCCCCGGCCTGCTGACAGCTGATGTGTTTGTGGCGGGCTATGGTGCCACGCAGGCGATGCCCGGTCCGCTGTTCAGCTTCGCGGCGTTTCTGGGCCATGCCATGAACACGCCTCCCAACGGAGGCTTCGGGGGCATGCTGGCCTTGCTGGCGATCTTCACCCCCTCGTTCCTGCTGGTGGCCGGCACCTTGCCCTTCTGGGAGTCTGTACGCCAACATCCTGCGGCCCAGAACACCTTGGCCGGAGTGCACGCTGGCGTGGTGGGCCTGCTGCTGGCAGCGCTCTACCAGCCGGTCTGGACCAGTGCCATTCTTGCGCCCCGGGATCTGGCCTTTGCCTGGCTGGCGTTGCTGGCCCTCATGGTCTGGCGCCTGCCCGTCTGGGCTGTGGTTCCCGCATGCGCTCTCGCCGGTAGCCTGGCGCATGCCTGGTTTTGAGGTGGCCCGCCCTTACAGGCGCTGACGCGCCTGGACCAGCCGGTCCTCCAGGTAGGGGCCATAAAAGTCCGGCTGGTAAGCGCCTTCCATGCGATCGGCCACCTCGCGCGCCCCGGGGCCGAAAAACAGCAGTGTGGGCGTGATGGCAATCTTCCATCGGCGGGCCAGTTCATCATGGGTCGTCGATCGACCCTCGAAATCCACCACCCGGAGATCGCTGCGCATATCGATCTGGACCATGGGCTGGCCGCTCCGGTGCATGGGCGCCAAATGGCTCTGGCGTGCGATGCGGCAATACACACAGCCCTCCAGACTCACCATCACCAGCAGCGGTTGGCGCCTGGCCAAAGCCGCAGCCAATTCATCGGGCAGGTGCTGGGACGACGGCAAAACGGCGGGTAAGGGCCGGGCCTGGGCAGCCACCGCCGGGCAGGCCATCGCGGCCGTCGGCAGCAGTGCACACCGCAGCCATGCTCGGCGCGACAGGCCGTGGCCCATCGGCAATTGAGCAAAGCACACAGGAAACGGAGACAATAGCGGGTTTGCCGTTTTGATCCGGCAGTTCATTAATTAAGAAACGGGTGAATTATGGAGCAAGGGCTCTTTGTCGCCAACGTCATTTCTCGCTGGGGTGAGCCGGCCGTGTTGGCGGCCTGTGGCGCGCTGTTGGGTCTGATGTTTGGCCTTGCCGCTCAGCGCAGCCGGTTTTGTGCCCGGGCGGCGGTCATCGAGTGTTGCGAAGGACGGCCGGGTGACCGCTTCAGTGTCTGGTGGCTGGCACTGGGCGCAGCGCTGGCCGGCACCCAAGCGCTGGCGATGGCTGGTTGGCTGTCACCCGAGAAGTCCCGTTTCATCGAGGGTTCGGGCAGCCTGTCAGGCGCCATTTTGGGGGGGCTGTGCTTTGGCGCCGGCATGATCCTCACGCGGGGCTGTGCCAGCCGTCTTCTGATCCTGTCGGCCACCGGCAATCTGCGCGCACTGCTGTCAGGTCTGGTCTTTGCGGTCACGGTGCAGGCCAGCATTGCCGGCGGCCTGGCCCCGGTTCGCCAGTGGCTCGCTGGGTGGTGGCGCATTGACGGCGGCAGCGGGCGTGACCTGCTGGCACTCAGTGGCCTGGGGGCACCAGGGGGTCTGGGCCTGGCCCTGGTCATTTTGATCAGCGGCGTCGTTCTCTTCATCCGTCAGCACGACCAACGGCTGTGGCTGGGCATCGGCGCCATCGCCTGCGGGCTGGCGATTGCTGCCGGATGGGGCCTGACGCAGGCCGTCGCCAGGGAGTCCTTCGAGGCCGTACAACTGCAAAGCCTGAGCTACAGCGGACCCTCGGCCGAGTGGCTGATGCGCGTGCTGGCCAGCACCAGCGTTCCCAGTTTTGGTTTTGACGCCGGCTTGCTGCCGGCCACGTTTGCAGGAGCGCTGATCGGTGCCCTTATCGGGCGCGAATTCCGCATCGAAGGTTTCAAAACCGAAAACAAGTTGGGCCATTACCTGACCGGGGCGGTGATGATGGGCTTTGGCGCTGTTCTGGCCGGCGGTTGCACGGTGGGCGCCGGTTTGACCGGCGGTGCCATCTTTGCCCTCACTGCCTGGCTGACGCTGCTGTCGATCTGGGTCGGAGCGGCTTTGGCCTGGCGGGTGCACAAAGCCATGGGCTGGCCGGTCTAGGTCGCCTGTACCTGCGCCGCCGACCGGCGACGCAAGGTGGCCCGGCTGACGCCCGTCGCAGCCGCCCAGCACAACCAGGCGGTCCACATCGAGTGGCTCAGGAAATGGGCGCCACGTGCCATCTGCACCCACGCAAACAGGATGCCCAGACTCAGGGATGCAGCCAGCATGATCCGCGCCATACGGACATTGAAATGACGCCAGATCGCCCAGGCCAGAAAGAAACTGAAAGCCGAACTGGCATGCCCGGAAGGAAAGCAGTGTCCAGGTCCACCATCGCGCATGGGCCACCACCAATGGGGCACATAGGGCCAATGGCCGCCGAACTCGGCCAGATCCCAGGGACAACTGGTCATTGAGAACCTTTTGAGACCTGAAATCGCCAGCGTGGCCAGCAACACCAGCGCAATGGCCAGCAGCCGGTCACGCCGGCAAGGTCCGGGCCACATCTGTACTCGCGCATCCCAGGCGAGTATCGCCAGGGCCAGCCAGGCCAGCCATCGACCGCCATCGTGCAATACGCGACTCATGAGCAGGTGGTGCTGCCAGGCAAACCCCTGCGGGGTTCCATACATGCGGATCAGCCAAAGATCAGCGCCACAAGACTCCCACACCAGCAAACCCAGCAGCCCGGCCAGCAGCCATGCAAGGTCGCGACGCGATGAATTCGCCTGCCGGTGAGCATCCCATTCAGGCCCCGGCACGTCAGCGACAACCTTCCGTCAGGTCCAGCGATTTTTCGCGCAGGCCGGTCTCGACCCCCAGCAAGCCCAGTACGCTGTGAAACAAATGGTCATGGGACAAGGATCCGTCGGACCAGCGCCTGCGCAGGCAGTCACTCGCAACACCGCTGGCGGCGGCGAAACCGGCACTGGACCAGAACACCATCGGCACCCGGGTCTGCACATCGGGCGCAATGGCATAGGGAATGCCGTGCAGGAACAGACCCTTTTCGCCCAGAGACTCACCATGGTCGGAGACATAGAGCAAGGCCGAATCCACCCGGTCCTGCTGGGCCTGGAGTGTGCGAATGGCCTGGGCCAGCAGATGGTCGGTGTAGAGCACAGCATTGTCATAGGCATTGACAATTTCCGGCACGCTGCAGGCTTTGAGGTCATCGTTGCGGCACTCGGGCCTGAATTGGGCAAAAGCCGCGGGGTAGCGCCTGAAATACGAGGGGCCATGGTTGCCGAGCATGTGAAGCACCCACAGGTGCACCTGGCGTCCCTGCACCACTGTGCTCAAACGGTCCTGCAGATCGCGAAACAGGGCTTCGTCGAGACAGCGCCCGCCCTCGCACAGATCAGGAGCCATTGCGGCGGTGACCATCTCCAGTGGCAGACTGTCACAAACCCCCTTGCAGCCACTTTGGTTGTCACGCCAATGCACCTGAATACCGGCTCGGTGGAGCACGTGCAGCAGGGACTCCTGTCCGCGGATGCGCTTCTCGTCGTAATCACGACGCCCGACGGGCGCGAACATGCAGGGCACCGAAACTTCGGTGTTGGTGCCGCACGCGCGGGCGGCTCCAGCGTTCATGACATCCAGCGCCGCCAGTTGCGGCGTGGTCTGTCGCTCGTAACCGTTGAGGCCCCAGTTGGCGGCCCGTACAGTCTCTCCCAGCACCAGCACCAGCACCAGAGGGCGTTCACGACTGTCGGGCGCTTGGGCCATGCGGGCGTCCAGTCCGATGGGCTGACGAGGCGCCGCGGCGCCCTGGGCATCCCCCCACAGCACCTGACCGAGAGACCAGACCGCATTGGCCGGCGTGATCAGGTAGCGCACCTCCTTGTGATTGCGCATCAGAGACGCAAAGGGCTGGAACACACTGAGCACGGCCGCCAAAGCCAGCACCCCCATCACGGCCGCAAAAACCAGACGCCGTCCGGTACCCGACCACCATGGGCGGGGCTCCCATCGCATGCGCCACAACACCCACAGGGGCACACCTGCGACCAGCAACATATGCAGCAGCAGGGCCAGGGAGATCAATTCGCGGGATTCGGCCAGATCGGTGCGCATCACATTGCGCACCATGGATGGATCCAGATAAATGCCGAACTGGCCCGTGAAATAGGAAGTCCCGGCAGCCATCAGGATCAGGACCGACAGCATCGGCTTGAACAGGCCTCGCCAAGCCGTGAGCGCCAGCAGCAGACCGTGCGTGGCGATCAGGAAAACCGCCATCGCCAGCACGAAAAACCAGCCTGAAGCCTGGGAAAGATCTGCCCCCAGCGCGGCAAAGAATGCGCGGTTGGCCACCAGAACCCAGAACAGGCTCAGGCCCAGCAAAAACAATTCGGGGCTCCAGGGGGAGCGCCTCAGGCGCAAGGCTGCGGCCGCGGCAGATGCCCTCAGAGAAGAAAGCAAACTCACGGATTCAGCGCAAAGAGGATCTTGGGGTCAGGTGCATGCGAGGCAGAGGGTGATCAGCGCTGGAGGGTTCAAGTGCGAACCTTGCATCATTTGCCACTGAGGTACTCGGCCACGGCCGCCATCTCGCGGGCTGTCATCTTGCTGCTGATGGCGTGCATGACAGCATTGTCGTTGGTACGTTCGCGCTGATGGAACTGTTTGAGCTGGTTTTCGGTGTAGGCCGCATTTTGCCCCGCCAAGCGCGGCAGGCTGGCTGTCCCCCTGGCTTCTGGGCCGTGGCAGCTGGCGCAGGCAGCCAGGCCACTGCCCTGGGTGCCCTGGTGGTAAATGGACTGGCCCACAGCCGCCAGCGCTTTGTCTTTGGGGGGCTCGGCTGGGACGATTTGCTTTTCAAAAAACTTGCCCAGGGCCACCATTTCATCAGGGGTGAGCTTGGCCACCATGTCGGCCATGGCGGAGCTCTTGCGCTTGCCGCTCTTGAAGTTCTCCAGCTGCCTGGCGGTGTATTCCCAATGCTGTCCCGCCAGACGTGGGAAAACCTCACTGGAAGACTCACCTTCCATGCCGTGGCAGACGAAGCACACGCCGCCCACAATCTTCTTTGCACGGGCTTCGTCAGCCTGCGCCCATGCCATGACGCTGACGCTGGCTGCGCCCAGCAGTGCTGCCGCTTTGGCCATTCCTTGCAGTAACCTCATGCGCGTGTCCTGATGTCTGTGCCGAAAAAAACGCCGCAAGTCTTGCGACCGCGGCGTTGTTGCGTGCCGGGGCTCAGGCCAGCGTGTCAGCCCAGATGTTACGGGCCCAGGCCAGTGCGTAGCGGCCTTCGAGCTCATTGGCCGCGGCCGACACACCGCCCGAGCCGGGCACGGTCAGCATGGTCTTTTTCTCTTCGTCATAGCGGTGCACGCTGGCCACGTGGATCACGTCCTCGCTCGACACAAAGCTGTAGCAGGTGTTGTTGTAGATGGGCAGCGGGTTGACGGCCTTGCCGGTCAGCAGCGCCACCACAGCCGCCGCGCAGGTCTTGCCGTGCTGGTTGGCCATATGGCCGGACTTGGGCATGGCCGGCGCGATCTGGATGGCATCGCCCAGCACATGCACATTGGGCGCCGCCTTGGACTCGAAGGTCAGGAAGTCCACATCGCACCAGCGCTTGTTGGCCGTGGCCAGACCAGCATTCACAGCGATGTCGCCGGCACGCATGGTGGGGATGACGTTGAGCACATCGGCCTTGACGTCGTCGCTGAACTCGAACTTGAGGGTCTTGCCGCCCACGTCCACATCGCGCAGGGCATGCTTGCCGCGGTACTCGATGATGCCCTTGTAGCGGTCCGCCCAGGCTTTTTTGAACAGCGGCCCCTTGGACGTGACATCGTCATTGCCATCAAGGATCAGCACCTTGCTCCTGGGCTTGTGTTTGCTGAAGTACTCGGCCACCTGGCA
>CAYMMK010000009.1:23001-45722 GCA_964391575.1 uncultured Limnohabitans sp.
CCAGCCAGCTTGACGACACGCCTGGCGGCGTCAATGCTGACCACGCGGTCCTTGACCATCTGCACGCCGTGGCGCTTGCCCAGGTTGTCGTAGGGCGTCGTGATATCGGCCATGGTCTTGCTGCCGCCGAGCACCAGGTTGGAGATCGGGCAGGAGATGAAGGCCGGGTTGGGCTCGACCAGGGTCACCTGGATCTTTTGCTCTGACCACATGCGGATGTACTTGGCGGCCGTGGCGCCAGCGTAGCCGCCGCCAATGACCACCACCTTGGGGCCGCTGCCGCCGCCCACGGTGGCACAGCCGGACATGAGGCCGACCGCGCCCAGGGCGGTGCCGGTCTGCAGGAAATGTCGACGTTGCATCATGGTCACTCCTTACTTCTTCTGGGCGGCAAAGTAGCCGGCGATCGCCACGATCTGTTCGTCGCTGTAGCCCTTGGCCAGCTGGTGCATGATGGTGGCGGGCCTTCGCCCGGCCTTGAAGTCCAGCATTTTCTTGACCATATCATCCTTGTTGGCTCCGGCCAGAGATTCCATGCCCGGCTGGGCGCGGCCGTCGGTGCCGTGGCAGTTGGCACAGGATGCAGCCCAACTGCGCACTTGCGCAGCGTCCTGGGCCTGAGTCAGGCCGGCGCTGGCCATCAGGGCCAGCAATGTCAATCCATGTCGAATGTTCATGGGGTCTCCTCGTTGATCGGCAGCGCCCGGTTCAGGGGCGCAGATAGACAAAGCCTTCCCTGGCTTGCAATTTGGCGACCTCGGCTACACCCGAGGGCACCACTTTGGCCTCCAGCAACAACTTGTCAGCAGTCATTTTGCGCGAAACCAGGGTGTTGTTGCAGACACGGAACTCTACCCCTTGGGCCACAAGGTCACTGACAGCGCCTGCAAAAGGCTGTTGCATCGGGTTGGTCGCCCCGTCGAGCAGGAAGTCGATGCCCTGACCATGGGAGACCACCACAATCCTGGCGGCGGGATCAGCGGCCAGGTGATTGCGGATGTTGTTGATCGCGCGCGAGGCCTGCGCTATGCCTTCACTCAAGTGGTAGACCACCTTGATATCCGCCCAGGCCAGGGAACCCCAGAGCAATCCTGCAGCAAGCATCACCAAGGCCTTCATATCCACCTCTCCTTATGTGTCAATGTAGATCATCCTATGGGCGCTCGCGATGGCTTCGAACCCGTGTAAACCCGGTTTCAAACTGACAACTGGCTTTCACCGGCAATCTGCACACACACAGCCCGGCACAGGGTGACCACCGGCTCATTGACGATACGGTAATAAATCTGCACCCCATCGCGCCGTTTGCCGAGCACGCCGGCCTGGTAGAGGGTGTTGAGGTGCTGGGACATGTTGGGCTGGGTGGTGTCGATCTCGGCGAGCAGCTCGCCGACATTCTTTTCACCGTGACACAGTGCACTGATGATGCGCAGGCGCATGGGCGCGGACATCACACGGAAGATTTCCGCCGCCTTGTCGAACACCTCCTGGGACTGCAGGTCGGTTTCGTTCACAAGGGTTCGGGTCTTTTTGACCATGGCAGGATGGGGCTTGAAGTCTGTCTGGAGCGCCCATTGTGACCGAAAGACCAAGGGGCAAACTTGCGTCCGTGGCAGGGCTGTGGCGGACTGGCGACAGGAAAGTGGCTGCATCCGTCCCACAATGAAGATCTATTTTTTCGCAGGAGCCAGCCATGAGCGCTTTTCTGGTGGTCGACACGGACCTGATCGATCCCGAGCATTACGAACTCTACAAGCAGCAAGCCAAGCCCATCGCCGAACAATATGGTGGCCAGTACCTGGCGCGGGGGGGCGCCATGGAATTCTTGGAAACCGATCTGTGGCGGCCCCACCGCATGGTGCTGATTCGCTTTGATTCGGCCGAACAGGCCCGGCGTTTTTACCACTCCCCCGAATACCAGGCGGTGCTGCCCATCAGCCGCAAGGCTGCCCGGCGGACACTGATCCTGTTGGAAGGGCTGTAATTCTCAGTGCGCAGGCCGGCGCAGGGTGCGGCTGAGCAGGATCACCGGCAACAGCCCCACCAGGACCAGGGCCAGGGAAGGCAAGGCGGCCTCGCCCAGGCGTTCGTCGCGGGCCAGCTGGTAGGCCACCACGGCCAGGGTGTCGCTGTTGAAGGGCCGCAGCACCAGAGTGGCTGGCAACTCCTTCATGACGTCGACGAACACCAGCAGCACAGCGGCCAGAGTGGTCGAGCGCAGCAGCGGCGCATGCACCTGCAACCACAAGCGCCAGCCGGTCACCCCAAGCAAGCGGGCGGATTCATCTAAAGAGGGGGCCATTCGCGCGTAGCCGCTTTGCACCGATTGCAATGCCACGGCGCAAAAACGCACCAGGTAGGCCCAGACCAGACCCAGGGCGGTTCCGGTGATCCAGGCTGGAACCTGCAGGGCCGGCCAGGTCTGCTGCACCCACCCCAGCGGCAGCAGAAGGCCCACCACCACCACCGCACCCGGCACTGCATAGCCCAGCCCGACCAATTGGGTGACGCTGCGGTGCCAAAAGCCCGGCCGCTGCCGGTGACGGAAGGCCAATACCAGCGCCACCGACACCGCCAGCAACGCAGTCAGCCCCGACAAGCGCAAGCTGTTGAGCGCCCAATCGGCAAAGCGTGTCCAGGCCATGTCGGTGGTCTCGGCCCAGAGGGCATGCAGCAGGATCACCACCGGCACCCCAAAGCCCAGCAGGACCGGTACCGCGCACACAGCCCAGGCCAGCAGCCGGTATCGGCCTTGCAATTGCACGGGCTGGGCTTCGGCGGAGCCCGTAAGGGAGGGTCGTCCCGGGCTGAAGCGCAGACGCCGCCGGGCATGCTGCTCCAGCTGCAACAAAAGCACCACCACCAGCAGCAAGGCGGTGGCCAACTGTGCCGCAGCCAGGCGATCGTCCAAGGCCAGCCAGGCCTTGTAAATGCCAGCGGTAAAGGTCTGGATGCCGAAATAGGACGAGACCCCGAAGTCGGCCAGGGTCTCCATCAGGGCCAGCGCCACACCGGCGGCCACAGCGGGTCGGGCCAGAGGAAAGGCAATTTCCCGCAGTCGCCGAGACAGAGGCGCGCCCAGCAGCCGCGCAGCCTCCATCAGGGTGGTCGCGTGATCGAGCAGCGCGGTGCGCGCCAGCAAGTACACATAGGGGTAAAGTGAAACGGTAAACACCAGCGCGGCACCCCACAGGCTGCGCACATCGGGCCAAAGGGCGCCTTGCCAGCCCGTCAACTCACGCAGAACGGTCTGCAGGGGCCCGCTCCATTGCAGCATGTCGGTGTACGCGTAAGCGACCACATAGGCCGGCATGGCCAGCGGCAGCAGCAGCAGCCACTCGAACGCACCACGGCCCGGAAAACGAAACAGGGTCACGGTCGCAGCCGTTGCCAGGCCCAGCACGGTCACGCCCAGAGCCACCAGCAGGCACAGCATCAAGGACGTGGCCGCATAGTCGGGCAAGACTGTGGAGGCCATCTGCCGCAGGAGTTCCCAGCTGTTGGGCGTCCAGTGGAACCATGAGCCCAGGACCACCAAAACCGGCAGCGCCAGCACCAGCGCCAGCATGGCCATGAGCAGGGGTCCCAGCCCCCGCAGGCTGACAAAGGCTTTGCGCAACATGGCTGAGATTGTAGAGAGCCCATGGGCCAGGCGCCTCTCTACAATAGGACGCATGTTTCTGGAAATCAGCCAGCTTGAAGTTCGCTACCCGGGGCGCCAGGTCTCGGCGGTCAGCAATGTCACCCTGGGTGTCCGTGCGGGCGATATCGGGGTGTTGATCGGCCCGTCCGGTTGCGGCAAGACCACCTTGCTGCGAGCGGTCGCCGGCCTTGAGGGGGTCACGGGCGGACGCATTGTGCTGTCCGGCCGGACGGTCAGCGAGCCCGGACGCACCGAGGCGGCTGAACGCCGCAGGGTAGGCATGGTGTTTCAGGATTACGCCCTGTTTCCCCATCTCGATGTGGGGCGCAACATCGCCTTCGGTCTGCAGCATCTGCCGCGGGCGCAACGCGATCACCGCCTGCACGAGGTGCTGGCGCTGGTCGGCCTCGAGGGCGCGCAGGAGCGCTACCCGCACGAGCTTTCGGGTGGGCAACAGCAACGGGTGGCGCTGGCCCGAGCGCTGGCCCCGGGTCCTGACCTGCTGCTGCTCGATGAGCCTTTTTCCAACCTGGATGTGGAGTTGCGCGAAAGGCTGGCCCTGGAGGTGCGCAACATCCTCAAGGCTGCCCAAACCACGGCCCTGCTGGTCACCCATGACCAGCTCGAGGCTTTTGCGCTGGGCGATGTGATCGGGGTCATGCACGAGGGCCGGCTGCACCAGTGGGACGATGCCTACAGCCTCTACCACCGCCCGGCCACCCGCTTTGTGGCGGACTTCATCGGCCACGGGGTGTTCACGCCAGCCACCTTGCGCGAGGAAAACGGACAGATCGTGGTCGACACCCCGGTGGGCACCCTCAAGGATGTGGCCGAATGCCCACTGCCCTGCGCCTTCTGTGAAGGTCAATGCGATGTGCTGTTGCGCGCCGACGATATCGTCCATGACGACCTGGCGCCGGTGAAAGCCGAGATCGTGCGCAAGGCGTTTCGGGGCTCCGAGTTCCTCTACACCCTGCGCCTGGCCAGCGGGCACATCCTGATGGCGCATGTCCCCAGCCACCACGACCACACCATCGGCGAATGGATCGGTATCCGCGCCGAAGTGGACCATGTGGTGACCTTCAACCGCGCCTGCCCAGTGCAGGACCCCACGCGGTGCCAGAACCTTGGCACACCGGCCCTCGAAGCCTCCGTCCGAACGGCGGAGAACGACTCCCCCAACCTCTCTGCGCGATGAAGATACCGACAGCGGCCCTGACGATACTGCTTGCGGCCCTGGCAGCCGCCCACCCGGTCTGGGGGGCCACGCCGCCGGCCAAGCCCCGTTGGGAGTCGGTACTGCTCAATGACCAGGGCCTCTTCTACATTGAGCCCAGCACCATCAAGGACCAGGGCGAGCGCAAGGAGGTCTGGAGCCTGCTGGACTACAAAAAAGTCCAAAGCACTGCCGATGGCAAACCCTACCTCTCAACCCAGGCGCTGATTCTGGTCAACTGCAAAGCCAGAATGGCCCGCATCATGCACCTGACTTATTACAGCGGGGCCATGCTGTCAGGCCAGGTGGTGGAACGTCAGGGCATGCTGCAGGACTGGCACGAAATCGAAAAAGGCACCGCCATCCAGCGCATTGCGCGCCGCATCTGCTAGGACTGCGGCGGTTCACACCCGGCGATCGACATAGCGCCCCTTGTCCTCGCTGGTCCGCTCACGGGCGGCGTCTTCGGCCTGCTGACGAGCCTGGCGGTCAGCGTCACTGGTACGTTCGGCCGCCTGGTCGGCATCGCGACGCCTCAGGGCCAGCAGATTGTCCTGCGCCCGGCTCGGGGCGGCTGGCAAGCGATCAATTCCTGCATCCATGGATGGGCTCCTGCAAGCTGACAAGGGGTTCGGCAAGAAACGCCCTGATTATGGGCAAATTTCTGCCGCCAATGACACAACATCTGGCAAAGAAATTCCGATCCCAGCGCCCATGGACCGGCCAGCCCTCTGGCCCAAGCAGGCACAGTTTCTGCTTAGTGACACCCGGATTATGGTCTTTCGAGGTCCTCATGACGAGCATCAATTCGGAATATTTGGCACAAAATGCTTTGCAGACTTTGCGTCTGGGTGTCCGTGCCACCTCTAAACTCAACGAGCAAATGTCCACGGGCATTCGCATCCACAGCGCGGCCGACGATGCCGCGCGTCTGGCGATCGGCAATGTGATGGACGCCCAGCATCAGGGGATTGTGCAAGCCACCCGCAATTTGCATGACGGCATCACGCTGGCACAGACCGCGGAAGGCGCGTTGGCTTCAATCACCGATGTGCTCCAGCGCATGCGAGAACTGGCCGTGCAAGCTGCCACAGGTACCTTGCTGGACTCTGAGCGCAGTCAGCTGGACAATGAATACCAAACGCTGAAAGCCCAGATTCTCAATACTGTCGAAAAAACCACCTGGAACGGCTACCGTCTGTTCAACGAGCTGTCTTCCACCACTTTCGAGCTGCAAGCCGGCCCCGACGCCAACGACAAGGTCACGATCACCATTCCACAAATTTACGCATCCGGTCAAATGGTCGGATTTACCAACGGTGATTTCGAATCAGGTTCGGTGGGTGACACATCCATCACCGGTTGGACGGTGGGCAATACCAGGGTGACCCTCGACGGTAACAGCCAAATCGGCGGATGGCCGACGCCGACAGACACCACCAAACCAGCCAACAGTGGTGGAGACACTGTGGCCATGACATCAGGCAATTTTGGAACACAACTGGTGGCTGCGAGCGGCTCTCAAGGAGCCAAGAGCCTCCAACTTGAGTCTACAAACGCCAACGTAGTCAGTGGATTCGGGATTATTCACGGACCCTACATCATCAGCAACAGTTCAACAGCCCTGAAATCAGGAGATGCCATATCTTTCGATTGGCGTGCCCAGGGCGGACAGGATTCTTATGACGTCTATGCCTATCTGCTGAACGTCGACAATGGCTCAACGATCCAGTTACTTGATGACACAGGTGCCACCTCGAGCTGGGCGACCGTGAACCTCACCATGCCAGCCAATTCAGACGGAAATTACAAATTTGTCTTTGTGGCTGGGTCTTATGACCAGACGGGCGGCAGGGCATTGGGCGCACGATTGTTTGTGGACAACATCACCGCACCCCCAAAGGCCATGCCCACACTGAACACTACCGACATCACTACACGTTCTGCAGCAGGCACCTCGATCACTGAGGTGGACGAGAACATCGCGTCGGTCACCCAGGCCCGTGCCAGCCTGGGCGCCTCGATCAACCGCATCTACCATGCGGCGGACAATCTGGCCCAGCGGGCCCACCACATTGCCGAATCACGCAGTGACATGGTGGACACCGACTATGCCGAGGCCACCATGCACCTGTCACGATTGAAGGCTCTGGATGTAGGCGCTTCGTTTGTCTTGCAGCAATCCCGGCAAAACAGCCAAAACGCGCTCGGCATGATTCGTTCCAACGACACCTTCTTCAGGAACTGAGCGCCCATTCACGGGGCGAGCGCACCACGTAACCGCCGGTTCAGCCAGGCCAGCACCGGCCACAACAAGATCAACAGCGTGGCCATGGCCAGCCACATGGCGATCGGGCGGGTGAAGAAGACCAGCGGGTCTCCATCCGACTTGATCATGGAGGTGACAAAGTTCTCCTCCATCATGGTGCCCAGAACCACCCCCAAAATCGCCGGCGCCACCGGAAAGCCGTTTTCCTCCAGCACAAAGGCGGCCACTCCAAAGAACAGGATCAGGGTCACCCCCCAAACCGAATTGTTGATGGCAAACGAACCCACAATGCAAAACAGCAAAATGGTGGGCATGAGCAGATTGCGCGCCACCCGCAAGATTTTGGTGGCGATCTTCACCGTCATCCAGCCCAGGGGAATCATCAGCAGGTTGGCCACAATGAAGACCATGAAAATGGCGTAGATGTTTTCCGGGTTGTTGACAAAGATGGTGGGGCCCGGATTCATGTTCTTGAGGTACAGCACCCCAATGGCAATGGCCGTGATGGTGTCCCCCGGAATGCCGAACACGATCGCCGGAATCCATGCACCGGCCAACGAGGAGTTGTTGGCGGCGCCCGACTCGACAATGCCCTCCACATGCCCGGTGCCGAATTTTTCGGGCTCGCGTGAAAATTTCTTGCTGACCGCATAGCTCATCCATGACGCCATGTCCGCGCCCGAGCCGGGCTGGATGCCGATCACCGTGCCCAGGGCGCTGCCGCGCACCAGGGGCCAGCGGTAGGTTTTGAGCAGGCCCCACATGCCCGAGAAGATGTTGCCGATCTTCTGCACCGCCATCACCGGCTGCGGCTCCATGTTGGTGATGTAGCGCAGCAGTTCCGAGATTGCGAACATGCCCACCATCATCGGTATCAGCTCGACTCCGCTCATCAGCTGTGGCAAACCGAAGGTGAATCGCGGGTGGGCCGCCGGGTTTTCCAGACCGATGCAGGCCACCAGCAACCCCAGCAACAGGGAAATGCAGGCCTTGAGCACACTGGCGTTACCAATGAACACCGCGCCCGCCAGCCCCAGCACCACCAGCCAGAAATACTCGAAGGACGAAAATTTCAGTGCAAATTCAGCCAGCGCAGGTGAAAACAGAATCATCACCACGGTGCCAAACAGGCCACCAATGGCCGAAAAAATCAACCCTGCGCCCAACGCCAGTTCGGCCTGCCCCTTGAGGGTCATGCGGTAAGACTCGTCGGTGTAGGCCGCCGAGGCCGGGGTTCCCGGTATGCGCAGCAGTGCTCCCGGAATGTCGCCGGCAAAAATCGCCATCGCGGTGGCCGTCACAATGGCCGCCACCGCTGGCACCGGGGGCATGAAAAACGTGATGGGCACCAACAGGGCGGTGGCCATGGTGGCGGTCAGGCCGGGAATGCAGCCGACAAACAGGCCAAACAAGGCCGAGCAAAAGATCACCAGCAGCACATAGGGATCGAGCACCAGCCCCAGGGCCTGCAAAAAAACGGCAGTGGTCATGGGGGGCTCCTCACCATTGAAGGGGCAACAAAATGCCCCAGGGCAGCGGCACCCGCAAGCCCTTATAAAACACGGTGTGAATCAACAGGGTCACCCCCAGCGCCACCGGCACGATCAGACGCGCGCGGACCTGTAAGGCCCAGAACATCACCGCCAGGATCGCAAAGGCACAGATCAGGAAACCCAGACGGTCAGATGCCAGGATGTAAAACAACAGGCAGCCCAGGGTGATCAGAAAATTGCGCAGGTGAGTGCGCGAACGCATCCAGGCCCCCCACTCGATCAGCGGCAGCCGGGGCTGCGTTCGCACACCCTTGAAGATCAGCAAGACCGCGCACACCAGCAGCAAGGCAGCAATCAGCCGGGGGAATGCTGCGGGGCCGATGTTCTGGCCTGGAATCGACGGGAAATCGGCCACATGCACCAACACGGCCACCGCCAGCAACAACAACAAGGCGCCACTGAGGGCATCATGAATCTTCACGACGGTCTCCGAACACAAAAGAGGCCCCTTGAAGGGGCCTCCAGGTCACAAGATCACGGACGACAGGTCACTTGGCCAGGCCCAGCGACTTCATCACGCGGCCCATGTCGGCATTGCCCTTGTCCATGAACTGTTCGAAGCCCCTGGCATCGGCGTAGATGATGCCAAAGCCACGCCCGGCCATGAAGGACTGGTAGTCCTTGCTGTCGTAGATTTTCTTGAACGCGGCTCCCAGCTTGGCCTGCACATCCGCGGGCAATCCCTTGGGGCCTGCCAATCCACGCCAGGCGCCGATCGCCCAGTCGCTGCCGGTGGCGGCCTTGAGTGTGGGCACATTGGGGTACAGCGCTGCCGGCTGGCTGGCCATGATGGTCAGGGGACGGGCCTTGCCAGCATCGATGAGCGCACGCGCCTCGGGCAGCGAGCAGGTCACGAATTCAATGCCACCAGCGGCCAGATCGTTCATGGCGGGCGCAGCGCCATTGGAGGGCACCCAGGGCACAGCAGCAGTATCGATCTTCAGGTCATTGAGCATGCCTGCCAGGGCCAGGTGCCAGATGCCCCCCTGCCCGGTCCCCGAGGCCTTGAACTTGCCCGGGTTGGCCCGCACGGCCTTGATCAGATCGTCCAGATTCCTGTAGGGGGAATCGGCGCGCACCGTGACCCCTGCCGGATCGATGTTCATCAGGGCCAGCGGTGTGAAGTCTTTGGGCGTCAGTTGGGTCAGCCCGGCCCAGTGCATCATGCTGATCTCGACGGTGATCATGCCCAGCGTGTAGCCATCCGGAGCGGCGGTCGCAATGGCCGAATGCCCCACCACGCCGTTGCCGCCGGTGCGATTGACCACATTGACCGGTTGACCCAATTCCTTTTCAAGCAAGGTGCCCACGATGCGCGCAGTGGCATCGGTTCCGCCACCGGCCCCCCAGGGCACCACCAGAGTGATGGGACGGTTGGGGTAATTGCTTTGGGCGGCCGCCCCCAGCGCCAGGCAGGCGCTCAGTGCAGCCAGGCTTTTGATCAGGAATCTACGCAGCATGCTTGTCTCCTTCAGGTGATGTTGTCCGCACCATTGGAAAACTTCAAAACCGGCGCAAATGTAACGTTGGAGACACCCGAAAAACCGGTCCTTCAATCCTGGGGCAATTCATCCTTGATGCGGGGCCAGGTGTTGCGGATGTGCTGGCCCATCACCTTCGCCAGGGCCTGCCCATCGCGCGCGCGCAAGGCCTCCATCATGGCGTTGTGCTCGGCCAGGGCTGCGGCCCAGTGGTCGGGCAAGGAGTTGCCCCTGTAGCGCAGCCCACGCATGCGCTTGCTCAGGCTGGCATGTGTGGTCGAAAGCGTCTCGTTGTCGGCCAGGGCAATCAGCGCCTGGTGGATCTGCTGGTTGAGGTTGAAGTAGGCCAGCCGTTCACCCCGGGCGTAGAGCTGCACCATTTCCTCGTGCATGGCCACAATGGCGTCGATACGGTCCGGGTCGGCATCGACCGCACAGCGCCCTGCATGTTCCTCGAGCAAGGCAATCACATCGAGCATGTTGCGGGCATCACGGGCCGAAAATGATTTGACGATGGCGCCGCGCAAGGGCAGCAACTCCACCAAGCCCTCGGCCGTCAGCACTTTGATTGCCTCCCGGATGGGGGTGCGGGAAACCCCGAGCTGGCGCGCCACCTCCAGCTCCTGGATGCGCTCGCCCGGCTTGAGGCGCAGCTCCACAATCATCTCGCGAAGTCTTTGCGTCACTTCCTCGTGCAAGGCCGTGCGGGCAATCGGGGGGGCGGATTCGCTGGAATGCATGGGGGTGGTGTTCAGGCCGATTGGCTTGCGGGAAGTCCGGGCTTGACGGCACTTGATGAAAGGCTATTATCCATAATTACGGATTACAAACGATCGATTGCCTGGATCATGCCCGACAGCGCCCATTCTGCCTTGCCCGTGGTGGCCGTGTTCACCGGTGATCCAGCGGGCATCGGCCCCGAACTGGTCGAAACGCTGCTCGCTGGCGAAGTCTGGCGCGCTCGCGCACGCCTGATCTTGATCGGCCAGCGCGCCGCACTCTCTGCCCCCGCTGATGTGCTCTGGCACGACTGGCCCGGCCTGCGGGATGCCGCGTATCCCCCTGGAATCGCTGACGCCGCCAACGGACGGTACATGCTGGAGGGCTTGGCCCAGGGGGTGGATCTTCTGCAGCAAGGACGGGCCGATGCCCTGTGCTTTGCGCCCCTGAACAAGTCGGCACTGCGGCAAGGCGGCATGACCCAGGAGGACGAATTGCGGTGGTTTGCCGAGCGCATGGGCTTTCAAGGCGTTTGTGGCGAGCTCAATGTGCTGCAATCCCTCTGGACTGCCCGGGTCACTTCGCATGTCCCCTTGAAGTCCGTCTCTTCATTGCTCAGTGCTGAAAAGGTGGCCGAGGCCATAGGCATGGTGTCGCGGGCCTTGCGGGCCTCGGGCGTGACCCAACCCCGTATCGGCGTGTGCGGACTCAACCCGCACAACGGGGATCACGGCAACTACGGTGACGAGGAGCAGCGCATCATCGAACCGGGGATCCGTATGGCGGCTGCGCAGGGGCATGCTGCGCAGGGGCCATTCCCTGCAGACACGGCCTTTGTGCGTGCCATTCGTGCCGAGGGCGGTTACGACGCGGTGGTCACCATGTACCATGACCAGGGCCAGATCGCCATGAAGCTGATGGGTTTCGAGCAGGGTGTCACGGTCCATGGCGGCCTGCCCTGGCCGATCACCACGCCCGCCCACGGCACAGCCTACGACATCGTGGGGCAGCGCAAGGCCAACGCGCAAGCCCTGATCAACGCTTTCGAACTGGCCGTCCGCATGGCCCACAGCCGCCGACCGGCCCCTGCACCTCTGCTCACCCAGGAGACTTCCCCATGAAACTCACATCCACCTTGTGGTCCACCCTGATCGCGGCCTTTTGCGCACTGGCCCTGCCTGCCGAGGCCCAAACCGCCTACCCCACCAAACCCGTCAAACTGATGGTGGGCGCGGGCGCGGGTGGTGGCACCGACATCATCGCGCGCATGCTGGGTGAAAAATTTGCCGAAGGCCTCAAGGGCAGTTTTGTGGTTGAAAACCGGCCAGGGGCCTCCAACACCATCGCCGCCGATCTGACGGCCAAGGCGCCCCCGGATGGCCATACGCTGCTGGTCGCCACCAACACCGGCCAGGCCATCGCGCCGCACCTGATCAAGCTGGCCTTTGACCCTTTGAAAGACCTCGTCCCTATTGGCCTGATCGTCACCGTACCCAACGTCCTGGTCGTCGGTTCGCAAGTGCCGGTCAACAACGTTGGCGAACTGGTACGGGCCATGAAAGCACGGCCCGGGCAATTCAAGTACGCCTCCTCGGGGGTTGGCAGCACACAGCACATTGCTGGCGAGGCCTTCGATGCGGCTGCCGGCACCAAAAGTGAACACATTCCCTACAAAGGCAGCAGCCAGGCACACCTGGACATCATCGGCGGCAATGTCCAGATGATGTTCGACACCACCTCATCGGCCATGGCCCAGATCAAGGCCGGCAAATTCAGGCCATTGGCCGTCACCACCCCGGCGCGGTCACCGCAGTTGCCCGATGTGCCCACGCTGGCTGAGGCCGGCGTGCGTGGTGCCGACATGAGCACCTGGTATGCGCTGTACGTCACCGCCGGCACAGCGCCGGATGTGGTGAGCCGTCTGCAAACCGAACTGGCGCGTGTGCTCAAACTTCCCGACGTTGATGCCCGGCTCAAGGGCCTGGGCGGCGAAGTCTCCACCCTGACACCAGCGCAGTTTGCCGAGCTCAACAAGCAGGAGTTTGAACGCTTTGGCAAGCTCATCCGCGACGCTGGCATCAAGCTCAATTGAAGCGGCGCAGCCCTGCGCACAGGGCGGCCTTGAGGCCTCGCAGAGGTCAGCCGGGGGCGCCTGAAAACTCCCTCAAAACACAGCCATTGGACCCTGATTCAGGCGGTGTGTGGTAGCCTCGACCTTCACATGCATCCTCCATCGATCGGTTCGCCCTTGCAAACACATGCCCCCTGTCCTTGTTGCGGCGAAAGCGGCGCCCAGCTGGTGTCCACCCGGGATGGCAAGACCGGCCAGCCTCTGATCACCGTGTCCTGCAGCCATTGTGGATTGGGTCGTATCGATCCGCTGCCGACCGACCAGGAGCTGGCCCAGTGGTACGCCACCCAATACCGTCAAGCCTATAAATCGGCGGTTCAACCTGCATTGCGGCATGTGCTGCGTGCGGGCCGCAATGCACAGTTGCGCTGGCAATGGCTGTGCGACCACATCCCGGCAGACCACTGGTCCGGCGAAGCTCAGGCCCGCCAAAGCCTGGACATCGGGGCCAGCAGTGGCGAGTTCGTGTACCTGATGAGCTCTCGGGGCTGGACGGCCCAAGGCATTGAGCCTCATGGCGGCTATGCCGCCTACGCCGAGCAAACCCTGGGGGTGGACATCCGGCACGGCACCGTGCAGGAAAGCCTTTCAAAAGTGGCCCAGGGCAGCATGGATCTGATCACCATGTTCCATGTGCTCGAACATTTGCCCGATCCCCTGGCCACCCTGCGCACCATCGGCACCAGGCTCCAGCCCCACGGACTGCTGTACATCGAAGTGCCCAACGCCTTGCGACTGTGCTCTCCTCATTACATGTTCTTTCGGGCGCACACCTTGTACTTCACCGGCCAGACGTTGCGCCAGCTGCTTGAAACTGCGGGTTTCGAGGTGGTGGCCCACAATACCGACGACGCTGACAACCTGAGCGTGGCCGCCCGCTACAGCGGACAACAGGCCCGGCCAATTCCGAAAGATGCCAGCCACCCGCTGGTTGCAGCCCAGCAGGCGCGGCGCTGGTGGCCTTATCTGGTGCAGCAACTGCGCCAGGGCCAGCCGATCCACAAATGGCGCAAGCGTCAAGAGGAAAAGCGAACCGCCTCGGCCTACAGGAACGGTCAGCATCTGCTCAGCACGCTCTTTGGTGCGTCTCGGTAAGGCCTCAGGGACAGATGCGGTCCGCAGACATTCGCTTCATACGATCAAGCAAAGTCACCCCGGTTTTGTAGGATTTCATCTTGGCGTTGGCCAAGAATGCGTTGTGCTTGCCGGCAGCATCGATGCGCGCCACCACGCGCAACACCTGCTCGGCCACCACCCGCCCGTGCGCGCAAATGGCCGGTGTGTTGCGGGCATCAGGCGTCTGCAGGCACGGCTGCAAATAGCCCTCCAGCTGCGCATCGAGCCTTTGCAATTCGGCATTCTGGTTGATGAAGCCGACCCCGATCTCCTGCAAGGAAACGGGCAAAGGAGCGCACAGCGGTGCGGCCCGAACGGCAACGCTGGCCCCGAAGGCGCACAGGCCCGTGATGATCACCCTGGATTTCCAGCTTCTCATGTTCATGGCTTTCGTTTGTCCTCGAACTGTACATCCTGCCCTCAGGCCTGAAGCGGCAAGGGCAAGGCCGTTTTGTAGCGCACCTGCTTGAGTGCAAAGCTCGAGCGGATCTTCTCGACCCCCTCGATGGGCGAGAGTTTGTCCAGAATGAAACGCTCGAGGGCCGCCATGTCCGGCACTGCCACCCGGATCAGGTAGTCGGAATCTCCGGTCATCAGGTAGCACTCCATCACCTCATCGTATTCGGCCATCCGCCCTTCAAAGACAGCCAGCGCCTCCTTGCTCTGGGTGCGCAGGCTGATGTTGATGAAGACATTGAGCCCCAGCCCCAGCCGGGCCGCATTGAGCAGGGCCACATAGCGGCTGATCACTCCGGCAGCCTCAAGCGCCTTGACCCGGGTCAGGCAGGGCGAGGGCGAAAGATGCACCCTGCGCGCCAGCTCCACATTGGTCAGGCTGCCATCACGTTGCAATTCGTCAAGCAGCCGAAGGTCGATGGAATCCAATTTCATGCTGAAAATTCCTTTATAACGGAATTTTATGCTTCTTAAGACGGTTTTTCAAATGAATATGGCACCAAGTTTGGACCTGGCCAGACTAAATTAACGCCTCGAAAGGAGTCCACCATGAACGCCCCCGCCCGCCCTGCCGGGTTGCAAGAACCGCTAGAGATGACGGACCGTGATCCGCAGGAAACGGCTGAATGGCTGGAAGCTTTTACGGCCCTGGTGCAGTCGGGTCCGGATGGCCACGCTCGAGGGCGATACATTCTGGATCAGCTGGCCGCAAAGGCCCGCACCCTGGGCAGCGGTTGGCAGCCCGGTCTCAACACCCCCTACTGCAACACCATCACGGTCGATCAGCAGCCGGTATTTCCAGGCGATCTCGCGCTGGAGGAGCGACTGGCCTCGCTCATGCGCTGGAATGCGCTGGCCATGGTGGTGCGGGCCAACCAGGCCTATGGTGATCTGGGCGGGCATATCGCCAGCTATGCCAGTGCTGCCGATCTCTTTGAAGTGGGGTTCAACCATTTCTTTCACGCCCGAGACGCACAGCACCGGGGTGATCTGGTGTTCTTCCAGCCCCACAGTGCCCCGGGGGTGTACGCCCGCGCCTTTTTGGAAGGGCGTTTGAGCGAGCAGGAGTTGGCGCATTACCGACAGGAACTCCAGGGCGCCGCCTGCGGCAGCCGCGGCCTGCCCAGCTACCCCCACCCCTGCCTGATGCCCGACTTCTGGCAGTTTCCCACCGGCTCGATGGGCATCGGCCCGATCAGCTCCATTTACCACGCGCGATTCATGCAGTACCTGACGCATCGCCAGTTGCTCGACTGCAGCGGGCGCAAGGTCTGGGGGGTCTTTGGCGACGGTGAAATGGACGAACCTGAGAGCATGAGCGCCCTGACCCTGGCTGCACGTGAAAACCTGGACAACCTGGTGTGGGTGGTCAACTGCAATCTGCAGCGGCTGGACGGTCCGGTGCGTGGCAATTTCCGCATCATCGACGAACTGGAAAAACTGTTTGCCGGCGCCGGCTGGAATGTCATCAAGCTGGTCTGGGGCAGTGACTGGGACGGCCTGTTTGCGCGCGACCACAGCGGCGCCCTGCTCCAGGCTTTTGCCCGCACGGTCGACGGCCAGATGCAGACCTTTGCAGCCAACGATGGTCGCTACAACCGCGAACATTTTTTCGGTCAAAACCCGGCCCTTGCCCGTCTGGCCCAGGGCATGACCGACGAGCAGATCGATCGCCTCAAGCGCGGCGGGCACGACCTGGTCAAGATCCATGCCGCCTATGCTGCGGCCGCAGCGCACCGGGGCCAGCCTTCGGTGATTCTGGCCCATACCAAAAAAGGTTATGGCATGGGATCGGCGGGTCAGGGCAAGATGACCACCCATTCGCAAAAGAAGTTTGACGAGCATGAACTGATTGAATTTCGCAACCGTTTCAACCTGCCGCTGAGCGATGAACAGGCCAAGGCGCTGGCGTTTTACAAACCGGCCCCCGACAGCCCCGAAATGCAGTATCTGCACAGCCGCCGGCAGGCTCTGGGCGGGTACCTGCCCAGGCGTCAGACCGAATGCGAGCGCGTGACCCTGCCTGACCTGCACAGCTACGCCCAATTTGCCATGCAGCCGGGCGGCAAGGCAATGAGTACCACCATGGCGTTTGTGCGCATGCTGGGCCAACTGCTCAAAAGCCCATCGCTGGGCCCACGCATCGTACCCATCGTGGCCGATGAAGCTCGTACCTTTGGCATGGCCAATCTGTTCAAGCAGGTCGGTATCTATTCCAGTGTAGGCCAGCGCTATGCGCCCGAGGACATTGGCTCAGTGCTCAGCTACCGGGAAGCGCTGGACGGACAGATCCTGGAGGAGGGCATCAGTGAAGCCGGGGCGATTGCCAGCTGGACCGCAGCGGCCACGGCCTACAGCGTGCACGGTCTGGCCATGCTGCCCTTCTACATCTACTACTCGATGTTCGGCTTTCAGAGAGTGGGCGACGCCATCTGGGCTGCAGCCGACCAGCAGCCCCGCGGATTCTTGCTCGGCGCCACTTCGGGTCGAACCACTTTGGGCGGCGAGGGCCTGCAGCACCAAGACGGCAGCAGCCACCTGGTGGCGGCAACCATTCCCAATTGCAAGGCGTACGACCCGGCGTTTGCCTGTGAACTGGCCGTGATTCTGGCGCAAGGGATGCAAGACATGATGGTCGACCAGCGTGATGTTTTCTACTACATCACCCTGATGAATGAAAACTATGACCAGCCCGACCTCTCCGTCGAGGTGGCTACGCAAATCATTCGGGGCTGCTACGTCTTCGAGCGCTTCGGTCTCGAGACGAATACTGCGAATACGGCGGTTCCTGAGGTGACTTTGTTAGGCTCGGGGGCCATCCTGACCGAAGTCATCCAGGCCGCCCGGATGTTGGCCGCCCAAGGGGTGCGCAGCAGCGTCCTGAGCGTGACCAGCTGGAGCGAACTGGCCCGCGACGGTCTGGCCTGCCAGACGCCATCGCAGGACGGCTGCGACCGCCCATCGTTCCTGGCCACGCAACTGGCATCCACCCGAGGCCCCATCGTGGCCGCCTCAGATTATGTGAGAGCAGTGCCCGAAAGCCTTCGCGCCTTCGTTCCCAGTGGCCGCCACTACAGAACACTGGGCACCGATGGCTTCGGACGCAGCGATACCCGAGCCCAGTTGAGGGCCCATTTTGGCGTCAACGCCGAGCACATTGCCCGCACCGCCTTGGCGTGCCTTTGATCCTCCCTCCCCTTCAGGGCTGAACCAACCGCCTGAACCTTGATCGGCGCCACAGGCGCCAACAGCGCTGCCCATGCGGCCGGCTTGGGTCTGGCCGCAGCATTTTCACTTTCAGGAAAACTTGAGCACTTGCAAGTGCAACAAGTGCAAATCGATGCAAAAAATGCAAATCGGGCTCAAGTTTTCCAAACTGCTGCACGGCAGTCGTAACCTTGGATCACCAAGCGGCAAAAAATTGCCGCTTTCACCGTGATCAAAGGACATCTGTCATGCAAATTGGTAGCAATTCGGCCTCATTGATGGCGGTCAATGCTTTGAACTCTGCCAACGCTGTGGTTTTGAAGGCGTCAGAGCGCATCAGCACCGGACTGAGGATCAACCGGGCCTCTGACGATCCCACCGGCCTGATGGCGGCCAACCGTTTCAAAACCCAGATCACCTCCATGGCCAAGGCGATCGATAACCTCAGCCAGGGCTCGGCGGCTACTCAGATTGTGGACAGCTCACTCAGCCAGATGGTGGAAGTTCTCGGCAACATGCGGGTCGCGGCGGTAGCTTCTCAAAGCTCAACCCTGAGCACCTCCGACAGGGGCGGATACCAAGATGCAATTGACGCTTATGTGAGTGAAATTGACAACATTGCCGACAATGCCGTGTGGAATGGGTCTTCATTGATGAATACGGCCAGCAGCATGTCGGTCCAGGCCAGCGCCCAATCCGGGGACACCATCGCGGTCAGCTTTCAAAAGGTCACTTCCACCCAATTGAGTCTTGGCAGTCTCTCCATGTCATCTGCCAGCGATGCCAGTAGCGCGGTGACTGCGATTGACGCAGCGATTGAGACGATTGGCGCTTACCAGAGTTACATGGGGGCCATGAGCAATGTCATGACCATTCAGAGCGACGCCCTGACCAGCGTCAAGACCAGCTACAGCGGAGCTTATGGCAACATCATGAATGCCGATTTAGCCCAGGAGACGGCCAATCTGGCCAGCGGAAAGATTCAGCGGGACGCATCGACCGCCATGCTCGCACAGTCACAGCAAATGAGCCGTGAGATTGTGGATTTCCTGCTCAAGTCGGTTCAGTAACCACAACGGAGGACCGTCCGCACTCTTCAGGCCACCCGGATCAGGCGCCAACCCCGGTCCATTTTGCGGAATGTAAATTTCCAGCCGGGTTTTTGTGTGCGAACCAGGTAGTAAGAAAGCGAGCGGAGGCTGGACGCCCTGCGCCAGTCGTCGCTGAACACACTTTGCCCAACCTCGAGGGTGCTCAAGGTCTGCAAATAGCCCGAAGGCTCCGAAAATTTAAGAATTTGACGATCGATCAGCATGCAAGACACCACCCGCGCTTGAGAATCGGCACGAAACGGTGAAACTTGAGCCCCTTTGACGCAGCCCAACGTCAACGCACGATCGGGGCAATGCTGCTGAACTGGTCCGTCCACAGGCGCAGGCCCGGAATGTCCTGCGGTTCGGCGCGCAGGCTGCGACCCTGCTCGTCTTGACGAGGACGGTCCACCGAGGGGTATGCCTGCAAATAGTGGGGGTCAAGCGTCATGACAAAGTGCAGATTGCGCCGGATATTGCGCGCCTCGTCATAGGCCTGGTACTTGTGGCGGTAGGACATCCCCAGCGCCTGCGCTTGCGCCCGCACGACCGGATACAGGTTGAGGTAGGCGTTGGTGATGTTGATGGCAATAAACCCGTCGGGCTTGAGATGCTGACGGTAAATTTGGAACGCCTCCCGGGTCAGCAGATGGATCGGGACTGACCCACCGGTAAAGGCATCGAGCACGATGACGTCGTATTGCTTGTCGGCCGGCAACTGCTCCATACGCAGGCGGGCATCGCCCAGGAAGATTTTCTGCTCCTTGGCTTTGCAGCTGGCCAGATTGTCAAACCATTGCTGTGCAATGCGCACGGCTTCGGGATTGATCTCGTAAAAATCGTAAGCATCATCAGCGCGTGCATAGTTGGCCAGGGTACCTGCTCCCAGCCCGATCAGAGCCACCGACAAGGCAGGCTGACGTTGCATGGCCCATTGCAAGGTTTCGCCAATACCGCTGTCACGGGCATAGTAGGTGGTGGGCACATGCTTGAGCGATGCTGAGAGGAACTGCTGGCCATGCGTGACGCTGCCGCTGTAGAAAACCCGGTCATCGCGTTCGGGCTCGCGCACATGGCGCCGCTCCTTGACCGAGACCGTGCCATAAAAATTGCGTGCCTGATCAAGCAGGATTTCACTGCCCTCCTGAGTGCGCACCTCACGCCAGGACCAGGGGTTTTGCAGCACCCACAAGAGTGCCACCATCACCGCAGCGCCAGCCGCTGAAGCGCCTCGGGCCCACCGGGATCGGGCAGCCTGCCAAAGCACTGCGAAGGCCAGGATGGCCGCGAGCAACAATGCCATCAGCCACTCATGGTAATCATCGAACCAGTGTGTAGCCACCAGGGTCACAAACAGCCCGCCAAAGGCCCCGCCCAACGACATGCACAAATAGAATTCAGTCAGTCTCTCGGGTGCTGCTGGACGACGGCGGTACAACTCGCCGTGGCAAAGCATGCACACCGCAAAAAGCAGTCCGAAGTGCAACCAGCGCACTTCGTTGACCCCGTAATCCCACTCCAGACCCACCCATCCGGGGATGTCACTCATGCCGGCAACGACCAGGATCAGCACCAGCGTGAGACCGGCAAACAAGCCCGGTCGGTACCAGCGGGGGTGATCGAAGGTCAGGATGAAGGTCACCAGGTACAGGCCCAGCGTGGTGATCCACAGCCGGGGCTCGGGCGCCACGTCGTGGCTGATCTGGTCGGTGGCGGCAATGAAAACCAAGGAGGCCAGGGCGGGCAAGGCGATCCAAACCAAGCGCAGTCGCCAACCCACCGGCAGGATGCGAGGCGGTGAACTCTGTGCCTGTGTGGGCACACCAGGGGGAGATACGGGAGGAGAACCCACCGGTTGCTGCCAGGCGCCCCAGGCCAGGGGCAGGCACATCAAAGCAAAGACCCAAAAGCCGATCGTCCACAGGCGTCCCATTTCCTGCTGCTCAAGCCAGGGCTCGAGCAAGTAGGGAAAGGACAACAGGGCCAGAAAAGAACCCACATTAGACAAGGCGTATAAACGGAAGACCGAACCCGAATGGGACGTTCGGGTGAACCAGTGCTGCACCAGCGGTCCGGTGGTGGCCAGACAGAAATAAGGCAACCCGACGCTGGCACCCAAGATCAGCAAAACCTGCGCGACCGGAGCCTCCGCCGACTGTGGGCGAAAGTCTGTCCCCGGCAACACGCGGTCAGCCAACAAAGCAGCGATCAGCAGAAGCGCCAGGTGAATGCGCGCCTGCATTTCCCGCGATGGCAGCCTGGCCAACGCATGGGCATACAAATAGCCCAGGCAGAGCAAGGTTTGGAAAAACAGCATGGCCGTAGTCCAGACCGCCGGGCTGCCGCCGAACCAGGGGAGGATCTGCTTGCTTACAAGGGGTTGGACCTGAAAAAGCAAAAAAGCGCTGATGAAAATAGTGAGCGCAAACGGCAAAAATTCAAAGGCGGTCGGTACACGGATTCGCAAGATCTGACCCATGGTTAAAACACCCAAGCACTCCACCTTCGGCCTCGGATGAGGGGCATATGATACAGGCCCGTAATCCTGTCGCTGCAGCCATTGACTGTACGGAGCATGTAATGTGTCAGCGGCAAGTTGAGGACAAAGACCGACGGGATTGACAGGCGCACAGAGCATAGGGAATCCCCCCATCAACAGGCTTTGTCGATGGTGGTTCAATCCCAAAAAAATTTTCCCTTCCCATCATCGGAACTTTTTAACATGACCACTCGCCGACAACTTCTCCAAGGCGCAACCGCCGCCAGCTTGCTGGGTTGGGCGTCCTTGCCAACCCTTGCTCAAAACCGCATAGAGACCTTGCGGATCATTGTTGGCTTTCCCCCTGGCGGCACCACCGATGCGTTTGCCAGGCGCATAGGGGAGAAACTTCGCGGCACTTATGCCAACAACGTGATCATCGATAACAAGCCCGGCGCAGGCGGACAAATCGGGGTCATGACTCTCAAAAGCGCCGCTGCTGATGGTGCGCACATCTTGTACTCACCAGCTTCAATGCTGACCATCTATCCGCACTCCTACAGTCGTCTCAACTACACCCAGGCGGATGTAGCGCCCATCGGCATGGGACACTCTACAGATCATGCGTTTGTGGTTGGCCCCGCCGTACCTGATGCCGTCCGAAACATCCGGGACTTTGTCGAGTGGGCCAAAGCAAACCCTGGCAAAGCCAGCGTTGGCAATCCGGCTGCAGGCTCCATGCCCCATTTACTGGCTGGGCGCCTGGCCATGCTCGGAGGCTTCCAGATCACCAATGTGCCCTTCGCTGGGTCCGGTCCGGCCATCCCTCAGGTGTTGGGCGGGCAATTGGCTGGCATGTCTTCTCCCTTGGGCGATTGGGTCCAGCACCACAAAACCGGCAAGGCGAGAATACTGGCCACCTCGGGGCCCGAGCGATCCATCTACACCCCTGACGTCGCCACTTTCCGGGAGCAGGGTTTTGGGGAATTGATGGTGCGCGAGTGGTTTGGCTTTTTTGCACCAGGCGGTACATCTGACATGATCAAGGAAAACCTCAACAGCGCCCTGCGCGCTGCTCTGGGTCAACCGGATATCCGCGAATTTGTCACACCGCTGGCTGCCAACATTGAAGCCAGCACCACCGCAGACCATGCCCGTCGACTGGCCACTGATTCCGAAATGGCCCGCCGACTGGTGACTGCCTTGGGTTTCAAGGCGGATTCTTGATCAACCCCGGGGCTGACAGACGGTTCTCGACATGAAGCGGTGCACGCAGGTTTGTCACGGGCACCCCATGCATGAGTTCTGACCTTTTGGTCGAAGTGTTCATCGGCCAAAATGCCACAGCGCCGAACCATT
>CAYMMK010000010.1:0-42136 GCA_964391575.1 uncultured Limnohabitans sp.
TCATGGGCTCGATCAACATCATTGTGACCATTCTCAACATGCGTGCTCCGGGCATGACCCTGATGAAAATGCCGCTGTTTGCCTGGACCTGGCTGATCACTGCCTACCTGCTGATTGCCGTGATCCCTGTGCTGGCTGGTGCCATCACCATGACGCTGACCGACCGGCACTTCGGCACCAGTTTCTTCAACCCGGCCGGCGGGGGTGACCCGGTCATGTACCAGCACATCTTCTGGTTCTTTGGCCACCCCGAGGTGTATGTGCTGATCCTCCCGGCTTTCGGTATTGTCAGCCAGATCATCCCGACCTTTTCGCGCAAGAAACTCTTTGGCTACACCTCGATGGTGTACGCCACAGCTTCGATCGCGATCCTGTCATTCATCGTGTGGGCCCATCACATGTACACCACCGGCATGCCCGTGACCGGACAACTGTTCTTCATGTATGCCACCATGCTGATTGCAGTCCCCACTGGCGTGAAGGTGTTCAACTGGATCGCCACCATGTGGAAGGGGTCCATGACCTTCGAGACGCCCATGCTTTGGGCCGTGGGCTTCATCTTTGTGTTCACCATGGGCGGTTTCACCGGTCTGATCCTGTCCATGGCTCCGCTGGACCAGCAACTGCATGACACCTACTATGTTGTGGCCCATTTCCACTACACCATGGTGGCAGGTTCGCTGTTTGGACTTTTCGGCGGTTTCTATTACTGGGCTCCCAAATGGTCGGGTGTCATGTACAACGAAGTGCGCGGAAAGATCCATTTCTGGCTGTCGCTGATCTTCTTCAACATCACCTTCTTCCCGCAACATTTCCTGGGCCTGGCTGGCATGCCGCGTCGCTATGCCGACTACCCGCAGCAGTTTGCCGACTTCAACATGCTGTCTTCGATCGGCGCCTTCGGCTTCGGGCTGATGCAGGTCTACTTCTTTGTCATGATCGTCTTGCCGATGATGTTCGGCAAGGGCGAGAAGGCCGCGCAGCGTCCCTGGGAGTCGGCCGAGGGGCTGGAATGGGAAGTGCCTTCCCCGGCGCCCTTCCACACCTTTGAAAATCCGCCGAAACTTAACGCGGACGCCACCCGGGTCGTGGGTTGAAAGCGGGCCATGATTCCCGAGGACAAGCGAAAGAGCAATCTGCGTCTGGCCCTGATTCTGGCGTCAGTGGCCTTGACCTTTGCTCTCGGTTTCATGGCCAAGATTGCACTTTTCGGTGGTTGAATTTCGACTGGAAGCGGCATGAACCTGCGCGTTGAAAACCTGAAGATGGTGGGCAAGCTGGCGGTCATCACGGCCGGCATGTTCGGCTTCGGCTACGCACTCATTCCCATCTACCGTCACATTTGCGAGTTGACGGGCATCAACATCCTCGCGGTTGCCGAGCGACAGGTGTTGGGGGCGTCTTCCTCGGTCACTCCTGCCAATACGCAGGTCGATCGGAGCCGTCTGATCACCGTCGAATTCGATGCCAATGCGCGCGGCCCCTGGGACTTCAAGCCCGAAAAGGCCTCCATTCAGGTGCACCCCGGTGAACTGGCCACCGTGATGTACGAGTTTCGAAATATCCAGGCCCGAAGCATGTCCGCGCAGGCCATTCCAAGTTATGCCCCGCGCCAGGCGGCTGCCCACTTCAGCAAGCTCGAATGCTTCTGTTTCAACCAGTACACACTGGCGCCCGGTGAAATCAAGCAGTGGCCCGTGGCCTTTGTAATCGACCCCAAATTGTCGAAAGACGTGTCGACCATCACCTTGTCCTACACCTTCTTTGAGGTCGGGGCCAAAACACCTGCTGCTCCGGTGGCGGGCGCACCCTCCGTCATGCAAGCTACAGGCACATGAAATCCCCTCAAGTCATGCCCAGCCAGCAAAGGTCTCCTGTCTTGCGGACGGTCACGGCCGTGCTGTGGTCTTTCGTCGGTCTCAGAAGCCGTCAGGCCTCCGAGAAGGATGCCTTGCAGCTCAGCCCTTTCCATGTGATTGCCACGGGGCTGGTGCTGCTTGTGCTTTTCGTACTGGCGCTGGTCGCTCTGGTGCACTGGGCTGTGCAGCAGCCGACAGGATTTTGACCGACCGATTTTGAATTTGGATTCCAAGAAATCAGGAGTACGCATGAGTTCCACCACCCACGGCAGCACGCCTTACTACTACGTTCCTCACCCTTCAAGGCATCCTGTGATGGCCTCCATTGGTCTGTTCTTCGTCATTCTGGGCGCAGGTCAGTGGGTCAATGGTTCCGGCTGGGGCATGTATTGCCTGCTGTTTGGCCTGGTCTGGTGGCTGGCGGTGTTGTACCAGTGGTTCAAGGAAGCCATTGCCGAAAGTGAAGGCGGCCTCTATGGCCACAAGATCGACCTGTCCTACCGCTGGAGCATGACCTGGTTCATTTTTTCTGAAGTGATGTTTTTCGGGGCCTTCTTTTCCGCCTTGTGGTGGGCCCGTGCGCATTCCGTACCTGCGCTGGGCAGCCTCGACAATGCCCTGCTTTGGCCTGATTTCAAGGCGGTGTGGCCCTCGGTGGCTGCAGGCGCGACGGCTTCACCTGCCGGCATCGTGGAGCCCTTCCAGACCATGGGACCTTTCTGGTTGCCTACCATCAACACCGCCCTCCTGTTGACCTCGGGTGTGACACTGACCATTGCCCACCATGCCCTTCAAGCGGGCAACCGGGCCAAGACCATTGTCTGGATGTGGGTCACGGTGTTGCTAGGCCTGACTTTCCTGCTGGTGCAGGGCTACGAGTATGTGCATGCCTACCAGGATCTGAACCTGAAACTCAACTCGGGTATTTTCGGTTCGACCTTTTTCATGCTGACCGGCTTCCACGGATTCCACGTGTTCGTGGGCATGCTGATGCTGTTGTTCATCACGCTGCGATTACAGAAAGGCCATTTCACGGCCGATCGTCACTTCGGCTTTGAAGGCGCTGCCTGGTATTGGCACTTTGTGGATGTGGTCTGGCTGGGGCTTTACATCCTGGTGTACTGGATGTGATGCACTTTTTTTCGGATGTCAAAGGCAAAAAAAGCGCCCCGGGGCGCTTTTTTTGCGTACTTGAACTGTCTGAGACCGCACCTGCCTGCAGGGTGCCGGGGCAGACTCAGTGCCCGGCCGGAATGCCTGTCGGTTGCACCCAGCCCAGGGTCCAGGCCAGCAGCATGCACAGAAACAGCAGGATGGAGAAGCCGACCCGAAAGGCCAGGGCCCGGGCCATTCCCCCTTTGCGAGGCGGGTTGCTGCTGCCCGGCCCACGCATCATGTGTCGGAGTGCCAGCGCCAGGCTGCCCAGAATGGCCACGAAAGCCAGAGAGACAAGCAGTGTTTTCATGACTGGCATTATCCAATGAAGTCTGGTCGAACGGTTGCACGCCGCTGGATGGTGGCGCTGGCGGCGGCGGGCGGCATTGTAGTCACGGCATCCATGGGGCTGTGGCAACTCGATCGTGCCCGCCAAAAGCTCAATCTGCACGATGTCAGGGTGAAACAGCAGGCGCTGGCCCCGGTCGATGTCAGCGCGCTTTTCGCGCAGGTCGGCACAGCAGATCCGGGGGCGCTGCATTACCGGCGAGTGCGGGTCAGGGGGCAATGGCTCAAGGACCAGACGGTTTATCTGGACAACCGGCAAATGAATGCGCGTCCGGGTTTTGTGGTTCTCACGCCCATCGCACTGTCCGATTCACGCACGGTTCTGCTGGTGCAGCGCGGCTGGGTACCGCGCGCCTTTACGGATCGGACCCTGCTGCCTGCGCTGCCCACTCCCGAAGGTCTGGTGGAGATCGAGGGGCTATTGGCCCCATGGCCATCACGGATCTATGACTTTGGCCAAGAGGACAGTGGACCGATACGGCAAAATCTCGACCGTGACTCCTACCTCCGGCAGACCGGAGTGTCGATGCCCGATCTCAGCGTGCAGCAGACCGGCGGCACAGACGCTGGCCTGGTGCGTGACTGGCCTGTCGTGGCCACCGGTGTGGAAAAGCATCATGGGTACGCCTTTCAATGGTTCGGGCTCAGTGCCCTGATCGCCTTGCTTTATGTCTGGTTCCAAATTGTCCAACCTTCCCGACAGGCCCGATCCCGCTGATGCTCCTTTGGCGATGACGGTCCACAGCCTACCGAGTCCGCAGGAGCTGGCGCATTCGGATGAACGGCGTACGCGCACGGGACGACTCAAGATGATCATTCTTTTGCTCATCTGCGCCGCTCCGGTCATCGCCTCCTACATCACCTACTATCTGATCCGACCCCAGGGTTCGGCCCGAAATTTTGGCGAACTCATCACTCCGACTGTGAGCTTGCCTGCAACCACTGCAAGCAACCTTCAGGGTCAGCCGGTCGCCTTGCAATCGCTCAAGGGGCAGTGGCTGCTGGTTGTGGTCGCCGGTGGCGCCTGCACGGGCTCGTGCGAACAGAATCTGTATTTCCAGCGACAGCTGCGCGAAGTGCTGGGCAAGGACAAGGACCGTCTGGACCGCGTATGGGTGGTCAGCGACGAGGCCCCCGTGCCGACGCCGTTGTTGCCCGCGCTGCAGGGTGCACAGGTGGTGCGGGTACCTCCTGCCGACCTGACCCGCTGGTTGCGACCGGCAGCGGGCCACGCCCTGGAAGATCATCTGTACCTGATCGACCCGATGGGTGAATGGATGATGCGTTTTCCCGCCGGCATGAACCTGGAGGCTGCCAGCCGTGCCAAGGCGGATCTGACGCGACTGATGCGTGCGTCGTCGTTCTGGGACCAACCGGGGCGTCTGCCATGAGCACGGTCGATCTCTACAACCTGGACCCCGTGCTGCAATTGCTGGCCGTCGGGCTGGTCCTGGGCGGTTTGCCCGTCTGGTGGGTGTGGCGAAGGCACCGACATTCCAGCACCCCCCAGCGCCTCAAAGCCCTGACCTTGGTGACTTTGTTCATCACCTTCGACCTGGTCCTGTTTGGCGCCTTCACCCGCCTGACCGACTCGGGACTGGGTTGCCCCGACTGGCCGGGGTGCTACGGCAGTGCCAGTCCGATGGGCGCCCGAGAGGAGATCACCGCGGCGCAGACCGCCATGCCCACAGGTCCGGTCACCCACAGCAAGGCATGGATTGAAATGGTCCATCGGTACATGGCCAGCGGGGTCGGCATGATGATTCTGGTACTGGCGGTGCTCACCTGGCGACAGCGAAGCCGTCATCCGGGCCAGACGGTCCATCCCGGATGGCCCCTTCTGACCCTGTTGTGGGTCTGTGTACAAGGCGCATTCGGAGCGCTGACGGTGACCATGAAGCTGTTTCCTTTCATCGTCACCCTGCATCTTCTGTTCGGGCTGGGCTTGCTGGCCCTGTTGACCGCGCAGGCTGTGCGCTACGAGGGCTGGGGTAAAACCCGGCTCACCGGTGCTGACCGTGCAGGGCTCTGGCTGGCGTTCGGATTGCTGTGGATCCAGATTGCCCTGGGCGGCTGGGTGAGCACCAACTATGCGGTTCTGGCCTGTACGGATTTCCCAACCTGCAACGGCCGTTGGTGGCCTCAAGCCCCCTGGGACGGCTTTGGATTGTGGCGCGAACTCGGTCAAACCGTGGACGGTCAGAACCTGCCCTTTGCCGCACTCGTCACCATCCACCATGTCCACCGGTCCATGGCCTGGCTGGTGCTGGCCGTTTTGATGATCCTGGCTTGGCACTTGTTGAGAAAGAAAACGCTGGTGCCCCAGGGACGCTGGCTGATTGCACTGTGTGCCCTGCAGTTGTGTACCGGTCTGAGCAACGTCGTGCTGGGTTGGCCCCTTCTGGCGGCAGTGATGCACACCGGCGGTGCTGCGGCGCTGGTTATGGTACTGACCTGGGCTCTGGCAGCCTCACAATCGGCGGTCTCGCTGCCTGTAACCGGCAAGCCCTCATCCCCCAGTTACCAGCGTTTCGTCCCATGAGCCCCCCGACACTGACAGACACCCCGGTCTGGCGACAGTACCACCACCTGACCAAGCCCCGGGTGGTGCAACTGATCGTGTTTTGCGCCCTGATCGGCATGGTGCTGGCCGTCCCTGGCCTGCCCGATGGCGCCCAGCTGATGCTGGGTCTGTGGGCCTGTGCCGGAATCTGGTTGGTCGCCGGCGCAGCGGCAGCATTCAATTGCCTGGTCGAGAAATCGATTGACGCGCGCATGAAGCGGACAGCCTGGCGACCGACGGCCAAAGGCGAACTCAGCGACCGACAGGCCCTGATGTTCTCTGCCGTGCTGTGTGCCATCGGATCCCTCATTCTGTATGTCATGGTCAATCCGATCACCATGTGGCTGACCTTCGCCACTTTTGTGGGCTACGCCGTCATCTACACCGTCATTCTCAAGCCCCTGACGCCGCAAAACATCGTGATCGGAGGCGCCAGTGGCGCCATGCCACCGGTGCTGGGTTGGGCCGCCATGACCGGCGAGGTGGGCCCCGAGGCCCTGATTCTGTTCCTGATCATCTTCCTGTGGACGCCGCCGCATTTCTGGGCGCTGGCCCTCTACCGTGTCGAGGACTACCGCAAATCCGGTCTGCCCATGCTGCCGGTCACCCACGGCAACGAATTCACGCGCCTGCAGATTCTGCTCTACACCCTGGTGCTGCTGGCTGCCTGTCTGATGCCCTTTGCCTATGGCATGAGCGGCTGGCTGTACCTGGTGGTGGCCATCATCCTCAATGCTGGCTTCATTGCCTATGCAGTGGCCCTGTGGCGGCGCTACTCGGATGCGCTGGCCCGCAAAACCTTCCGATTTTCCCTGGTCCATCTCAGCGTCCTGTTTGCAGCCCTGCTGGTGGACCATTATTTGCGCTGAGTGCTTGATGATCAAACGATCTTTTCTGGGTGTGATCATGGCGCTGCCCTGGCTGGTCGGCGGGCCGTTGCTGTCGGGATGCAGCGCGGACAAGCCCTCCTTCCGTGGGGTGGATATCACCGGTGCAGACTATGCCAAAGGCTGGGAACTGGCCGACCAGCATGGGGCCATCCGGACCTTGCAGGATTTTTCCGGCAAAGTGGTGGTGGCGTTTTTCGGTTTTACACAGTGTCCGGATGTGTGCCCGACCACCTTGCAGGAACTCGGCGAGGTCAAGCGTTTGCTGGGTTCCGATGGCGAACGTTTGCAGGCTGTCTTCATCACCGTCGATCCTGACAGGGACACCCCCGAGTTGCTCAAGGCCTACATGGGCAATTTCGACCCGGCCTTTGTGGCCTTGCGACCGACGCCCGAGCAGCTACCAGCCTTGCTCAAGGACTTCAAGATCTATGCCAAGAAAGTGGCCGGCCCCACGGCCACCAGCTATTCGATGGACCACTCGGCGCAGAGCTACCTGTACGACCCCAAGGGAAGACTGCGGCTGTACAGCCGGTATGGCAGCGGTCCCCAGGCCTTGGCAGACGATGTCCGGCTGCTGCTGCAGGGCCGCTGAAGACGCTGGATGGGCTCAGTTCGTCTCGATCTTCTGCTGCCGAATGATGTCACCCAGTGCGCGAGTGTCGGCCTCAATGCGGTTTTTCAGTCCCTCAGGGGAAGAGCCCACCACCTGCCAGCCTTGCTGAAACAGTCGCTGGCGCATCTCGGGGCTGCGCACGATCTCGCTGACGAGGGATGACAGTTTCATGATGTGGGCAGTCGGCATGCTGGCCGGCGCCGCCACGGCGTTCCAGATTTCCAGCTGGTAATTTTCGATGCCGGCTTCCTTGAGACTGGCCACTTCGGGGACCAGAGTGCTGCGGCCCGTGCTGGTGGTACCCAGCGCACGCAACTTGCCTGCCCGAACCTGGGGCATGGCCAGGCCGGGGGGCAGCAAGGCCAGTTGCACCTGGCCCCCCAGCATGGCATTGATGATCTGTGGATTGCCGGGGTAGGGCACATGCACCGGGGCAATGCCTGTGCGGCTCTTGAGCAGTTCCATGCCCAGATGGGCGACCGTGCCGACCCCTGGAGAACCATAGCTCAGTTGCTGACCGGATTTGCGGGCTTCGGCCAGCCATTGCGCCACACTGTCGCCCGGTGACTGAGCAGAGGCGGCAAGCACCAGCGGCGCGGTGCCGATGAGGCTCACCGGGGCCAGGTCCTTGAGCGGATCAAAGGGCACTCGTGGGTTGAGTATCCGGGCAATGGTCATGTTGCCATTGATCATCAGCCCCAGGGTGTGGTCATCGGTGGCTTTGGCCACTGCGTCCGCCGCAATATTGCCGCCGGCGCCCACCCGGTTTTCCACCACCACCGCTTGTCCCAATGCCTTGGCCAGGGGCTCGGCCAGCGAGCGGGCCGTCAGATCCGGGCTGGAGCCGGCCGGGAAACCGACCAGCAGTCGCACAGGTTTTGAAGGCCAAGATGTGCCCTGGGCCGCCACCATGGAGCCGGCGGCAAGCAGGGCGGAGCCCATGAAGGTTCTGCGTGTCAGTGTGCGTGCATGCATGGTGTGTTTAAGAAGAATGCAATCTTGTCGATCTTAACCTTATGTCTGCAACCTGACAGTATGGCGCCACCCCTGTTCAATACTATTGAAATTCATGCCTTGAGGTGCATCATGAGCAAATCAATCTTCGGTGTCGCGTTTGCGCTGGTTTTGGTATCCGGTGTGCAGGCGCAAAACAGCGTTGTCAGTGGGGTCGATACGGTCTACGTGGTTCGCTTCAAGGATAGCGCTCTGCCTCAAGTCAGGCCTGGCTCGGTCCGTGATGAGCGTGCTGCACAGGATCCTCAGGCCTGGTCGTACCTGAGTGAGCAGCTGCTGGGCCACATCCAGGCTCTAGAGAAACGCTACGGTGTGCGTGCCGAGGCCGCTTTTGGCAGCGTTTTCAGAGGCATGAGCGTCCGGCTCAAGCCGGCCCAGCTGGAGCGGCTGCGGCGAGACCCGTCTGTTGATCGCATTGAGGCCGATCAGGTTTATGGCATTGGCGCGCGCCCCAGCCGGGGTGGCTCGACCAGCACTGTGCCGCAGATCGTGCCCTGGGGGATCACCCAGACCCTGGCCAACCAGAGCTATACATTGGCAGGCAATGGCACTGGAGTTGTGTCGGGGGTGCGTGCTTACGTGATCGATACCGGGATTGATACTGCCCACACAGACCTCAATCGCATCGGACTGGTGAACTTTGTGGGCGACCGCAAAAACACCGATTGCAACGGACACGGCACACATGTGGCCGGCACCATCGCAGCCTACGACAACACCTCGGATGTGGTGGGGGTGGCCCCGGGCGTGATGACCTACGGTGTCAAGGTCCTCGATTGCAATGGCTCCGGTACCACCACATCGGTGATCAAGGGCATTGATTGGGTGGCGGTCAATGCCGTCAAACCCGCTGTGGTCAACATGAGTCTGGGGGGTGGCGCAAGTCAGTTGCTCGATGACGCCGTACGCGCAACTGCAGCCAAGGGCATCGTGTTCACGATCGCCGCAGGCAATGCTTCCGTGAATGCCTGCACCAGTTCACCGGCTCGTACAGGCGGCGGCGCCACGCCCGGTGTGCTGGTGGTCGCTGCCACGGACAGCAGCGACGTCGAGGCCTCGTTCAGCAACTATGGCAGTTGTGTGGACATCTGGGCCCCGGGCGTTGGCGTGGCCTCGCTCAAGGTGGGGGGCGGTGTGGCCACCCTTTCAGGAACGTCCATGGCCGCTCCCCACGCAGGTGGCGCTGCCGCCTTGCTGCAAGGTCGTTACCCCACCATCAGTCATGACAGCGTGGTCAGTACCCTTCGCCAGATGGCAGTATCCACTGGCACCCGAAGCAAGGATGGTCGCGCCATCATCCGACTCAATGCCAACATCCAGTGATGACATTGGAGGGCTCTGAGCTGATCGACCACTGCGCATTGCATCCACACCCAGGGCCCGAATGCTTTCGGGCCCTGGGTGTGGCCCAGAAGTGAAATGGCTCAGGCGAATTCGACCAGAGCCTTCTTCATTTTTTTCATGGCGGCCACTTCGATCTGGCGGATGCGCTCTGCACTGACGCCGTACTCGGCGGCCAGATCATGCAGCGTCATTGCGCCGGAGCCGTCGTCATTGACCTTGAGCCAGCGTTCCTCGACGATGCGGCGGCTGCGAGGATCCAGACTCTCCAGAGCTGCGGTCAGGCCATCACTGGCCATGAGGTCGCGCTGGCGGGCTTCGATCATGGCCGTGGGCTCATGGCTGGCGTCGGTGAGATAGGCGATCGGGCCAAAGGCCTGTTCACCATCCTCCCCCGGGGCCGGATCGAGCAGGACGTCGCCCCCGGCCATGCGTGTCTCCATCTCCAGAACTTCTTCACGCTTGACGTTGAGTTGGCGGGCGACCTTGTCGACTTCGGCGCTGGACAGGCTGTCGCGGTGGGTACCCTCCTGGGCGTCTGCCTTGAATCCCTGCTTCATTGAGCGGAGATTGAAAAACAGCTTTCGCTGTGCCTTGGTGGTGGCCACCTTGACCATGCGCCAGTTCTTGAGAATGTACTCATGGATCTCAGCCTTGATCCAGTGCAGGGCATAGCTCACCAGCCGCACCCCCTGATCGGGGTCAAACCGCTTGACCGCCTTCATCAGGCCGATGTTGCCTTCCTGGATCAGATCGCCATGGGGCAGGCCATAGCCCAGATACTGGCGGGATACGGACACCACCAGCCGCAGATGCGAGAGCACGAGCTTGCGGGCAGACTCCAGATCGTTGCTTTCCTTGAGCTTGCGGGCCGCTTCCTGCTCTTCCTCGAGACTAAGCATGGGCATCCGATTGACCGCGCTGATGTAGGCATCCAGATGGCCCAGCGAGGGCACCACAGCCCATGGGCTGCTCAGGGCGAGGGCGTTGCCGGTGTGTGAAGATGAAATGGACATGCCAGATCTCCTTTCAATAGGGCAATGTTAGCACTCTTCAGCGATGAGTGCTAAAAGTCATGGGGTTTGAAAAACCCTTGGCGTGACAGGCAGTTACACATTGGACCCGCGGGCAGTGTGCGGCCGCTCGCACACCCGCCGGTGGGGGGTGGGTGCCGGGACAGTGAAGGGTCAGGGCCGGTCAGGCGGTTCAGCTCAATAAAGCCTGGGCAAACTCCCGGGCGTCAAAGGTTTCCAGGTCCTCGAGCTTTTCACCCACGCCGATGAAATACACCGGGACCGGCTTTTCACGCGCAATGGCGCAAAGCACGCCGCCTTTGGCGGTGCCATCGAGCTTGGTGACAATCAGGCCCGTCAGGCCCAGGGCCTCGTCAAAGGCCCGGACCTGGGCCAGCGCGTTCTGGCCGGTGTTGCCGTCAATGACCAGCAAGACTTCGTGTGGAGCGCCCGCATCGGCCTTCTGCACCACCCGCTTGATTTTCTTGAGCTCTTCCATGAGGTGAAGTTGTGAGGGCAGACGGCCAGCCGTGTCCACCAGCACAACGTCCTTGCCGCGGGCCTTGCCGGCGCAAACCGCGTCATAGCTGACCGCGGCCGGATCGCCGCCTTGCTGGCTGATGATTTCAACCGTATTGCGATCGGCCCAGACCGCCAATTGCTCGCGGGCAGCAGCGCGAAAAGTGTCGGCTGCAGCCAGCAGCACCGACTGATCTTCATCGGCCAGATGCCTGGTGAGTTTGCCGATCGAGGTGGTTTTGCCTGCGCCATTGACGCCCGCCACCATGATCACCGTGGGCGTGTGCGCCCCGATGTCGAATGGCTTTTGCAAGGGCTGAAGCAAATCGGCAATGGCATCGGCCAGCAAGGCCTTGACCCCTGCAGGGTCGGTCACCCTGGCGTCCTTGACCCTGTGCTTGAGATCGTCCAGAAGGGCCTGGGTGGCCTGCACGCCTGTATCGGCCATCAAGAGCGCAGCTTCAAGTTCCTCGTACAGGGCGTCATCGATCCGGGTGCCGGTAAAGACAGTGGCAATGCCTGAGCCGGTTTTGCGCAAACCGGCCTTCAGGCGCTGGAGCCAGCCCTGTCGGCCTGTAGCCGCTGAGGCTTCGGCTGGCGCCGGGCTGGCATCCTCGATCGTCGCCATCGGGGTGGGGGCGGTGGATGGCCCAAGGGAAGGGGGGGAAGTCTTCTTGCGAAAAAAGCTGAACATGGGCAGGAATATCTGGAGAACCTTCATTGTAGGCAGGCCGTCAGGTCAGGGGGCCGTCCGCGCCCCACGGCCCTGGCAGACGCTGTCCCGATCCGGGTTTGTGTATCCCGCCCGGAGGCAAGGCCAATGTCGATGAGACCCAGGTGACACATGCCGTTACACCTGGCCGGTTTACAAGTCATCAGGGTCAAAACGGGCTGCGTTGTGTAGGCAGGTCCGACACCGTGCCGGACCATTGACTCACAGGAGTTTCCTCATGAACAAGTTGTTGGCCACTCTTTTGCTCTCCGCTCTGGCTGTATCGGTTTCTGCCCAGACGGCCACCGCTCCCGCAGCAACGGCAGCCACCTCTGCAGTGGCCGCAACCCAGGCCGTGCCACAAGACACCAAAGCTCAGGCAGAAAAAAAGGGCGCCAAAAAAGCCAAGCGCGCCGCCAAGAAGGCCCCAGCCCGCATGAAGTAAACCGTGCTTGCGCCGTTCAGGTCGCCCCGGTGACCTGACTTCACCAGCCCCGACCCGGTCTGGGCTGGTTTTTTTCGACCACAGGTCCCTCCAATGAAGGCGCCGGGACGGCAAGCCCTACACTTGCCCCATGCCCAATCCGGCGCGACGCTCCACCAACCGCACGGCGGGATCCCTGCCGGTGCCCGGCCGGCCGGCCCACACCATCCGCATTGTTGGCGGTCGCTGGCGCCGCAGCATCCTGCAGGTGCCCGACAAACCGGGTTTACGACCGACACCGGACCGGGTGCGGGAAACCCTGTTCAACTGGTTAGGCCAGGACCTTCAGGGTTGGCGTTGCATTGACGCCTTTGCCGGTACCGGTGCTCTGGGGCTGGAGGCTGCCTCGCGCGGCGCTGCGCAGGTGCTCCTGATCGAGCGCGACAGCGAGCTTCGGCGCCTGCTCCACCACCAGGTTGAAAGACTCCAGGCCCAGGACGTGCAGCTGCAAGCGGGCGACGCGCTGCAGGTGATGGCCCGGTTGCCGGCCGAAGCCTATGACTTGGTCTTTGTGGACCCGCCCTTCGACAGTGACCTGTTTGCACCGGCGCTGCAGATCGCCAGCCAGCGCATTCCGGTCGGGGGCTGGGTGTACCTGGAGGCTCCTCGGCCCTGGCTGGATGCAGATCTGGCAGCTTGGTCCCTGAAGATCTACAGGCACCTCAAGGCGGGTGCGGTGCACGCCCATTTGTTGCAGCGCACTGCATAATCACAACCGTTCAAGGCGCTCAGGAGCGGGCATGACTTCATCTGTGGTTGCCGTGTATTCCGGCACTTTCGACCCCATCACCCGAGGACATGAAGATGTGGTCCGGCGTGCCGCGCGCATGTTCGGGCGGGTGGTGATCGCGGTGGCCCGGGCCCACCACAAGCAAACGTTGCTCAGCCTGGAGCAAAGGCTGGCGCTGTGCCGAGAGGTGCTCTCGGACTGCCCGAATGTGCAGACGCTGCCCTTCGAGGGCCTGATCGTCGATTTTGTCCAGGCGCAATCGGCCAGTGTGATCGTTCGCGGCTTACGCTCGGTCACCGATTACGACTACGAAGTGCAAATGGCCGGCATGAACCGCCATCTTGCGCCGAATGTAGACACTGTGTTCCTGTACACCCGCGCGGAAGTCCAGCATATCAGCAGCACTCTGGTCAGGGAAATTGCCCGCCTGGGGGGGGACGTCTCGCAGCTGGTGCCCGCCGCGGTCTCCCGGGCCCTGGCTGCGCAGCGGGCCTGAGCCGCCTAAAACTCTGCGCCCTCGACCAGGAAACGCAGGCGCCGTACGCCCTGCCATTCATCGGCTTCGAGTCGGTAGGCCAGCCGGGCGCGCGCGGGCAGGGGCTCGGTGCGGTTGAACCAGATGCCCTCGACCGTTTGTCCCTGATGGCGCAGCTTGAGCGAGAGATGACGCTCGGCGACCAGCCGCTGGCTGACCACGTCAAGCTCCTCGCAAAACAGGGGCGGCGCAAAGCCCTGCCCCCAGACTTCCTGCTGCAGGACATCGACCAGCTCCAGCCGTCGGTAGTCAGGCGGCAGGGGGCCGTCGGTTTCCAGTTGCCGTTGCAGGGTAGAGGCGTCCAGCCACTCCAGGGCCACCTGGTTGAGGGTGGCCTCGAACACCTCGAAGTCTTCCTCGGCAATGGTGCAGCCTGCGGCCATGGCATGCCCCCCGAAGCGCAACAGCACCCCCGGTGCGCGCTTGGCCACCAGATCCAGGGCATCGCGCAAATGAAATCCGGCAATCGAACGCCCCGAACCCTTGAGTTCATGCTCCTTGCCGGGGGCACTGCTGGCTGCAAAGACGAAAGTGGGCCGGTGCAGCCGGTCTTTCAGGCGAGAAGCCACAATACCCACCACGCCCTCGTGGAATTCAGGGTCGAACAGGCACAGGGCGGCGGGGGGCTCCTGATCCTCTTCAAACAGGGACTCGGCCAGCTGCAGGGCCGTCTCGCGCATGTCTGCTTCAATGACCCGCCGCTCCCGGTTGATGCCGTCGAGCTGTCGGGCCAGCGCCTCGGCCCGCAGCGGGTCATCGGTGAGCAGGCATTCAATGCCCAGCGTCATGTCCGACAGTCGTCCTGCGGCGTTGAGCCGCGGGCCCAGCGCAAAACCAAAATCAAAAGTGTTGGCACGCTGCGGCTCACGGGCGGCCGCACGGAACAAGGCCGACATGCCGGCCGGCAGATGTCCGCTGCGCACCCGTTTGAGGCCTTGGGCCACCAGACGGCGGTTGTTGGCGTCCAGGCGCACCACATCGGCGACCGTGCCCAAGGCCACCAGGGGCAGCAGCGTGTCCAGCCGGGGCTGTGGCTGCGCGTTGAACCTGCCTCGTTGCCGGAGTTCGGCACGCAGGGCCAACAGAACATAAAACATCACACCCACACCGGCGATGGATTTGCTTTCAAAAGCGCAACCGGGCTGGTTGGGGTTGACGATGACTTCGGCCGCAGGCAAGGCCGGGCCTGGCAGGTGATGGTCGGTCACCAGCACCTGCAAGCCCAGCGCCTGTGCGCGTTGCACACCTTCCAGGCTGGCAATGCCATTGTCCACCGTGATGAGCACATCGGCCCCCTGGGCCCGGACGCGTTCGGCAATGGCCGGGGTCAGTCCATAGCCATCGACCACCCGGTCGGGCACCAGATAGCCGACCCGTTCGGCGCCCAGCATGCGCAGGCCGCGCACACCCACAGCGCAGGCGGTGGCCCCATCACAGTCGTAATCGGCCACGATGCACAACCGGTCGCCCCGGGCAATGGCATCGGCCAGCAGCACGGCCGCCTCGTGGCTGCCCTTGAGTGTGTCGGGTGGCAGCAAACGCTCGAGCCCGTCATCGAGTTCATCGCGCGACCGGACACCGCGTGCTGCATACAGACGGGCCAGCAGGGGGTGGATGCCAGCCTGCTCGAGTGTCCAGGCACTGCGCGGCGGGACTTCGCGAATCAGGAGTTTCATGGCAGGGTCAATGCCTGCAGATGGCGGGCAAGCGGTGTGGGCCTCAGTTTGCGCAGCAGGCGTTCGAACCCGCCCGCCTGGCGCGCGACAAACCGTTGCGCACGCGATTCACTGCACAGGATCAGGGTGCCTTCTCCCGAGCGCTGCACATGCTCGAGCAAGGCAGCCACCGGGCCGGCATCCAAGTCCTGCCAAGCCATGCGCCAGGCCTGCAGGTCGCCGCGCAGGGCACTGTCTCGCAGTTCCATGGGCATGCGGGCGGCAACGCGGTTTGCGGAGGCCCGATTTTCAAGACGGCCGGCGCCATGCAGCCAGAAAGCATTTACCGGGGCTTGCCCCTGGTGTTCACGGGTCTCATTGACCGGGTGGTGATAGAGCAGCATCTGTATCTCGCTCTGCAGCCGGGCCAGTGTGCGTGCGCCAGGCCCTTGCGGCAGCCAGTGCTTGACATTGTGTCCGCACACCCGCTCGAGGCTGGCGCAGGCCAGACCATCCAGCAAATCGCCCTCGAGCAGCCAGTGGTGGCTGTCATGCCAGTGCAGCTGCAGGCCATCCTCGTGCAGCAGGGGTGAGACGGCGTGCATCAGTGCCTTCGATTGCGCTTCGGTCAACGCCAGCGCTTGAGGGTCGGGCATGAGCACCTGGTCCATGCCGACCTGCCAGTGACACGGCGTCATCCAAGCCCAGGCCTGCGTCGTGACAGCCCCCTGCCGGGCAACCTGCAAAGCCGCCCAGGGCAGGGCTTGCGACTGCGCATCCCAGCCCAGCACATCAGCCATGGCACGTTCATGGGGCATGCACAGCGAGGATTGGGGGTCCTCCAGCCATTGCCGATCGAGCTGCATGAGGCCCAGCAATTTCTGAAGCCGTGGCCGTGGCAGGGCGTTGCCATCGTCTGAGGCACCGAAGCTGTGGCTGGCCGCATAAGGAATGATCAACAGCATGGCCACAGATTGTCGCAGGCTCGGGGCTTGAAGCACCGCGTATTGGTCACAATACGGTATATGTCCATTTTTCACGCATTGCCCTACGAGCTGCGGCTGGGCTGGCGCTACACACGCGCCGGCCGGGCCACCCGGCGCAACGGTTTCATTTCCTTCATCTCCGGCGTCTCGATGCTGGGCATTGCATTGGGTGTGGCTGCACTCATCATCGTGCTTTCGGTCATGAATGGCTTCCAGAAGGAGGTGCGTGACCGGATGCTGGGCGTGGTCTCGCATGTCGAAATTTATGCCGTCGATGGCGAGGCGGTCAGTGATTTGCCCGATGTGCTGGCCCGCCTGCGGGCGCATCCTGCCGTGCTGGGGGCGGCACCCTTCATCAGCGCGCAAGCCCTGCTGGCCCGTGGCGAAGACATGAAAGGTGTGCTGGTGCGGGGTATCGATCCGCAACTGGAGCCCCAGGTCAGTGATCTGGGTCCACAGGATGCAGCCAGCCCTCTGGCGCAATTGCAAGCCGGACGCTTCGGCATCGTGCCAGGACGGGATCTGGCCCTGGCCCTGGGGGTGCTCAATGGCGACCGCCTGACGCTGGTTACCCCCTCGGGGCAGGTTACGCCCGCCGGAGTGGTGCCGCGCATGAAACAGATGGATGTGGTGGGTCAGTTTTCCTCTGGCCACCATGAATACGACGCGTCCCTGGCGCTGATGCATGTGGACGATGCAGCCCGTCTGTTCAGACTCGAGGGGCCCTCGGGCATTCGCCTGAAACTGCGCAATCTGCACCAGGCCCGTGAAGTGGCCGGCGAGTTGCAGATACAGCTGGGCGGGCGCTACTTTGTGCGCGACTGGACCCAGCAAAACCGCACCTGGTTTGCCGCGGTGCAGGTCGAAAAGCGCATGATGTTCATCATCCTGACCCTGATCGTAGCGGTGGCGGCCTTCAATCTGGTCAGCACCCTGGTGATGTCGGTGACCGACAAACGCGCCGACATTGCTATCCTGCGCACCCTGGGTGCCAGCCCGGGCAGCGTGATGGGCATTTTTGTGGTGCAGGGCGCCGCTGTCGGCTTGATCGGCACCCTGGGGGGGCTGCTGCTGGGCTTGCTGGTGGCCTTCAACATCGATCTGATCGTGCCAGCCATCGAACAGCTCTTCAATGCCAGTTTCCTGCCCAAGGACATTTACCTGATCAGCCGCATGCCCAGCGAACCGATGGCCGGCGACATTGTGCCGGTGGTGCTGATTTCGCTGCTGCTCTCCTTTGTAGCCACGCTCTACCCCAGCTGGCGCGCCAGCCGGGTCAACCCGGCAGAGGCCTTGCGTTATGAATGAGACCCTCCTGGCGGCCCGCGGCCTGGGCAAGCGCTTCACCGAAGGTCGTATCGACCTGACCGTGCTGCAGGGCGTCGACCTTGATGTGCAGGCCGGCCAAACGCTGGCGATCGTGGGTGCTTCCGGCTCGGGCAAAAGCACGCTTTTGCATTTGCTGGGCGGGCTGGATGCGCCCAGTGCCGGCCAGGTCTTGCTCAGGGGCCAGCGCCTTGATGCCCTGGGTCCGGCCGAGCAGGGCGTCTGGCGCAACCGGTACCTGGGATTTGTCTACCAGTTCCATCACCTGCTGCCCGAATTCAGCGCACTCGACAATGTGGCCGTGCCCCTGTGGATCCGTCGTACCGACCGCAGCCTGGCACAGGCGCAGGCGCAGGTCTGGCTCGAACGTGTGGGCCTGGGAGGGCGCCTGCACCACCGCCCGGCCGAACTCTCGGGCGGCGAGCGCCAGCGCGTGGCCATCGCCCGAGCCCTGGTGACCGAGCCGGCCTGCGTGCTGGCCGACGAACCTACCGGCAACCTCGACCGCAGCACCGCCGCCACCGTGTTCGATCTGATGCTGCAGCTCGCCCGCGAGCGCAGTACCGCTTTTGTCGTCGTCACGCACGACCGAGAACTCGCCGCCCGCTGCGACCGGCAGCTGCAGCTGGTCGGCGGCGTACTCCAGCAGGCCGGCTGAGTCGTCGCGAGGCTGTGCATGTGGATCGACACCCACTGCCATCTGGACGCCCCTGAATTCGACGCCGACCGTGAGGCCGTGCGTCAAGCGGCCTGGGCGGCCGGCGTGAAACTGTGCGTACTGCCGGCGGTGCAGCGGCGCGACTGGCCGGGGGTGCGGGCCCTGGCGGCCGCGCATGGCGACGCCTATGCGTTGGGGATTCACCCGCTGTATGTTCCGCAGGCGGCCGACCAGGACTTGCTGGCGCTCGATGAGGCTCTGGGTGCCTGCCGTGGGGACCCGCGCCTCGTAGCGGTGGGCGAGATCGGTCTGGACTTTTTTGTGCCGGCGCTGTGCACACCCGAGATGCGCGAGCGGCAATGGCAGTTCTATATCGCCCAGCTGCGCCTGGCGCGTCGGCACGGGCTGCCGGTCATCCTGCATGTGAGGCGTTCGGCCGATGCATTGGTCAAGGGACTGCGGCAGATCGGGGTGTCTGGCGGCATCGCTCATGCCTTCAATGGCAGCCTGCAGCAGGCCCAGGCCTTCATTGCATTGGGCTTTGGGCTGGGGTTTGGCGGTGCCATCACCTTCGAGCGAGCCACCGCGCTTCGGGCGCTTTTACAGCAGCTGCCATTGCAGTCTCTGGTGGTTGAAACCGATGCCCCCGACATTCCACCTCAGTGGCTGTACCGCACTGCAGCCGATCGTTCCCAAGGCATGCCCCAGGGACGTAATCTACCGGCGGAATTGCCACGCATTGGTCATGAAATGGCTCGCTTGCGAGATCTTCCTGTGACAGAGATACAGCGCCTGACTGTGGCGAACGCGCAGCGTGTACTGCCAGGGCTGCTGCGTCTGCCATCTTGGAAGACCGTGCCATGCAGAGCAGTCGGTGAGGACTGAGTCTTTCTCTACACTGTCCACGGTCTTCCACAGTCATTTCCATCTGACCATGATTTACTCTCGTCCATCCGGATCCACGGCACCATTGACCCCACTGCCCGAGGTCAATTTTTCCGAAGATGGCGATATCCGCTACCTGCATCTGGCCACCGAATGGATCCAGGGTTCGATGCGCATCGACCGGCCCTACGACATCGAGCTTGACTATGTGCAGCGCATGATGGCCTGGCTGCTGTTCATGCCGGCTGCCGAAGTCGCCGGTGCGCATGCCATGCAGCTCGGACTGGGTGCAGGCTCAATCACCAAGTTCTGCCACAAAAAACTCAGGATGACCTGCACGGCCATTGAAATCAATCCGGGCGTGCTGCACGCCTGCCGGGGCTGGTTCAGGCTGCCCCCGGATGACGCCAGACTGCGGGTGGTGATCGCCGATGCTGCCCGCGAGATCCGCGCTGCGCAGTGGCGCGGCGTGGTGGACGCCCTGCAGGTGGACCTGTATGACCACGAGGCAGCGGCGCCAGTGCTCGACAGTGAGGCTTTCTACAGGGACTGCCGCGCCTTGCTTTCTCCGCAGGCTTGCATGACGGTCAATCTGTTTGGCCGCTCGTCGCGTTTCGAGGACAGTCTGCAAAAAATTTGCAGCGCTTTTGGCCAGGAGGCAGTCTGGACCTTTAAACCCACCCGGGAGGGCAACACCATCGTGCTGGCACAGCGCAGGGCCTGGCGGCCCGGTCGGCAGGCCTTGCAGGAGGCCGCCGAGACCATCGAGCGCCGCTGGGGGCTGCCGGCCCTGCATTGGCTGCGGGTGCTCAAGCCGGTGCTTCGTTCCTGATGGAGAGCCCCGGGACCCAGGCTGAATCAGGGTAAACCATGAGTTTCGGGCCGGTCCGGGCATAGGTGGAACCCACATGCCATCTCCCGAATCCCTCCTCCACAATCGGGACTTCCAATCTGGAGGATTCAACTCGTGAACATCAAAAGTCAGAAAGACTTTGTGTCGGGGCTGCTGTTCATGGCCGTCGGCGGCGCATTCGCCTACGGGGCCACGAAGTACAGCATCGGCACCGCTGCCCGCATGGGCCCGGGCTATTTTCCGCTGATGCTGGGCATCATCCTGGCGCTGCTGGGCGCGGTGGTGGCCTTCAAGGCCCTGGTGGTGGAAACACCCGACGGCGACAAGATCGGCAAATGGGCCTGGAAGCCCCTGACCTTCATCATTGCCGCCAACTTGCTGTTTGGCATCATGATCGGTGGCCTGCCGAGCATCGGTCTGCCGCCCATGGGCCTGATTGCCGGCATCTTTGCGCTCACCATCGTGGCCAGCCTGGCCGGCGAGACTTTCAAGCTCAAGGAAGTGCTGGTGCTGTCAGTCATCCTGTCGATCGGCAGCTACATGGCCTTCGTGGTGCTGCTCAATCTGCAGTTCCCGGTCTGGCCGACCTTCATTGTGGGCTGAGGAGGCGCCAACCATGGATCTGATCAACAACCTCGCACTGGGTTTTGGCGTTGCCTTCACCTTCCAGAACCTGATTTACGCATTTATCGGCTGTCTTCTGGGCACGCTGATCGGGGTGCTGCCGGGGGTGGGCCCGGTGGCCACCATCGCCATGCTGCTGCCGGCCACGTACGCTTTGCCCCCCCTGGCGGCCCTGATCATGCTGGCCGGCATTTACTACGGTGCACAGTACGGCGGATCGACCACCGCCATCCTGGTCAACCTGCCCGGTGAAGCTTCCTCGGTGGTGACCATGATTGACGGCTACCAGATGGCCCGCAAGGGCCGTGCCGGTCCTGCGCTCGCCGCCGCCGGACTGGGCTCCTTCTTTGCCGGGTGCGTGGGCACCCTGATCCTGGCGGCCTTCGCGGCGCCCCTGACCGAGGTTGCCTTCAAGTTCGGTCCTGCAGAGTACTTCTCGCTCATGGTGCTCGGCCTGATCGGTGCGGTGGTGCTGGCCTCGGGCTCGCTGATCAAGGCCGTGGCCATGATTGTGCTGGGGCTGCTGATGGGATTGATCGGCACCGATGTGAATTCGGGTGTGGCGCGCTATTCCTTTGACATTCCCGAACTGACCGACGGCATCGGCTTCATCACCATTGCCATGGGGGTGTTCGGTTATGGCGAGATCATCCAGAACCTGTCGCACAAGGAAGAGGACCGGCAGGTCTTCACCGGCAAGGTGACCGGCCTGATGCCCACGGGCCAGGATTTCCGCAACATGTTGCCGGCCGTGCTACGTGGCACCACCATCGGCTCCGCCCTGGGCATCCTGCCCGGCGGAGGGGCGCTGCTGGCTGCTTTTGCCGCTTACACCATCGAGAAGAAAACTGCGCTCAAGGCGGGCGAGGTGCCGTTCGGAAAGGGTAACATCCGCGGCGTGGCGGCGCCCGAATCGGCCAACAATGCCGGCTCGCAAACCTCCTTCATTCCACTGCTGACCCTGGGCATTCCGCCCAACGCGGTGATGGCGCTGATGGTGGGGGCCATGACCATCCACAACATCCAGCCCGGTCCGCAGGTCATGACCAGCAATCCCGAGCTGTTCTGGGGCCTGATTGCCTCGATGTGGATCGGCAATCTGATGCTGGTGATCCTGAACCTGCCGCTCATTGGCATCTGGATCAAGCTCCTGACCGTGCCTTACCGCTGGCTCTTCCCGGCCATTGTGCTGTTCTGCGCGATCGGCGTGTACTCGACCAACAACAACACCTTCGACATCTGGATGGTGGCGTTCTTTGGCATCGTCGGCTACATCTTCATCAAGCTCGGCACCGAGCCGGCTCCGCTGCTGCTGGGCTTCATTCTGGGGCCGATGATGGAAGAGAACCTGCGCCGGGCCATGCTGCTTTCGCGTGGCGACTGGAGTGTGTTCGTGACCCGCCCTCTGTCGGCCAGCCTGCTGGTGGCCGCCCTGGTGCTGCTGATCATCGTCATGCTGCCCTCGGTCAAGTCCAAGCGCAAGGAAGCGTTTGTCGAGGACTGAGCGCCAGCTGCGCGTGCTCGACGGCCCCCGGTGCGGGGCCGTTTTCTTTGGGACTGTCCACTGGCCGACAGCGGACCCGATGAGCCTCTGACACAATCAGTGCATGAACAAACGCCAACTCCTGAGCCTGAGCCTGGGCCTTGCGGGCATTGCCGCCACACTGACGGCACCGCCGCTGGCCAGTGCGCAAACCTACCCGTCCAAATCGATCCGCCTGATCGTGCCCTTCCCGGCCGGGGGGGCAACCGATCTGTTCGCCCGCAGCCTCTCGCAAAAACTGGGCGAGCGGCTGGGCCAGACGGTGGTGGTGGACAACAAGCCCGGTGCCGGCGGTACCTTGGGTTCCGACCTGGCGGCCAAGGCGCCGGCCGACGGCTACACCTTGCTGCTGTCGACCTCCAGCACCCATTCGATCGGGCCCAACCTCAACCCCAAGATTCCCTACGATGCGGTGCGTGACTTCACCCCGATCGGCCAGGTGGGCAACGCACCTTCGATCATGCTGGTGCCCAACAGTTCGCCCGCCCGCACGGTGCAGGAATGGATCGAGCACGCCCGCAAGAACCCGGGGCGCCTGAACTACGCCTCCAGCGGCAATGGCACCATCGTCCAGCTTACGGCCGAACTGTTCAAATCGCAGGCCCAGCTCTTTGTGGTCCACATTCCCTACAAGGGCACCGCTCTGGCCATTCCCGATCTGGTCAGTGGCAAGGTGGATGTGCTTTTTGATTCGCTGCCGACCGGCCTGCCGCACGTCAGGGAAGGGCGGTTGCGCGCCCTGGGCGTCACCTCGGCCAAGCGCACTCCGCTGGCCCCCGATCTGCCGGCCATCGCCGAGGTGCTGCCCGGCTACGAGTCCACCACCTGGTTTGGTCTCTTCGGGCCGCGCCAGTTGCCCGCCGAGGTGGTGCAACGCGTCAACGCTGCGGCCAACCAGGTCCTCAAGGATCCGGAGGTGATGGACAGACTCACCCGTCTGGGCATCGAGCCCACCGGCGGGACGCCGGCACAGTTTGCCGCCATGCTGGCGGGAGAGTCGGCGAAGTGGAAAAAAATCATTGCCGAACGCAAGATCACCCTGGACTGAAGATGCGCTTTGACTTCGCCACCCCCTACAGCAGCACCCGCCTGCCCCTGTTCGCCCGCAATGTGGTGTCGACCTCGCATCCACTGGCAGCGCAGGTGGGGGTACGCATCCTGCAACAGGGCGGCAATGCGGTAGATGCAGCCCTTGCCGCTGCCGCCACCATGACCCTGGTCGAACCGGTCAGCAACGGGCTCGGATCGGATGCCTTTTGCATCGTGTGGGACGGCCATCAGCTGCACGGCCTCAACGCCTCCGGCCCAGCCCCTGCGGCCTGGACCCCGGACTACTTTCACCGCAAATACGGCCCTGACGCCAAGGCGCCGCCCAAGCGGGGCATGGATTCGGTGTCGGTGCCTGGCGCCGTGGCTGGCTGGGTCGCGCTGTCCGGGCGCTTTGGCAAGTTGCCCTTTGCCGATGTGCTGCAGCCGGCCATTGAAATTGCCGAGCGCGGTTATCTGGTGCCGGTGGTGGTGCAGCAAAAATGGGCGGCAGCGACACCCGAGTTGCAATCGCAGCCGGGTTTTGCGCAGAGTTTCCTGCCCTGGGGGCGGGCCCCTCAGGTGGGCGAGCTGTTCCGCTTTCCGGCGGCCGCTCGCGGTCTGCGGGCGATTGCAGCCACCCGAGGCCAGGCGCTGTACGGGGGCGAAATTGCCGAGGCCATCGAGAGATTTTCAGCCTCGAACGGGGGCAGCCTGACCGCCCGCGACCTTGCCAATTACCAGCCTGAATGGGTCACACCGATCGCCCAGCACTACCGCGGCTACACCCTGCACGAGATTCCGCCCAATGGCCAGGGCATTGCCGCGCTCATCGCGCTGGGCATCCTCTCGCATTTCGATCTGAGCACTTTCACCGTCGACAGCGTGCAAGCACAGCATTTGCAGATCGAGGCCATGAAACTCGCGTTTGCTGACGTTTACCGCCATGTGGCCGATCCGCGCAGCATGCATGTCACGCCCGAGCAGATGCTGGACCCCGCATACCTGGCCCGCCGTGCCCGACTGATCGACCTGAAAAGGGCGCAGGACTTCCAGGCCGGCAACCCGGTCAAGGGGGGCACCATCTACCTCACGGCGGCCGATGAAAACGGCATGATGGTCAGCTTCATCCAGAGTAACTACATGGGTTTTGGTTCGGGAGTGGTGGAACCGACCTACGGCATCAGCCTGCAAAACCGCGGTCATGGCTTCAGCACCGACCCATCCGCGCCCAACACCGCCAACCTGGTGGCTCCCGGCAAGCGGCCCTTTCACACCATCATCCCGGCCTTTCTCACGCGCGAGGGGCAGCCGGTCATGAGCTACGGCGTGATGGGCGGCAACATGCAGCCCCAGGGCCATATGCAAACGCTCGTGCGCATGCTTGACTACGGACAGAACCCGCAGACGGCCTGCGACGCGCCGCGATGGCGCTTCAATGCCGGCCTGGACATCAACGTCGAGTCGGCCATGGACCCGGCCACCGTTCGGGGCCTGCAGGCCCTGGGCCACCGGCTCGATGTGATCAACGACTCCTACCAGGACTTCGGCGCCGGCCAATTCATCTGGCGCATGGGTGATCCAGCCGTCGAGGGCTATCTGGCGGCCAGCGATCCACGGCGCGACGGGCAGGCTGCAGGCTTTTGATGACGGTCCCTGCAGGTGCGCAGCTGGGCACCGGCCTGATGCTGGCGGTGGCCGGAGCGGTGGCTTTCAGCGGCAAGGCGATCATTGTCAAGCTGGCCTACCGGTACGGCGTGGAGGCAGTCACCTTGCTGATGTACCGTATGCTGTTTGCCTTGCCGCTGTTCGTGGCGATGGCCTGGTGGGCCGGGCGCCACAAGCCGGCGCTGGGCCTGCGCGAGGTGCCGGGCATACTGGGCCTGGGCTTTTGCGGCTACTACCTGGCCTCGTTCCTCGACTTCTGGGGGCTCGAGTACATCAGTGCCTCCCTTGAACGGCTGATCCTCTACCTCAATCCGACCCTGGTGCTGGTGCTTGGCTGGCTGTTGCTGGGCCGCAAGGTTTCTTCCAGACAGATGGTGGCCATGGGCATCAGTTACGCGGGGGTGCTGCTGGTGTTCGGTCACGAGGTCTCGCTGGCGGGCCAACAGGTCGCTCTGGGCGCCTTGCTGGTGTTTCTGGGCGCGGTCAGCTACGCCCTCTACCTGGTCTACAGTGGCCAGCTGGTGCAGCGCCTGGGCGCATTGCGTCTGGCCGGCTGGGCCAGCACGGTCGCCTGTGTGCTGTGCATTGCTCAGTTCCTGCTGCTGCGACCCCTGTCTGCGGCCCAGGTCGATCCCCAGGTGATGGCCCTGTCGGTGCTCAACGCCACGGTCTGCACCGTGCTGCCGGTGCTGATGGTCATGATGGCCATCGAGCGCATCGGTCCAGGACTGACCGCCCAGGCGGGCATGATCGGGCCGATGTCCACCTTGCTGATGGGGGTGTTTATTCTCGGGGAGCCCTTCAACCTGTGGATTGTTGCCGGCACCGTGCTGGTGCTGGCGGGGGTCTGGTGGGTCACGCGAGCGGGCGCCAGAACGGACTGAATTTCAACAAGGAGACTTGCATGGATCTGGGGATTGCCGGCAAATGGGCGCTCGTGGGCGGCGCCAGCAAAGGACTGGGCTGGGGTTGCGCTCGCGCACTGGCTCTCGAAGGCGTCCATGTGGTCATGGTCGCGCGGGGCGAGCAGGCGCTGCAGGCCAGTGTGGCCCGTCTGCGTGCCGAGGTAGGCGATAAAGTGCAGGTGCTGGGGGTGCCCACCGACATCACCACCGCCGAGGGCCGCCAGGCCATCTGGGATGCCACACACGCTCCAGGCAAGGACTATGACATTGTCGTCACCAATGCCGGCGGTCCGCCGGCCGGGGACTTTCGCGAGTGGACGCGCGAGACCTGGGTCCAGGCCCTGGATGCCAACATGCTCACGCCCATCGAGCTCATCAAGGCCACGGTCGATGGCATGGCGGCACGGGGGTTCGGGCGCATAGTCAACATCACCTCTGCGGCAGTCAAGGCGCCCTACGAATCGCTGGGGCTGAGCAACGGCGCTCGGGCCGGCCTGACCGGTTTTGTGGCGGGTCTGGCGCGCCAGCCGCGTCTGGCTTCGTGCAACGTGACGATCAACAACTTGCTGCCCGGGCCGTTTGACACTGACCGGCTGCGCTCGAACACCACCGCGGTGGCCGAGCGTGCCGGGCAGACCTTCGAGGCTTTGTGGGAGCAGCGCCGCCTGTCCAATCCCACCCGGCGTTTCGGCGATCCGGCCGAATTCGGTGCCGCCTGTGCCTTCCTGTGCAGTGTGCATGCAGGCTACATGACCGGCCAGAACGTGATGCTCGATGGCGGTGCCTACCCCGGCACCTTCTGAGCTGGATCAGGCGATCAGGTAGCCGCCGTCGACGGGCAGTACCACACCGGTCACGAAGCCGGCGGCCGCACTGGCCAGAAACAGCACCGGGCCGGCCACATCCGCCGGGGTGCCCCAGCGCCCCATGGGCGTGCGTGCCACGATGGCGCCACTGCGCTCCGGATCGTCCTGCAGGGACCGGGTCAGGGGTGTGGCAATCCAGCCGGGCGCCACTGCATTGACCCGGATCGCGTCGGCCGCATAGGCGATAGCCAGGCTTTTGGTCAGTTGTGCCACCCCCCCCTTGCTGGCGCTGTAGCCCGGCACCAGGCCGCCGCCAAAGAAACTGAGCATCGAAGCCGTGTTGATGATGCAACCCGCACGTGCCTTCAGCCCGGCACGCGCAGCGGTGCAGACCCGCATCGTTCCGGTGAGGTTGATGTCCAGGGTCTGGGCAAACACGGCCGGATCGTGCTCGACCGAGCGCTGGATGATGCCGGCGCAATTGACCACCACATCCAGCGCGCCCAGGCCTTCGACCTGTTGTCTGACTGCAAGGTCATCGCGCACATCCAGCACCAGCGCCTGGTGCACCGGTAGTTGCGCCGCAGCGCGCTCGGCTTCGGCGGCGGTGACACCGGTGACGATCACCTGATCGCCTTGTGCGGCGAAGGCACGGGCAATGCCGGCCCCGATACCGCTCGTGCCGCCTGTGACCAGGACCCTGCGAGTGCTGTTGTTCATGGGTGGGTGGCGCCGCTCAGGGCGAGGTTGACCTGCGAATGATGGGGAATCGGGTCGACAGCCCCGAAGCCCTCGGTGGACAAGGCGGCAGCCACACTGGCATAGCGTGCAGCTTGCTGCAGGCTGTCGCCGGCGATCAGGCGGCTGACAAAGGCGCCACCAAAGGTGTCGCCCGCCCCGGTGGCGTCCACCGGTGTACAAGGGTGGGGGGCAATGCGGTGGCGTTCGTGCGCGCTGGCCACCAGGGCACCGCGCTCGCCCAGCTTGAGGGCCACCACCGAGGCGCCCAGCGACAGGCAGTGGTCAACGATCGCCTCGTCCTGATCCAGCCCGGTCAGCGCCACCATGTCGTCGTAGCTGGGCAGGCAGATGTCGCATTGCCCGATGGCCTCGGTCATGACCGCGCGGGCCCGCGCCACCGGCCACAGCTTCAGGCGCAGGTTGGTATCGAAACTGATGCGTGCGCCCGCCGCCCGGGCAGCGTCCATCAGGGCGAAACCGGCGTCACAGGCACTGGCCGACAGGGCCAGACTGATACCCGACAGATGCAGCACCCGGCAATCCTGCAGGACCTGCAGGGGCAAGCCGGACGGATGAACGCGGCTGGCCGCGCTGCCACTGCGAAAGAAGTGGAAATGGTGGCCTTGGGCATCATGGGTGACGAAATAGATGGCGGTAAAGGCCTGCGGATCGGTGGCGACATGCACATGGTCCACACCCTCGCTCGACCACAGCTCGCGCAGCATCTGTCCGTAGGGGTCGGCCCCCACGGCGCTCACATAGGCCACACGGGCGCCTTGCCGGGCGGCGGCAATCGCGAAGTTGGAACTGTCGCCCCCGAAGCCCTGCAGGTAGGTGCGCCCGCCGCCGTCACCGGTCTGGTTGAACTCCACCATCGGCTCGCCGAAAGCGACAATGTCAAAGCCGGTCAGCGCAGAAGGCACCGCAGTGGAAGATGCTTGCATGGGGTGATCGCCTGATCAGATGCGGCCGTAGCGGGCCAAACCGGTACGCAGCGATTTTTCAGCCATGATCAGGCGGGCCTGCTCGGCTTCGCGCTGATCAATGTCGCGGGCCATGGCCAGCACCTGCTCGGCGTGCGCCCGCGGAACGGCCACCACACCGTCCACATCGCCCACCATGATGTCCCCCGGATGGATCACCACACCGGCCACACGCACTGGCACTTGCGAGGCCACCGTCTTGTAGCGGCCCAGGGTGGTGCCGGGGCTCACCGAGCGGGCGTAGACAGGAAATCCGTAGTCGCGGCGGATCTCCACCAGGTCACGCACGCCACCATCGAGGACGGCACCGGCATGTCCGTTGGCCACGGCGCCGGCAGTCATCAATCCTCCCCAGACGGCGACATCGGGCTCGCCGCCCATGATCGAAATCACAATCACGCTGCCGCGAGGGGCTTCGTCGATCAGGTCCAGCGCGTGCTGCGGCGGCAGGAATTCATCGGTGGCCACTTCCAGCACGGTGGCGGCGGGTCCACAGATGCGCTGGTCATTGATTTGCGGCTTGATCAGGTGGTCCAGATACCCACGATGCCCGCAAACCTTGTCGACCGCATCGGCCACCGAGGCAATCGCGACCTTGCCGAAACCTTCAATCAAAGCTTCCAATTCCATGGTGATATTCCGTTCAGGGGTTGAGCCAGTTCAGCAAAGGATCACCGCGCAGCACGCGCACAGCCTCCAGGGCTGCCATGCGCTGCAAGTCGCGCAAGGACTCCTCGCTGTACCAGCCAATGTGGTTGGTCACGATCACATTGTCGAGCATGAGCAGGGGGTGACGGGCATCAGGTGGCTCAGGCTCGAACACGTCCAGGCCGGCGCCGGCGAGCCGATGCGTCGACAACGCTTCGTACAGGGCCTGGTGGTCGACCAGACCGCCCCGGGCGGTGTTGACCAGCAGCGCGCCCGGTTTCATCAGCGCCAGACGTTTGGCGTTGATCATCTGCCGGGTTTGAGCGGTCAGGGGCGCATGCAGCGAAATCAGGTCGGCCTGCCGGCACAGGGTTTCCAGATCGCAGGGGGTGACATCCGGCGGCAGTTGCTGCACGTTCGGGTCGTGCACCAGTACACGGCCAAAGCCAAAACCGGCCAGCTTGGCCTGAGTCATGCGCGCGATCCGGCCGTATCCCACCAGACCCAGCACCTGCCCACGCAGCCTGTGCATCGGACGCAGGACACCGGTGGACCAGCGCCCCTGGCGTACCTCGCGGTCGTGCAACAGAAGCTGGCGGTTGAGTGCCAGGGCCAGGGCCACAGCCTGGGAGCTGACTTCCTCGGTGCCGTAGTCGGGCACATTGGCGACCTGGATGCCGAACTCCCGGGCGGCATTGAGATCGATGTTGTCGACCCCGATGCCGTAGCGGATCACTGCCCGGCCATGGACCATTGCCTGAAGTGCCGGGCGCCTGAGCGGACTCTCGCGCACCAGTACGATGCTGGCATCACGCACTGCCTGCACAGCGGCCTGTGCGTCGCCCCGCACGGGCCGCAGGGCGAAATCCGCCCCGGCTCCGGACAGCAAGGACAACTCCTGGTCATACGAGGCATAGCCGTCGTCAATGGCGACAACCAGGGGGCGGCGATCAGACGCAGTGGGCATGCAGGGTCAGGGCCAGGCAGCAGGCGTTCAGCGCTTGGTGGCGTCAATGGCCTTGAACAGGTCGTCAACATAGGCCTTGCCGATTTCGGCCTCGGCCCACTGACGCACCGGTGGCTGGGCCAGGCGGCGGAATTCGCCGATCTGGGCCGCCGTCGGGACATACACCTGCATGCCCACCTTCTCGAGGATGGTCTTGGCGTTCTTGTCCTGATCGGAGGTCATCTTGCGATGTATGGCGACGGCTTTGGCCGTACCCTCATCGACCGCCTTGCGCTCGGCGGCCGTCAGGCCCTGGTAGAAACGGTCGTTGATCACATAGCCATGAATGCTCCAGACATGGCCATTGAGGGTGGCGTACTTCTGGTGCTGGAACAGGCTGGCTGCCAGGATGTTGGTGACGCCATTTTCCTGACCATCGACCACCTTCTGCTGCAAGGCAGTGGGCAGCTCGGCCCAGGGAATGGCCGACGGCGAAGCCCCCAGGGATTCGACCAGGGCCTTGAACACCGGCGAGGGCTGGATACGGATTTTCATGCCCTTCATATCAGCCGGTGTCTGGATCGGACGCAGGCTGTTGGTGAAATGACGCACCCCGTTGTCGGCCACGCCCAGCAGGCGGATGCCGGTCTTGCGGACCATGTCGCCGGAGAAGCCATCGCGCCAGGCCGAGTCGTAGACCCGCCAGGCGTGTTCATGGTTGTCAAAGAGGAAGGGCACGCCGAGCACGCCAATGGGTTTGTGCACGGTGGCAATCGCACCATCGTGGGCCACGGCCATCTCCAGTGTGCCCAGCTTGACGCCTTCCATGGTCGGCTGGTCCTTGCCGAATTGTCCGGCTGGGTAGATCTCCACCTTGATCGAGCCGTTGGTGGCCTTTTCGACATGCTCCTTAAAGGCCAGGGCGCCCGCGTGCTTGGGTTGGTCTTCCTTGGCCGGCTGGAAGTGGGCGTACTTGAGTGTTTTCTGCGCAAGTGCCGACAGGGGGGCCGTGAGCGCCAGTGCGGCCATTGCGGCTGCAAAAAGGGTCGATAGCTTCATGAAGGTCTCCTTTGGGGTCGTGGTGAAAAAACGCAAGGTCCTATTTGGTGTAGCCAAAAGCGTGCGGCAACCAGGTGCTCAGGCTGGGGACCAGCGAGAGCAGCAGCAGCACCAGAATCTGTACGCCCAGCATGGGCAAAAGCTCACGCGTCATCTTGCGCATGGTCACGCCCGACACGATGCTGGTCACAAACAGCAGCGCGCCCACAGGCGGGGTGATCATGCCCAGGGTCAGATTGACGATGACCACGATGGCAAATTGCAAGGGGTCGATACCTGCAGCCAATGCCAGCGGTGCCAGCACGGGCACCAGGATCATCACCCCCGGCAAGGGCTCGATGAAGATGCCCGCCAGCAGCAAAAACAGGTTGATCAGCAGCAGCAACTCGATCGGGCCGAGCTGGAAACCCGCCATCCAGGCCGCCACGGTTTGCGGCACCTGCCCGACCGTCAGCACCCAGCCAAACACCTCGGAGGTGGCGATCACCATCAGGATGGAGGCAGTCAGCAGGGCGGTGCGCAGCAGCAGGCGCGGCAGCATGTGAAAGTGCAGCGTGCCATAGATGAAACGTCCGACCAGCAAGGCGTAAAGCACCGCTGCGGCCGACGCCTCGGTGGGGGTGAATACGCCCAAATGAATGCCCCCCAGAATGATCACCGGCAGCATCAGGGCCGGCAGTGCCCGCAGGAAGCTGCGGGCAATCACAGGCAGGGGCGGTCGTGCTTCGTTGCTGCGGTAGCCCCGGCGAGCGCTGATGACGAAATTGACGATCAGCAAAGAGCCGGTGATCATCAGCCCCGGCACCACGCCCGCCAGGAACAGCCCCATGATCGACACGCTGGGCTCGGTCAGCGCGTAGACGATCATGATGATCGAAGGTGGAATGATCGGCCCCACAATCGCCGTGGCCGCCGTCAGGGCGGCAGCGTATTCGGGGTGGTAACCGGCCTGTCGCATCATGCGGATCAGCATCGAGCCCGGACCGGCCACATCGGCCAGCGCAGAGCCGCTGATGCCGGAGAAAAACGTCAGGGTCAGTACATTCGCATGTCCCAGTCCACCACGCACATGGCCCACCAGCTGGCTGGCAAAGCGCAGCAGCACTTCGGTCAGTGCGCCTCCCGTCATCAGCTCGGCCGCCAGAATGAAAAACGGAATCGCCAGCAGCGGAAAGCTGTCGATGCCCGCAAACATTTGCTGCACCGTCACCAGCAGGGGAAAGGAGCCCTGCACACCCACGGCCGCAAGACCGGCGATCAGCATGGTGAATGCAATCGGCACGCCCAGGATCATGGTGCCCAGAAAGACCAGCATCAGGGTGGCGGTCACAGAGTGGCCTCCTCGCCGGACAGGGCACCGTCCTTGCGGAATGCCCGCTCGCGGACATAGGGTCCCGCGATCAGGGCCAGGTGCAGGAGCATCAACAGGGCCCCAAAAGGGATGGCCAGATAGACCAGGCCAAAGTTCCAGTTGAGCACCGGGGTTTCCTGACCCCAGGCAAAGTGGACGTACTGCAGGCCCAGCCAGCCCATGGCCACGATGCACACCCCCAACACCGCCAGCACACCCAGCCGCATGAGTCGAGCGATGCGCGCGGGCATCAGGTCCTGGAACACATCCACGGCGATGTGCGCGCCAATGCGCAACACCAGACCCGAACCCAGAAATCCGACCCAGACCATCATGTAGCGCGACAATTCCTCGGCCCAGACCAACGAGTGGTTGAACAGGTATCGCGAAACCACATTCACAATCACCAGCACCGACATGCTGGCCATCAGCCCGATCAGCACGGCCTCATTGAAGGCGACCAGCGCCCGCTCCAGTCGGTGCAGTTTGCCAGGCGGCGATGCGTGGTCGTGGGCCTTCATCCGGTCTCCGTCGTGTCGGTCCCATCGGTCCGGGGTGGGATGGGTGGTGGACAGGGCTGTAGGCTATCTGATATCTTAGATCCTAGCGTACTGGATTTCCCTGATGCGCGTCCCCGACCCAGTCAATCTCTGAAACGATGAGTCCTGCCCTCAAGCTCAAGCGACCGCAACTCTTGACCGATCTGGTCGACGAGCGGTTGCGTGCGGCCATCGTCAATGGCGAGCTGGCCCTGGGCCAGCAGGTCTCCGAGGCCCAGCTGGCCGCCCGCATGGGGGTGAGCAAAACACCGGTGCGCGAGGCCTTGGTGCGGCTCAAGGCCGACGGGCTGGTGGAGATCCATCCCCAGCGGGGCACCTTTGTGTTCAGGCTCGATGGCGATCAGGTCGGGCAGCTGTGCCGCTACCGCGCGGCCATCGAGACGGCGGCCCTGCGCGAGTCCATGCTGCTGGCGCCCCAATCGCTGGCTGGGGCGCTGGACGAGCGGGTGCATGCCATGCGCAAGGCCGAGCGCGCCAGAGACCAGAAGGCCCTGGCGCTGCTGGACATGGAATTTCATCACCTGTTGTTCGAGCACTGTGCCAACCCCTACCTGCTGGCGGGCTACAACGTGATCCGCTGGCAGCTGGTGGCCATGCGCCATCGGGCGCCGATCACCAATGCCGTGTCCAGCCACCAGGTCCTGGTGCAGGCCATCGGCCAAGGCCAGGTGGAACAGGCCTGCCAGCTGCTGGTCGGGCATGTGCTGGATAACGAGCAGCGCTACACCGCCGTGTGCACACCCCCCGGTTGAACCTCAGCGCCGGGGCGACGAGATCAGGATGCCGGTCACGATCAGGGCAAATGCAGCACCGTGGTACCAATACGGCCATTCGCCCAGCACGGCGGCCGACATCAGGGCGGCAAACACCGGTGTCAGGTTGGCAAAAAAGCCGGCCATGGCCGGACCGGCACGCTCGATGCCCAAGCCCCAGCAGCGGTAGGCCAGCACCGCAGGGCCCACGGCCACGAAGGCCAGTGTGGCCAGCAGCGGCCAGCCCCACTGGATCCGGGCGTCGGTCAGGCCCCACTCCAGCGCAGTGAACACGCCCGACCAGGCCAGACCGAATACCACCTGGGCCAGCAAAAAGGCTGCCCAGTCCGCGCGGATGGGCCGCGGTTCGGCCGGTCGGCTCAGCAGCCAGCTGTACCAGGACCAGCAGGCGGTGGCCAGCAGGATGTAGAGGTCGCCAGTCACCCAGCGCACCTGCAGCAGCTGTTGCCCGTCGCCCCGGCAGAGCACCAACATCACACCGGCGATCGACAGCAGGGCCCCCAGCAGTTGCATGCGGTGCACAGGGGTCTGGAAGAACAGGGCGCCTATGGCCAGGGTCCAGAACGGCCCGCTGGCCGCCACCAGGGTCACATTGAGCGGTGTGGAAGTGTGCAGGGCCAGGTACTGCAGCGCGTTGTAGCAACCCACCCCCAGCAGACCCAGCAGGGCAAAGCGCCGCCAGTGCGACCACAGGCCCGAACCTGGGCGCAACACCCAGGCCGCCAGCGGCAGCAGGATCACCAGTGCCACCACCCAGCGCAGGAAGTTCAGGGTGATCGGGGGTACCAGCCCGGTGACCAGACGTCCCACTACCGCATTGCCGGCCCACAACAGGGGCGCAACTGTGAGCAAGGCGGCCGTGACAGGGGTCAGTTTGGAGGACATGCAGGCACTCTAAGGGGAGCCGGGCGCTGGCGCTGTCGCCCAAAGGTCGGCGCGACAATCCGGTGACAGCGCCCAGTCCAGGAATCTGGCACATTCGGACCCTTCAACTGAGATGGAGAGCAACCCATGAGCCTGGCTGTACAGATTGACCAACATGGTGGTCCGCAAGTAATGAAACTCGTCGACGTCCAGGTGGGCGATCCCGGCCCCGGCGAAATCCGCATCCGCCACAAAGCCATCGGCCTGAACTTCATCGACGTCTACCAGCGCAGCGGCCTGTATGCCTTGCCAATGCCCCTGAAACTGGGCATGGAAGCCTCGGGCATTGTCGAAGCCGTGGGCGAGGGCGTGACCCACCTGAAGGTGGGCGACCGCGCCGCCTATGCCAGCCAGCCGCCGGGCAGCTACTGCGAGGTGCGGGTGATGCCGGCCAAATGCGTGTGCAAACTGCCCGATGGCATTTCATTCGAAACCGGAGCCGCCATGATGCTCAAGGGCCTGACGGCCCAATACCTGTTGCGCCGGGTCAAACCGGTGGAGGGGCTGGACCGGGGCGATCACGTCCTGTTTCACGCCGCTGCTGGCGGCGTAGGCCTGATCGCCTGCCAGTGGGCCCGTGCCCTGGGGCTGCGCCTGATCGGCACGGCCGGCAGTGATGCCAAATGCCAGCTGGCTCTGGCCAACGGCGCCGAGCACTGCATCAACTACAGCCGCGAAAATTTTGCCGACCGCGTCAGGGAAATCACCGGCGGGGCCGGCGTCAAGGTGGTCTACGACTCGGTCGGCAAGGACACCTGGGACGGCTCGCTCGATTGCCTGCGGCCCTTCGGGCTGATGGCCAGCTTTGGCAACGCCTCCGGGGCCGTGCCCCCTTTTGCACCTGGCCTGCTGGGCAACAAGGGCTCGCTGTATGTGACCCGCCAGACCCTGTTCACGCACATCAACACGCGTGAAAACACCCAGGCCATGGCCGACGAGCTGTTTGCAGTGGTGTTGTCCGGGCAGGTCAAGATCCACATCGACCAGACCTTTGCGCTGGCCCAGGTGCAGCAGGCGCACGAGGCCCTGGAGGCCCGCAAGACCACCGGCTGCACCATTCTTACCCTTTAAATCGCCCTTTGAAGGCCAAGGGCCCGGCGCTGGCATCGCTTGCGCCGCCCCGGGCCTGCCCGGACGGATCAGCGAGACCGGGCGCAGTCCAGGCGGTCAGCGGCCCCGGCGCACGCGCAGCAGTTCGTCGAGGATCATCAGTGCCGCGCCCAGGGTGATGGCACTGTCGGCCAGGTTGAAGGCCGGAAAGTGCCAGCGGTCCCAGTAAAAGTCCAGAAAATCCACCACATAGCCGTGCAGCAGGCGATCGATCACATTGCCCAGCGCACCGCCCAAAAGCAGGCTCAGGGCCAGGCAGAAAAGCCGCTGACCGGCATGCGAGCGCAGCAGCCAGACCATCACGACTGCAGCCACGATGCCCAGCACGGTAAAAAACCAGCGCTGCCAGCCGCCTGCATCGGCCAGAAACGAAAACGCTGCGCCATGGTTGTGCACCCGCACCAGATTGAAAAACGAGGTGACGGGCACACTCTCGCCGTACTGAAAGCTGCCAAGTACCAGCACCTTGGTGAACTGGTCGAGGACCATGATGAGGACGGCGATCCCGATCCAGAACAGCCAGCGGCTGCCTGCCTGCCTTGATGTCTTGCCCATGGCCTGCGGTCTCCGCTCAGGCGTCAGGCCACGGTGCGGACTTCGCCCGCCCCGTAGAGGTTGCTGGTGCAGCGGCCACAGATGCCGGGGTGCTGCGCGTCATGGCCCACATCGTCGCGGTAGTGCCAGCAGCGCTCGCACTTGGCAGCCTGGCTCACTTGCACCTCGACCTGGATGCTGTCCGTCGGCGTTGCACTGGCCTGCAGCGTGACCCGGGAAGTGATGAACACGAACTTCAAGTCGTCGCCCAGGCTGGTCAGCAGCGCATGGTCGTGCGCGGGGGCGCTCAGGATGACATGGGCTTGCAGCGAGGAGCCCAACTGGCCGGCGGCGCGCACAGCTTCGATGTCCTTGTTGACGGCATCGCGGATCTCGCGGACGCGCGACCATTTGGCCAACAACTCGACGTTTTGAGCAGCATCGGGCGCGCCCAGGTCGCTGAAAGTCTCGAAAAAGATCGACCCGGAAGTGCCAAAGCTCTGCCAGGCTTCCTCGGCCGTGAAGGACAGAAAGGGGGCCATCCAGCGCAGCATGGCGTGGGTGATGCGGTGCAGGGCGGTCTGGGCGCTGCGGCGGGCCAGACTCTTGGGCGCGGTGGTGTAGAGGCGGTCCTTGAGCACGTCCAGATAAAAGGCGCCCAGGTCTTCCGAGCAGTACACCTGCAGCTTGCTGACCACCGGATGGAATTCATAACCTTCGAAGTGGTGCAGGATCGCAGCCTGCAGCTCGGCGGCTCTCGCCAGGGCGTAGCGGTCGATTTCCAACAACTGATCATCGGGCACGGCATCCTTGGCAGGATCGAAGTCGCTCACATTGGCCAGCAAGAAACGCAAGGTGTTGCGGATGCGGCGATAGGCGTCGACCACGCGGGCCAGGATCTTGTCGTCGATGTTCAAGTCGCCTGAGTAGTCGGTGGAAGCCACCCACAGGCGCACAATCTCGGCGCCCATCTTGCTGGTGACGCTTTGCGGGTCCACCGTGTTGCCCAGCGACTTGCTCATCTTGCGGCCTTGACCATCAGTGGCAAAGCCGTGGGTGAGCAGGCCACGGTAGGGCGCACGGCCTTCCAGCGCGCAGCCCAGCAGCAATGAACTGTGGAACCAGCCGCGGTGCTGGTCGTGCCCTTCCAGGTACAGGTCGGCCTCGGGGCCCTGCGCGTGGTAAGGCGCGCGGGCGTAGGCATCCTTGTGGCTGCCGCGCAGCACATGGCGGAAGGTGGATCCGGAGTCGAACCAAACCTCCAGAATGTCGGTGCTTTTGGTGTAGTGCACGGCATCGGTCTCGCCGAGGATTTCCTGTGCCGTCACGCGGCTCCAGGCTTCGATGCCGCCTTTTTCCACGATGGCAGCCGCCTGATCCAGGATCTCCAGCGTGCGCGGGTGCAACTCGCCCGAATCCTTGTGGATGAAAAAGGGCACTGGCACGCCCCAGCTGCGCTGGCGCGAAATGCACCAGTCCGGGCGGTTGGCGATCATGTCGCGCAGGCGGGCGCGGCCGTTCTCGGGGTAGAACTGTGTTTGCTCGATGGCGTCCAGCGCGAGCTGGCGCAGGGTTTTGGCGGGCTTTTGCGAAGGGTCTTCGAACACGCCTGTGCCTTCGTCCATGCGCACGAACCACTGCGGTGCGGCCCGGTAAATGACGGGCGTCTTGTGGCGCCAGCAGTGCGGGTAGCTGTGGGTGATTTTTTGCGTGGCCATCAGGCGGTTGGCGTCCTGCAGGGCCTGCAGCACGACCGGTACGGCCTTCCAGATGTGCAGGCCGCCAAACTGCGGCAGCTCCTCGGTGTACACGCCGTTGCCCTGCACCGGGTTGAGGATGTCGTTGTAAGCCAGGCCGTGGGCCACGCAGCTGTTGAAGTCGTCCACGCCATAGGCGGGGGCGGAGTGCACGATACCGGTGCCGTCGGTGTCGCTCACATAGTCGGCCAGGTACAAGGGCGACAGGCGTCTGTAGCTGTAAGGGCCGGTGGCCGCATCCACGTCGAACAAAGGGTGGCGGAACACCAGGCCGCGCAGGGCCTCGCCCTTGGCGATGGCGATCACCTGGCCTTCTAGCCCGAAGCGTTCCAGGCATTTGTCCACCAGGCTGGCGGCCAACATCAGCACGCCACGCGGGGTCTCGACCAGTGCATAGTCCAGCCCGGGGTGGGCGTTGAGCGCCTGGTTGGCGGGAATCGTCCAGGCAGTGGTGGTCCAGATGACGGTGAAAGCTTTTTTGTGCCCCTTCGCCAGGGACTCGGGCAGGGCAGCCAGCCCAAAAGCCTTGGCCAGCGCGGCCGGATCGTCGGCTTCAAATGCCACGTCCAGCGTGTCGCTTTGCTTGTCGGCGTATTCGATCTCGAATTCGGCCAGGGACGATCCACAGTCGAAGCACCAGTACACCGGTTTGAGGCCGCGGTAAACAAAGCCGCGCTCGATCACCTGCTTGAAGGCGCGGATCTCGCCAGCCTCGTTGGCAAAGTCCATGGTGCGGTAGGGCCGTTCCCAGTCGCCCAGCACGCCCAAGCGTTTGAAGTCCTCGCGCTGCTGGACAATCTGCTCGGTGGCAAAGGCGCGGCTTTTGGCTTGCATGTCATCGCGCCCGAGGTTGCGGCCATGCAGTTTTTCGATCGCGTTTTCGATCGGCAGGCCGTGGCAGTCCCAGCCAGGGATGTACTGCGCGTCAAAGCCCGCCAGCTGCCGGCTCTTGACGATCATGTCTTTGAGCACTTTGTTGAGCGCATGGCCGATGTGCAGTTTGCCGTTGGCATACGGTGGGCCGTCGTGCAGCACGAACAGGGGCGCACCCTTGCGGGCCTTGCGCAGCTGCATGTAGAGGTTCTGATCGTGCCATTGCCCCACCCAGCCCGGTTCGCGCCGGGGCAGATCGCCGCGCATGGGAAATGGGGTGTCCGGCAGGTTCAGGGTGGCGCGGTAGTCGGTGCTTTTTTCAGACATGGCTTCAAACTCGGGGCGGCGCTCACAGCCGCAAGAATCGGGGATCGGCCCCTTTCGGGGACGGCTGAAGGTCCTGCCTCGGGCGGCAGGGGCGTGAGCGTCAAATTCGGTCGCGGGTGGTCTGGCGGCGCAAGGACTGGGCGTTGTCATTGCCATGGCGGGCGGCCAACCAGGCGCGAGCATCGTCGCAGTCCTTGGCGATGCCCTTCGTCAGGGCATCCAGACCGTCGTATTTGAGCTCGTCATGGAGTTTGTGCAGCAGATCCACCCGAATGATTTTACCGTAGCCCCCCTCGGGGCCCAGGGCCGCCGGCCAGTCCAGCACATGGGTCTCGAGCAGCACCCGCCCGCCGTTGACATCCCGGGGGTCCAGCGAGGGTCGAATGCCGAGATTGGCCACCCCCGGCAAGGGCTGCGGCGTCAGTCCATGGACCTCGACCACAAAAATGCCGCTGGCCGCCGGTTTCCAGTGCGAAAAGCGCAGGTTCAGGGTTCTGAAGCCATTCCCCGCGCCCGCGCAGGTGGCGCCCAGTTCCCGGCCGAGCTTGCGCCCGTGGACCACATGGCCGCTGATGCTGTAGGGCCGCCCGAGCAGGGTGGCCACGTCGTGCATGCGGGCCTCACGCAAGGCCTCGCGCACGGCCGAGCTCGACACGCGCAGGCCGCGGACCTCGTAGCTGTTCATGCGGGCGACATCGAAGCCCAGTTGCTGGCCGGCGGCGTCGAGCATGGCGTAGTCGCCGGCGCGTTGCGCCCCGAAACGGAAATCGTCACCCACCAGCACATAGCGCACACCCAGCCCCTTGAGCAGCACCTCCTCGACGAACTGCTGCGGGCTCTGGCGGGCCAGGCGCTCGTCAAATGGCACCACCACCACCTGGTCCACGCCGCAACGCTCGAGTTCGAGCAGCTTGTCGCGCAGGGTGGCAATGCGGGCCGGGGCCAGTTCGGGCTTTTGCAGGGCCCTGGCGAAATAGTCGCGCGGGTGCGGCTCGAAAGTCATCACACAGCTGGGCACGCCGCGATGCGCGGCTTCGCTTCTGAGCAGGGCCAGCATGGCCTGGTGCCCGCGGTGAACGCCATCGAAATTACCAATGGTCAGGGCGCAGGCGGGGACCTGATCCCGATGTTGGAAACCGCGAAAAACCTTCATGCCGTGTCAATGAACTGCGAAATTTACCGGTTATATTGTGACTGAGCCCGAATGAAGGGCCCATGGAACCCGCCCTTGAGGGCGTCTGTGGCGGTCCGGTTCGCGACTCACGATAGCTGTGTCAGTGTCCCTTTTGCTGTTTCATGGAGGCGTGTGTGAAGGTTCTCAAGCTGTCGGCGCAAGGTCTGCCCCAGTCCTGGATTTCGCTCGAGGAGGCGGTGCTGCACTATGCCGCCGACGAAGTTCGCTGGGAAATGGGCCAGCAGGTGGCGGTGTTTCGCGGCGGTCACAACGCCATCACCGGCGAGCAGTCGATCATCACGGTCAACAGCATCATCGGCACCAAGGGTGTGCCCAACATCAACCCCTTTGATCTGCGCCCCAGCTTGACCAACGCCAAGCTCTTTGCACGGGATCGTAACCTCTGCGCCTACTGCGGCAACACGTTTCACGAAACCGAACTCACGCGCGAGCACATTGTGCCCTTTGCCCAGCAGGGACGGGACCACTGGATGAATGTGGTCACCGCCTGCAAGTCCTGCAATCATCGCAAGAGCAACCGCACTCCCGAGCAGGCGCACATGCCCTTGCTCTACACCCCCTACATCCCCAGCCTGTGGGAAGATTTCATCCTGCGCAACCGCCGCATCCTGGCCGACCAGATGGAGTTCTTGATGGCACACGTGCCGCGCACCTCGCGCCTGCTGGTGTAAGCCCCCTCTTGATGCGCCGCCCTGTTGGGGGCATCATGTTCCCACAACAACGGTCCGCCCAGGCAGGCGAGGCCGGTTTTCAGGGGGACTCATGAAACCATCGCGCGCGTGGCCGGACGGCCTGCTTCTTTCGCCTGTTGCCCGCCGGCAGGCACTCACTCTTGTGGCCACCTGGCCCTTTTCGCACACCGCCCTGGCCCGCTTCGCAAGCGTGCAGTTGGCTTCGCCGTGGCCACCGGACCGCTCACCCGAGGGCTTTTTGGTGAGCGAAAAATTCGATGGCGTTCGCGCCGTCTGGGACGGCCAGCGCTTGCGCTTTCGCAGCGGGCGCGAGATTGCGGCTCCCGAGGGGTTCCTGCGGGCCTTGCCTGATCACGCGCTGGACGGCGAGTTGTGGTTGGGTCATGGACAGTTTGACCGGCTCTCTGGCCTGGTGCGCCAGCAGCGCCCGGACGATGTCGGCTGGCGGGCGGTGCGGTACCTGGTGTTCGACGCCCCGACGCAGCCGGGAACGTTCGAGGCCCGCTGGCAGGCCTTGCAGACGGTGATCGCAGCAGTCAATCAGCCCTGGCTGCAACGGGTGGAGCAACTCCGTATGGGGGATGCAACCGCCTTGCAGCAACGCTTGCAGGCGGTGGTCGGCGCGGGCGGAGAGGGTTTGGTCTTGCACCGGGCCGATGCGCGCTGGCGATCGGGCCGCAGCGATGCCTTGTTCAAGCTGAAACCGGAAATGGATGAAGAGGCCGAGGTGGTCGGCTACCAGCCAGGCAAGGGACGCCATGCGGGTTTGACGGGCGCCTTGCAGGTGCGCACGCCCGAAGGTTTGATCTTTGAATTGGGCTCAGGTCTGAGCGATGCGCAAAGGCGCCGCCCGCCCGAGTTGGGCACCTGGGTGACCTACCGTTACCGCGACCGCACCCCCAATGGCGTTCCCCGCTTCGCGACTTTCGTCAGAGCCAGACCGCCCGAATGA